>CALWYG010000104.1 GCA_944385695.1 uncultured Oscillospiraceae bacterium | reverse complement strand
AGAACGTGCCAGCTGAACTGCCCGGAGCCGGGATGGAGCCGGCACTCTACGTTGGAGCCGGGGGACAGGTGTACCCACAGATCCAGCCTGCGGCGGGAAGCGCACAGAGTGATCAGGTAGTCTCCCGGGATCAAAAAGGCAAAGTGGACCTCACGGGTACACAGCAGGGAGCGGGTCTGCTCCTGGCAGCCGGTGCGGCGAAGCAGACGTACCCAGTCCCAGGGACAGCTGCCGCCGCAGATCACCCTCAGGGCGCATAGGGTGCAGCACTGGGAAAAATACAGATCCTGCCAGGTGCTGTCAGTTCCTAAAATGGGAAAAGAACGGGAAACTGCCGGTGGGAAGGTTACTGGTTCAGCTTGGCCTTGACCAGGTACTGCCCGCCGGTGACGCCGCCGAACAGGTATTTGCCGTCTGTGTTGGTCTTGGTGGTGGCGATCAATACCTCCCGGCCGTCGATTATCTGAAAAAGGCCCACAAAGCAGCCGGCTACTACATTGCCCATCTGGTCGCGGATAATGCCGCTGACGGTGCCGTTGTAGGTGCGGGAATCCACCGTCATGGTCAGGCTGACATTGGCGATGGAACCGTTCAGAATGGTGACGGACGTGGGGGCGGTGGTGATATGGCCCACGGCGGAAGCAATCAGAGTGTAGATGCCGTCGGCCACGTCATAGAAGGCAAACTCGCCGTCATCCACGGAGTAGGTGGTGGCGACTACCTCACCGGCCGCATTGAGCAAAGAGAGCTTGGCGCCGGACAGAGGGGCGGGCGTGAGATTGACCAGCGTCTGGACGACGCCGGCAATGGCACCCAGGGAGAGCGAAGCATCTGCGGTACAGGCCAGGTCGATCTGACTGGTGTTGCCCTCTGTGAGAACAACGCCGATTCCGGTGCTGAGCAGATACCCCTCTTTGACCGCAGCCACGGTATAAGTGCCGGCGGGGATGCCTTCCAGAGTGTAGCTGCCGGCTACATCGGTTACAGTGTGCTGGAAGGGCGCTCCCTGGCTGTCAAACAGCTTGACGGTGGCATCGGCAATGGGAGAGGTCCCGTCGGTGACAGTACCGATAAGGGTTGCGGTGGCAGCTGGGACGGGAGGCAGCGTCAGGTTGATGTCCGCCTCCTGGGTTCCGGCAATGGGGAAATTTTGGCTGTATTGCAGCTGCAGAAGATCCTGAGTGATATCGGCCATAAAAAGTTACCTCCTGAGACTTGAACAGTAACAGCCGGCGCAGGCCGGCTGCCGATGCAATCTATGCTCAGCCTGCGGGAAAGGAGCAGAAAGAAAAGCAGCAGCGGCAAGTGCGGCGCTGCTGCTTTTGTCAATTTGTGTTAAAGGGGAGGCATTTGCGCGTAGCCTTGCCCCTGGCGGCACAGTGTGTCGTAAAACCCGGCCTGGGCCACGGAAGTATAGGGGGTGACCCAGAGGGAAAGGGGAAGGACGATCAGGCTGGAGAGAAGGAATGCAGGGGTACTGTTGATAACGGACTGATAAAGCCACAAATTATCCGCGCTTATGGCGGTGGCGAGCGCACCGCTTTGGATCAGGAAAAAGAGCAATACCCCGCCGTACAGGAGAGATTGCAGCAGATACCAGCCGATGAAGGAGAACTGAAGCTTAAACAGCTCCCACTTCCGTCCCCGCATCATCTCCACACTGCGGTTCACCGCGGCACCGGCCCCGTCATCGGGGTAGTCTGCCAGCAGATAGGGGGCCATGGCGTAGCGGAGCATGATCACCACCACAGCAATATAGAGCAGAACGATGCCCAAAACATAGACCGCAGGGCTGGGGGCCAAAAGAACCAGGATGGTCAATACCATGGCAAGCAGGAGTACCCAGAGGAATACGCGCAGGATGATGAGCAGCTCCATGATAATGACCCGTCCGGGGATGGAGAAGCCCTGAATAAGAGCTCCCGCCCCGGGATTCAGTCTGCGCCAGGTCCACAGAGACCAGAGGTTATAGCCGAATTGGACAACCAGATAGTAGAGATTATAGAGAATCGTGCAGAAGAAGAGGAAGAAGCTGAATTCTGCCAGAACCGTTCCCTGATAGGAAGAGAATTGGTGGACCAGGATTTCCACCCCAGTGGTCAAAAGAACGTATATAAGGCATACAACCCAAAACCGGGGCCTGGTCAGGCGCATGGCCTCCCTGGCCTGACGTTTTAGGTCTTTTCGATCAAATTGCATCATAAAATAATCTCCAATTATTCCCACTTGTCCATAATCTGGCGCAGCTGATCGGCCAGCTTGGCCAGATCCTTGTTGGGACGGCCCCGGCTGCGGCTGATAAGGTCGGCCAGATCCCGGGAGACGTCCTGAAGCCGCAGGAAGGCAGGGGAGGATGCGGAAGCTCCGCCGGTGGTACGTTTGGTCTCCAGAACGATGCCCTTTGCCAGCATACGGTTTTCCAGCAGGTCGTAGACCTCCTCATAGAGGGGGGCGTGGGCGGGGAGTCCGCGTTCATTGAGATCAGAGGCGAAGAGCTCTGTGACCTCGGAATCTCCGTGTACCACAAAGACCTGTTCTGGCTTGGGGGAGAAGTGTTCCACCCAGGCAAGAAGGTGATCACGGTCGGCGTGAGAGCTCAGGCCCTTGAAGTTGACAATCCGGGCCCGGACGGCAATTTCTTCGCCGAAGAGCTTGACGGATTTGGCTCCGTCCAGCAGACGGCGGCCCAGAGTACCTTCGCCCTGGTAGCCCACAAATACCACCGCGCATTCAGGCCGCCAGAGGTTGTGTTTCAGATGGTGGCGAATACGGCCGGCATCACACATGCCCGAGGCGGAGATGATGATCTTCGGGGTGGGGTCCATATTGAGGGCCTTGGATTCCTCTGTGGACTGGGTGAGAGTGAGGCCAGGGAAGGTAAACAGATCTTCGCCCCCCTGGAGCACAGCGATGGCCTCCTCATCCAGATAGCCATGGAGGTCTCCGGCGTAGATCTTGGTGGCCTCCGCAGCCAAGGGGCTGTCCACGCAGACCGTAAAGTTAGGAACGGTGCGAACCATACCACTGTTTTTAATTTCCCGGAGGAAGTACAAAAGCTCCTGGGTGCGCCCTACCGCAAAGGAGGGAATGACAATATTGCCCCCTTTGGAAAATACGTCGTCAATCAGAGCGGCCAGAGCTTCCGTGTAGCTCTCCGGGGGTTCGTGGTTCCGGTCGCCGTAGGTGGATTCCATGACCACATAGTCCGCCTGCTCCACAAAGGAGGGATTGCGGATAATAGGCTGGTCCACATTGCCCAGATCCCCGGAAAAGACCAGCTTTTTGGTCACGCCGTTTTCCGTGGCCCAAATTTCCACCGCGGAGGAGCCCAGCAGGTGTCCCGCATCGCAGAAGCGGACCTTCACGTTCTCGCACAGATCAAAGATCTGGCCGTACTCATAGGTGCGCAGCAGCTGAAGGGCGGCTTCCGCATCCGCCAGGGTGTACAAAGGCTCGACTTCCTCCCGGCCGGCACGTTTTCCCTTTTGGTTCTGCCACTGGGCATCGCTTTCCTGAATGTGGGCAGAGTCCCGAAGCATAATGGACATGAGCTGCGCGGTGAGACGGGTGGAAATGATCTGGCCGGAAAAGCCCTCTTTTACCAACAGAGGGAGACGGCCGGAGTGGTCGATGTGAGCGTGGGTGACCAAAACGTAGTCAATATAGCTGGGAGAAAAGTCAAGAGCGTTGTCATCATGTTCGTCTCGGCCCTGCTGCAGGCCGCAGTCAATGAGAATTTTTTTGCCCCCAACTTCCAGACAGTGGCAGCTGCCCGTAACGGCATGGGCGGCGCCGAAGAATGTGAGTTTCATATGGGAACCTCCTGTTTACAGTTTGGAAGGATTGATCTTATTGTACACTGTTTCCCCAGGAAATTCCACTCTAATTTGTTAATAATGTAAAAATATGCGTCAAGGCAGCAGGCCGAAGTGCTCCAGAGCGGAGACCACGCCGTCCTCGTCCACCGTGCCGGTTACATAGTCGGCCTGTCCCTTCACAAAATCGCTGGCTGAGCCCATGGCGATCCCGGTGCCGGCGTGGACCAGCATGGACAGGTCGTTTTCCCCGTCTCCAAAGGTCATGGTATGTTCCAGCGGAATGGAGAAGTGCTCCAATATGGCGTCCATTCCCTTGTCCTTTCCGCCGGTGGTGGGAATCACATCCAGGAAATAGGGATGCCACCGGGTGGTCTTCAGATGGGGGGCCTGGTCCAAAAGCAGTCCCTCATTTTCTTTGGTGAGGAAGGTAATGGCCTGGTAAATGTCCCGGCCTAGAGCCCGCTTTGGATCGGCAGTGGGAGGGAGAGGAAGGTGCAGGTCGTCCATGAACCGGACGGTGTACTGGTTGGAGTAGTTTATGTAAATGTCTTTTCCTTCCAGGAAGATACAGGAAAAGGCGTTGGAGCCGACGGCGGCCACCAGTTCCTCCACGGCGGCAGGCTCCATGGGGTTGCTGCGCAGTACCTTGTCTCCGCAGTAGCAATATTGGCCGCTGAGGGTCACATAGCCGTCAAAGGGGAAGGCAGAGCGAACCGCATCCAGCATAAGGGGGTGCCGGCCGGTGGATACGAAGAGCTTAATGCCCCGGGCCTGAAGAGTGTGCAGGGCGGAAAGCACGCGGGGAGAGATCTGGTGGGTTTGAAAGCTGACCAGCGTGCCGTCAATATCAAAAAAAATAGCCTCGACCATGATTGGACCTCCGATAAGGGATGTTTGATCCATTGTACAACAGGGGCGGACGCATTTCTATGTGCGAATTGGACAATCTTCAGCCATCGCTAGGGAAAGGAGGCATAAAAAGGGGGGAGAAGCCCATAAAATGGACCAATGGAAGGGGGTCTTGCAATGGACTATGAGACGGACAGAGGCAGGATGGACATGAGCCATCATGTGATTCTGGAGGAGCGGGAACAGCTGGTGATTTCCGGGGTGGAAGAGGTGGAGCGGTTTGATGAGAGCTCCATTCTGCTCACCACCGCCCAGGGGGAGCTGGAGATTCAGGGAGAGGGACTGCACATTGAAAAGCTGTCCCTGGACGGAGGAGATCTGAAGGTGGAGGGGCGGGTAAACGCCCTGATCTATGAGACGGAGGAGGGCCGCAGGGGCGGGCTGTTCGCCCGGCTGCTGGGAGGATGAACATTGATACCGTGGAGCAGGGCAGGGCTCTGTGTCAAGCGTTGCTGCTGGGTGGGGCCATGGGAGTGGGATACGACCTTATGCGGATCCTTCGGGTGCGGGTAAAGCTTCCTCTTCTGGGTGCCATTCTGGATCTGACCTTCTGGCTGGGGGCAACGGGGGCGCTGTTTTTCTGGTCTCAGGGAGCCTGGGGCGGGCAGGTGCGGCTATATGGGGCCCTGTTCTGCCTGTTGGGCGGCGGGATTTATTTTTGGGCCATCAGTCCCTGGATGCTGAAATTTGGCTATCTTTTGGCAGATCTTATCACTCAATTATGGGAAATTTTAACACTTCCATTGGGGGTAAGCGGGGCTTTTTTAAAAAAAATTAAAGAACTTGCAAAAAACATCTTCCTTTCCGGGGCGAAATGGTATAAAATAAAGCAGAATACGAGACAGTTGGATGCGGTACAGCGCCGCCGTGTGCAGCGGGAAGGGAGTGTGGTGGATGGTACGATTCAAACGGGCCGGAATTCTGACCAAGCTGGTCGTGCTCGTCCTTCTCATCTACATGGCCACCTCTCTCATGGACCTGAGGGGAAAAATTCAAAGCGTGGAAGAACAGCGCGATGCGTTGACCCAGCAGGTGGCCAACCAGCAGCTGCGCAATCAAGAGCTGCAAGACGCCATCGCAAACAGCGACGACCCTGACATGATGGAACAGGTAGCCCGGGACAAGGGCTTTGTCCGGCAGGGCGAGGAGCTGTACGTAGACGTGGCCAACTGACCCGGCCGCAGCTCCGGTCAGGGGGATGTGTGCCCCGGACGGAGAATTTTACAAGGAGGATATTTCGGTCGCTTATGGAGTTTGGAGTTGGGGCCGTCCTGGACGGCAAGGTTACAGGTATCACAAAATTCGGGGCTTTTGTTGCACTGCCGGAGGGAAAGTCCGGTCTGGTACATATTTCCGAGATTGCCTATTCCTATGTGAATGAGGTCTCTGATCACCTGCACGAGGGGCAGGAGGTCAAGGTGAAGATCATCGGCATTGACCAGGCAAACCGGATCAATCTGTCCATCAAGCAGGTAGAGCCCCCACCTCAGCGCGCCCCCCGGCAGCAGGGAGGCGGCGGACAGCAGCGCTTTAACGGCGGCGGCCGTCCCCACCAGAACAGTGCCCCCCGCCCTGTGGGCTTTGTGCGCCAGGCTCCAAAGGAACCCACTGATTTTGAGGATCGGCTGAAGCAGTTCATGCAGTCTTCCGACAGCAAGCTGTCCGAGCTCCGCTACATCGAAAAGAAGGGCGGAAACCGGCGGGTAGGCGGCCGCCGGTAATCGGGCCGGAGAGAGGGCTTACACCATCTTTGTCCAGGGCCGCCGCATATGCGGCGGCCCTGTTTTTATAAAAAAACGCCCCCAGCCGGGGGCGTCAGGATCTGGGGAAGCCCCCGATTGGTTGAGCCAAACAGAGCATACTACGGAAAGAAAATAAGGTCAACGGGAACGCTGTCGTTTCCCGAAACGGAGGAACAAAACCATGCTGATCATCAACGGAACGGTCCATACTATGGACGGACTTACCATTCCCAATGGCTATGTAGCCGTATCCGGGGACAAAATTGCAAAGGTGGGTCCCATGGAGGAATGCCCGGACCACTGGGAGGGAGAGACCCTGGATGCGGGGGGCGGCCACATCATGCCCGGCTTTATTGATGCCCATTGTCATCTGGGCATGTTCGGAGACGCGCTGGGATTTGAGGGGGACGATGGAAACGAGGCCACCGATCCCTGCACCCCTCATCTTCGGGCTATTGACGCGATCAATCCCCTGGACCGCTGCTTTGAAGAGGCTAGGGCGGCTGGGGTAACCACTGTTCTGACTGGCCCGGGTTCTGCCAACCCCATCTCCGGCCAATTTGCCGCCATTAAAACCACCGGCAAGTGGGTGGACGCCATGGTGGTAAAGGCTCCGGTTGCCATGAAGCTGGCTCTGGGTGAAAACCCCAAGTGCGTCTATAATGAGCGCCATGAGACCCCGGTGACCCGCATGGCCACCGCTGCCATCATCCGGGAAAATCTGCGCAAGGCGCTGGAATACGGCGAGAAGCTGGAGCGTGCGCAGGCTGACGAGGAGGAGGACAAACCCGACTACGACGCCAAGCTGGAGGCCTTGCTGCCTGTGGTGCGGGGGGAGCTGCCCGTCCACATCCATGCACATCGGGCGGATGATATTGCCACAGGGGTGCGCATTGCCAAGGAGTTTGGATTGAATTGCGTCATCGTCCATGGTACTGAGGCCCACTTGATCCCGGAGCTTCTAGAGCAGGAGGGGGTGCCGGTGATCACCGGCCCCTGCCTGGGTGACCGATCCAAGCCGGAACTGGCCAATATGACCATTGAGAGTCCGGCGGTGCTGACCCTCCAGGGGGTGAAGACGGCTATCTGCACCGACCACCCGGAGGTGCCTATCCAGCATCTGCCCCTGTGCGCGGCGATGGCGGTGAAGGGCGGCATGCTGCCTGAGGCGGCCCTGGCGGCTATCACCATTCACCCGGCGCAGATTGCCGGGATTGACGAGCGGGTGGGGTCCCTTACGCCGGGCAAGGATGCGGACATTGTTATCACCACCGGCCACCCCATCAACCTGCTCAGCCGGGTGCGGGCGGTATTGATCGGCGGTGTGCGCGTGAAGGGATAAGCAGAAGATTTAGAAAAAATTAACAAAAGGCTATGGCTTTTTTCTGTGCTTGTGGTATAATAAGATAACGGTGGGAGGGAACTCCCTCTCCGCTGGAGAGGGAGCGCCCTCCCACTTCTATACCTGCCCCTCTGGGGCGAAAGGAGCGGATCATATGAAATTCGTATTTACGGACAAAAAGGTGAACCTGCCTGATGCCATTCACAAGTATGCGGAGAAAAAGGTAGGAAAGCTGGACCGTTTTTTTAAGGAGGATGCCACCGCGGCCATCACATTCAGCATTGAGAAGGAGCGGAACAACAAGGTAGAGATTACCATCCGCTCCAGCGGCACCATTTTCCGGGTGTCTGAGAGCACCTCCGATATGCACGCCTCCATTGACGCTGCCGTGACCACCCTGGAGCGGCAGATCCGTAAGAACAAGACCCGCCTGGAGAAGCGGCTGCGCCAGGGTGCCTTTGAGCGGGCCCTGGATGTGAGCGAGGTCTCCACCTTTGCCCCGGATGAGCCGGAGGAAGGCGAGTACCGCATTGTGCGCAGCAAGACCTTCCCCATCAAGCCCATGACCCGGGATGAGGCCATTTTGCAGATGAATCTGCTGGGCCACAGCTTCTTTGCCTTCCGGGATGAGGAGGCCGACGGAACCTTTGCCGTGGTTTACCGCCGCTACGACGGGGACTATGGCCTGATCGAAGACGAGCAGTAAAAGATAAAAAATGCCCCCGGCGCCTTCAAGCGCCGGGGGCATTTTTTAATACGGAAACCAGGGTCAGTCCTCTCCCTCCAGGAAGTAGGAGGCCTCCATATCGGCGGTGGCCAGAGCAAAAGCCAGGGGGTACTTCTGAAGCGCCTGACCTACGGTGCGGTTGTCCTCGGGGCCGGAAAAGCCCATGTGCCAGCGGATGGCCATGGCCTCTTCCCGGGTAAGACGGATATAGCCGTTGGCGATGTACACGCTTTTCTCCCCGTGGCCATAGGGGAGAGGGTCGTCAAAGGTGTAGGTAGGTACTTTTTCCCACTGGCCGGTGGCGTCGTTTTTCACGTTGCGGGTGCCACGCTTATAGCAGCCGATTTTACAAAGATCGTGGAGCAAAGACACGATGGCGATGGATTCGTCGCTGTACTCCAAACCATAGAGCTCCTGGACCCGCTCCCGCTGGAGATAGTCCACCAGGCAGTGGTAGACGTTGAGACTGTGTTCACACAGTCCGCCTTCGTAAGCACCGTGGTACCGGGCGGAGGCTGGGGCGGTAAAGAAGTCGCTTTTGTTTTCCAGAAAATCCAGCAGCTTGTCTGCTCCGTCCCGGGTGATGTGAGTTTTGAAAATTTCAATAAATTCTTCCTTGCAGGACATGGGCTTCCTCCTAAAAATCCGCGCAGGGCGGGAAATTTCGTGAGACGATTGTACCACAGGGAGTGGGAAAAAGCCAGCCGGGATTTTCTTGCTCCCCATGGGGAGAAGGCCGCCGGACGGGGAAAATAATTCACCGAAAGCCTTGACAAACAGCCCTGAACATGGATACAATTTTGGTAGTATGGACCCCTATGGGAAGCCTTGGAAAAATGGAATGAGGAGTGTGTATCATGCGGATTTATGTGACCGAGGATTACAATGCCATGAGCCACCGGGTGGCCAGCATTTTGGCCGCTCAGGTAATGTTGAAGCCCGACTGTGTGCTGGGCCTGGCCACCGGCTCCACCCCCGTGGGCGCCTATAAGCAGCTGGTGGAGTGGTATAAGAAGGGTGATTTGGACTTTGCCCAGGTCCGCTCCATCAATCTGGACGAGTATGTGGGATTGGCTCCCACCCACGATCAGAGCTACCGCTATTTTATGCAGTCCAACCTCTTTGACCATGTGAATATCGTGCCCGCCAACACCAACGTGCCCAACGGTCTGGCCGAAGATGCCGCGGAGGAGTGCCGGCGGTATAACGAGGTAATCCACACCCTGGGCCCCATTGATTTGCAGCTGCTGGGCATGGGCCACAACGGCCACATCGGCTTTAACGAGCCTGCCGATGCCTTTGAACTGGAGACCCACGTGGTGGATCTGACCGACACCACCATCCAGGCCAATGCCCGCTTCTTTGCCTCCGCCGACGAGGTGCCCCGCCAGGCCATGACCATGGGCATTCAGACCATTATGCAGGCCAAGAAGGTGCTGGTAGCCGTCAGCGGCAAGGATAAGGCCGAGATCGTTAAGAAAGCGTTTACCGGACCTGTCACGCCCAACGTGCCTGCTTCCATCCTCCAGATGCATCCCGACGTAATTCTGGTGGGCGACAAAGCCGCTCTCAGCCTGCTGTAAGTATCGATCCATTCCAAGGGCCGCGGTCAAATGACCGCGGCCCTTTTCAATGAGGAGGAAGCGCCATGGAGCTCTATTTTGCCCCCATGGAGGGCGTAACCGGTCCACAATTCCGGCGGGCCCACCATAAATACTTTTCTGGGGTGGACCAATACTACCTCCCTTTTATCAGCCCCACCCAGGACCATGTGTTTACCCCCAGAGAGCTGCGCAATGTGGGGCCCCAAGCCAACGAGGGGATTCCCGTGGTGCCCCAGCTGCTGACCAAAAATCCGAAAGATTTTCTATGGGCAGCAAAAGAGCTGGGAACCATGGGATACCGGGAAGTAAACCTAAATCTGGGCTGTCCTTCCGGCACTGTAGTGGCCAAGGGGAAGGGGGCGGGAATGCTGGCCGATCCCATAGCCCTGAATGAATTTTTCGACACAATTTTTTCGGCCGATCTGGGCGGAGTGGCCATTTCCGTGAAAACCCGGCTGGGGCTGGAGGCTCCAGAGGAGTTTCCGGCTTTGGCGGAGGTCTTTGCCCGCTACCCCATTTCCCTTCTGATTCTCCATCCCCGGGTGAGGGAGGACTACTATAAGGTGCCGGTGCGGGAGGAGGAGTTTGCAAGAGCACAGCCTCTGATTCACTGCCCCCTTTGTTATAACGGCGGACTGGTACACACCGGGGACTGTGCCAAGACGGCAGAGGAATTTCCACAGCTTCAGGGATTGATGATGGGCCAGGGATTGATTGCCGACCCGACTCTGGCCCGAAAGGTACGTGGAGGACGAACAGCTGGGCGGGAGGAGCTGCGGGCGTTCCATGATGAGCTCTATCAAGGTTATCTCCGGGATTTTTCCAGCGAAAAGAATGCCGTTTTTCACATGAAGGAGCTTTGGAGCTACTTTTTCCGTCTCTTTGAAGGGGGAGAAAAGCTGTTCAAGCAGATTAAAAAAGCCCAGAACGGGCGGAGTTATGAAAGCGCTGTGGATCAGATTTTCCGTACCTTGCCCCTTCGGGACGAGGCGGATTGGATAAAATGAGAAAGGGAGCTCCATCCGGAGCTCCCTTAAAAATTGACAAAGAGAAATCAAATATCAGGAAATTGCGATGGCATCGTCTTGTTCAAAGGCGGAGGCGCTGTAATAACGGGTTCCATCCTCTGCAAGGCGGAAGTGCTGGATATAGTCCCAAATTTGACGGAACTCCTCGGGATAGCAGTTGTGCTCGCGGGCCAGCGTGCGGGTGAACTGAACCAGAGGGGCACCGTTTTCATCGTCCCAAGTGTAGGTGTAGTAACGGCCGGTTTCATCATAGTCTGAGCAGCTATCCAGGAAGCTGTCCCGATCGTTGGGGGTGAACGCCACTTGGATGCCATTCATCTCAGCGGCGCCGGTGATCCAAAGAGAAGCAGAGCTGTTTACGGTGACCACCCAAGGATCCAGCACCATATCTTTGTCCGGCTCGCTGATATCGGCCTGACCGATCATCAAGTAAGAGGGCATGATGTCATCAGCGGTAAACGCCGTGTTGGGGAAGGAGGTGGAGCCTACGGCGGCGTAGTAGTCGGCCTCGCTGTTATGGGTCAAGGTCTGGATAGTACGGCAACCCAAGGAGTGGCCGCTGCCATAGACACGGCTCATATCCACAGTAATGCCGGCATCCTTGCTGACCACATCCTCCATGAGCAGCAGGGCGGAGCGGGAGAAGTTTGCATTGTCCTCTTCGTCTCCGTAAGTAAGACCGGCGGCGCTGGAGGCACAGTACTCGCCCATGATGATCACGGCGCAGCCCTCATCATTGGCGATGGCCCACCACATGGAACAGTCGAAGAAAGTAGAAGCTGCCTGAGTATTGCCGGGGAAGACCACAACGACAGGAACACCATCAGCGCCGGCGTTCTTTGCACTGTCGGGAATGTACATAATGGTTTCGCGGGGGTCCAGTACACCGTTGTCATCATAATCGTTGAAGGCAAACATGCAGGAGTACAGAGTGCCGGAGACAGGGCTTCCACCCAGATTGGTCAGACGAGTGGACTCCAGAGCCCGCAGCTCCACGGTCTCGGTCTGGCCGCTGTAGCCCTCGAAGGTAAAGGTCTGAATGGCTTTTCCACTCTCGGCGGCCTCCCGGGCGGCCTTGGTGGTCTCATAGTAGTCGGCCCGCACGCCCAGGGCGTTGCTGTAAGCGAAGGGGTTGGTGTAGCGGGTGTAGCCGGCCAGGAATTCCCGGATCTCGGCGGCGGACAGGGCCTCGTCAGTCACCTGGACCTGGGAGATGCCGTACTGGGCGCCCCAGCTCTCGGCGTTGCTGTTGGCGTAGGCGGTCTGCCAGGCGTCGGAGTCCAGGCTCTGGCGATAGACACCGGCCTCGTCGGTGGCTACTGCGTCGTTCACCGCGATCCAGTAGGAGATGCTGGGGTCGTCGGCGGCGTAGCCCACGAACAGGGTGGGGGCGGGGATGTCGACGTTGGTGATGAACTCCCCGCTGGGAGCGGCCCCCTCGGCGGCCATCTTCTGCAGCACGGCGGAGAAGGTCTCGTCGTCAAAGCCAGCGTAGTAGGAGCCAGTGTTGATGCCGTTGTAGATGCGGGCGGCGGAGGCGTCCAGCACCTCGCTGCCGACGCTCTGGCCGTCCACAAAGGCCTGGGCGGCCACATACATGGGGTTGTTAGAGGTCCAGGACTCCAGCACGGCGCAGCCTTCTCCATAACCCACATAATAATTGCAGGAGTGACCGGTAAATACAGCGCAGGAGGTCCCATCGCTTACATTCACACGGCCGGACTGGACAAGCCCGTTGGAGGTGGAGCGGGTATCAAAAGCAGTGTTGCCCACAGTTTCGCCGATGCAGGTATTCAGATAGTCGGCTTCTTGAGCGGGAGTACCCCACACGCCGTTGGCGGGCTCCAGGACAAAGAGCAGCTCACCATACTGGTCGGCCTGCTCAATCCAGCCTTCTTGTTCCAGGAACGCATAGGTGTCGGTGACTGCGTTGGGGACTGCAATTACGGTAGTCTGACGCATTTTTATACAACTGACTTTTAGTGAAAAATTTAAGACGTGGATGAAAAGCTCAAAGGCCCAGCAGCGTTTGGGCGTTGCCGCCCAGAATAGCCTCCAGCTCCCAGGGCTCCAGAGGCAGGGCCCGCAGGCGCTTGAGGGCTTGTGCCTGGTCGTCCCAGGGACTGTCGGTACCGAACAGAACCCGCTTGGCCCCAAACTTGCGTACCATGCGCATAAACTGCTCTTCCTTCATCAGAGGCAGCTGATCCGGGGTATAGTAACCATCATCCAGAGGAGAGATAGAACCCAGCGCATAGGAGGTATCGATGGAGACCTGGGTGTCCCAGAGAAGCTCCTCTACCTGCTCCCACTGCCGCCAGCCGCCCATATGGGCCAGAACCAGCTTCACCGGCCCCACCTGACGGATCGCCCGAAGCACCATGGCGGGAGAGCAGTTGTCCTTTCCGGGGAAGCCAACATCCAGTCCCGCGTGGGAGAGGACCATCAGGCCCAGCTCACCGCAGCGGTCCAAAATCCGCAGGTAACGGATGTCGTCAAAGTCCGTCCCCTGGTATTCCGGGTGGAGCTTAACTCCCTTCAATCCCAGAGAGGCAATGCGGCTGAGCTCCTCCCGATACCCATCAAAGTCCGGGTGGATACAACCCAGAGAGTAGATTCCCGTTTCCGGCCCCAGATCATTTATGCGGGCGGAGGAGTCGTTGACATGAGGGACCTGGTGGGGATTGGTGGCTACGGGGAGGACCAGGGAGGCATCTACTCCGGCGCGGGCCATAGAGGCCATAAGCCCAGCGGTTGACCCGTCAGAGAAGGAACGGGTGTGGGAGAGCTGCTCCAGCTTTTTTACCGTGGAGGCTGCAATTTTGTCAGGAAACACATGGGTGTGAAGATCAACAATCATGGATGAAACGCTCCTTTTTTAATGGGGGAAAACCTGTGGTATGCCATCAAGGATACCACAGGTTTTATGTTTTGAAAAGTCTGTCAGTTGGGATCTCCCAGAGCCTGGCTCTGACGAACCAGTACCTTCTGGTCAAAGCAGGAGAAGGACTCCTCCACCATCCGGGCGTCGGGCTTTTTGGTAAAGAGGGACACCACCGGGACGAGGACAAGACCGGCCACCATACAGAAGGCACCCGCATTGATGGGGGACTGGAGGACGGAAGGAAAGAGAGCGTTCAGGCCGATGTTGGCCAGCATGACCACCGTAGAGAACAGGAAGCTGGCCCAGCAGGCGGCCTTGGTGGCCTTTTTCCAGTACAGACCAAAGAGAAAGGGGGCCAGGAAAGCACCAGCCAGCGCTCCCCAGCTGACGCCCATCAGCTGGGCGATAAAGGTGACATTGGACTTGTACTGGACGATGGCCAGTACCACGGAAATGGCGATGAACACCACAATGAGGCAGCGCATAACAAAGACCTGGCGCTTCTGGTCCATGTTTTTGACGATGTGGTCCTTTAAAAGGTCCAGGGTCAGGGTGGAGCTGGAGGTGAGGACCAGGGAGGACAGGGTGGACATGGAGGCGGACAGGACCAAAATTACCACCACGGCCAACAAAATGTCGGACAGGCCTGAGAGCATGGTAGGCACCACAGAGTCATAGCCGTTTGCGGCAATGTCCACCTGGTCGCTGAAGAGCCTTCCAAAGCCGCCCAGGAAGTAGCATCCCCCTGCCACCACGGCGGCAAAGAGGGTGGAGATGACCGTGCCGGTGTCAATGGCCTTTTCGCTCTTGATGGCGTAGAACTTCTGGGTCATCTGAGGCAGGCCCCAGGTGCCCAGGGAGGTGAGAATGACCACGCCCAGCAGGTTGAGGGGGTCCGGACCGAAGAAAGAGGCGAACACGCCGGGCACATCGGAGACGGTGGGATCGCTGACCTGGGCCAGTCCCTCCAGAGCGGCCAGAAAGCCTCCCTGGCTGTTGAGAACGGCGGCAATGACGGCGATGATGCCCACAATCATGATGATACCCTGAATAAAATCGTTGATGGCGGTGGCCATGTAGCCCCCGGCAATGACATAGATGCCGGTGAGCACCGCCATGACAATGACACAGATGGAGTAGTCGATGTGGAAGGCCATGCCAAACAGGCGGGACAGGCCGTTATAAAGGCTGGCGGTGTAGGGGATCAGGAAGATAAAGATAATCACCGAGGCAGCAATCTTCAAAGAGGGACTGGCAAATCGCTTTCCGAAAAATTCCGGCATGGTGGCGCTGTCCAAATGCTGGGTCATAATTCGGGTCCGGCGGCCCAGCACTACCCAGGCCAGCAGGGAGCCCAGCAGAGCGTTGCCAATCCCCGCCCAAGTGGCAGCGATGCCGTACTTCCAACCAAACTGGCCGGCGTATCCTACAAAAACCACGGCGGAGAAGTAGGAGGTGCCGTAGGCAAAAGCGGTGAGCCAGGGGCCCACGGACCGTCCGCCCAGGACGAAGCCGTTTACGTCGGTGGCGTTCTTGCGGCAATAGAGGCCAATGCCAACCATGACCACAAAGAAGACCAGAAGCATACCCAGTTTGATACCCATATCATTCATTCCTCTCATACAAATTGCTTTGTTGCTTTGTACCGTTGAAGTGTAACGCAGAAAAGTAAAAAAGTCAAGAGCAAACTACACAAAAAAAGTGCGCCCTGGAAAAAAGAAATCGTGTGACCACGCCAAAGGCGCAGCCACACGATGGAAAAGAAATACTAGAGAAGGAGAGCTTGTGTTTACATGGCGTCCTCATCAATGACCTGAGCCTTGATAAGATTGGTGGAGCCGCTCTTGCCCAGAGGCACACCGGCGGTAATGACCACGGTGTCTCCGCTCTTCACCAGCCCCTCCTTCAGGGCCACTTCGGCAGACAGGGAGAAAATCCGGTCGGTGGAGGTGACCTCTCCGGTGAGGAAGGGAACCACGCCCCAGGAGATGCTCAGCTGGCGGCGTACCTTTTCGTGCATGGTGAGGGCGGCCACCGGGCAGGCGGGGCGGAAGCGGCAGATCATTCGGGCGGTGCGGCCGGAGTTGGTGGCGGCCAGAATGGCCTTGGCGTCCAGATCCATGGCGGTGAGGCAGCAGGTGTGGGTAATGGCGTCGTTGATGTTGCTGGCCGGGACCACACGCTGCTTCTGGAACTGACGCCAGTAGTGGATGGAGCTCTCAGCCTCCTCCACAATCTCCACCATGGCGGAGAGAGCCTCGATGGGGTACTTGCCGTTGGCGGTCTCTCCGGAGAGCATGACGCAGCTGGTGCCGTCGAAGACGGCGTTGGCCACGTCGGATACCTCGGCCCGGGTGGGCCGGGGGTTGCGCATCATGGAGTCCAGCATCTGGGTGGCGGTGATGACCGGCTTACCCGCCTGCAGGCCCTTGCGGATCATCTGCTTTTGCAGGATGGGCACCCGGGCTGCGGGGATCTCCACGCCCAGATCGCCCCGGGCCACCATAATGCCGTCGGCGGCGGTGAGGATCTCGTCGATGTTGTCCACGCCCTCCTGGTTCTCGATCTTGGCGATGATGCGCACGTCGTCCCCGCCGAAGGAGTGGAGGACCTCCCGCACCGCC
>CALWYG010000103.1 GCA_944385695.1 uncultured Oscillospiraceae bacterium | reverse complement strand
ATTTTCATGGCTGGTACGAAGCGTCATGGAGTCATCCCGCTGGTAGAGGGCGGCAATACGGCTCTTGCGGATTTCGTCCCCGTCCTTTGCCAGGTTTTTCGGCTGGCCTCCGCCGCCGATGCAGCCGCCGGGGCAGGCCATGACCTCCACGAAGTGGTACTGTTTTCCCTCCGCCTTCATACGCTTGAGGAAACGGCGGGCGTTGGCAGTGCCGTAAACCACGGCCACCCGGAGGGTAAGCTCACCCACCTCTACCTGAGCTTCCCGGACGCCCTCATACCCCCGTACCGACCGGAGCTGGAGCAGTGTTGCCGGCGCTTTTTGTCCGGTGAGGTATTCATAAGCGGTGCGCAGGGCGGCCTCCATGACGCCGCCGGTATTGCCGAAGATCACTCCGGCGCCGGAAGCCTTGCCCATGAGAGAGTCGTAAGCGGAGTCCTCCAGAGCTGTCCAGTCAATTCCGGCTTCTTTGGCCCAACGGGCCAGCTCCCGGGTGGTAATCACCTGATCGGTGTCCCGCATGCCCTCAATGCCGTGGTAATCTCCGGCGGCGTGCATCTCCTCCCGCCGGACCTCAAATTTTTTGGCGGTGCATGGAGTCAGGGTTACATGGACAATCGCTCGGGGATCCAGTCCCATTTTCTGGGCAAAGTAGGTCTTCACTGTAGGTCCCTGCATGCCAATGGGGCTTTTGGCTGTGGAGAGATGGGGCAGCAGTTCCGGAGCGTAGAGTTCCGCGAAGTGTACCCAGCCGGGACAGCAGCTGGTAAACTGGGGAAGGGGGCGGTCCTTCTGGGTGATGCGGCGGATGAGCTCGCTGGCCTCTTCCACAATGGTGAGATCGGCGGCAAAATTGGTGTCCAACACATAGTCAACGCCCAGCGCGCGGAGCAGGGCCACCATTTTTCCCTCTACGAAGGCGCCGGGCTCCATGCCGAATTCCTCGCCCAGAGAGGCACGGACCGCGGGAGAGGTGCTGACCACCACAACTTTGCCGGGGTCAGCAATGGCACGCTGTACCTGGGAACACTCGTCCCGCTCGGTAATGCTGTCCACGGGGCACACGTTGGCACACTGTCCGCAGTAGATGCAGATGGCCTTTCCTCCGGTTTGCTCCAGCGTGTAGGTGCCGTGTACTCCCATCAGATTGGTACAGGCCTCCTTACACATGCCGCACCGGATACACGTTTCTTCCCAGCGCACAATGCTTGGGTTGTCCGCCTCGATGGGGACGCGGACGGATAAGGGCAGATGATTCAGGTTCCTCACATTCCTTTCTGTTTGTCGTTCTTTCTGCATTGCTCACATAGATCAATCAGCTTCAGGTCATAAGACAGGATCGAGCGCCCCAATGTCCGCTCCAGCTGAGCGGTCAGGTCGCCCAAATCCACATCCAACAGCCTGCCGCACTGTTTGCATACCAGGTGGTCGTGGCGCTCGATCCGGTCATACCGGTCCGGCATGCCTTCTACCGATACCTTGCGTATGAGCTCCTCCTGCCACAGGTGATTTAGGTTGTTGTATACGGTGGCCAGGGCTACCCTGGGGTAAGTTTGGCGCAGCACAACAAATATTTCATCGGCAGTCATGTGGCTGTGGGAGGAGGATACGATTTCTAAAATTTTTCTTCCGTATTTTGTCACAGTACTCAACACCATTTTAGAATAATTTTAATTCTTATTATACTCGTTTTTAAAATAAAGTCAAGGGATATCTAGTAGCTGCTTATGATTCCAGAGGTTGATTGGGTGGAATAGAGCGATGTCGTTCTTGACATTGACTGTCTAATGTAGTAGACTTAGAACAAAGAAGTCTACTACATTAGACAAAGAGGTGACACAATGGAAACTCCAAAGATTTTCGAGAGCGAATACCGTTTTTGCCTGATTTTATGGGAGCGGGAGCCGGTGACCACCACGCAGCTGGTGAAGCTGTGTCAGGAGGAGCTGGGGTGGAAGCGCACCACCACCTACACCGTCATCAAGCGCCTGGGGGAGCGTGGAGTGCTGAAAAATGAGGACGGCGTGGTCTCGTCCTTGATTTCCAAGGAAGAGGCCCAGGTGTCCGAAATTGATGAACTGATGGAGAAAAAGTTTCAGGGTTCTCTGCCCGCCTTTCTGGCAGCCTTTGCCCGCAGGCAGGCGCTGTCTGAGAAAGAGGTGGAGGAGATCCGGCGTATTATTGAGAAATAGGGAGGCGGGCCATGGAAGCTGTATGGTTGAAACTGGTCAATCTCAGCATTGCAGCCGGATGGCTGGTACTGGCGGTAATTGTGCTGAGACTGGTGTTTCGCAAAGCGCCCAGATGGATTTTTTGTGTGTTATGGGGACTTGTGGCCCTGCGCCTGGCGTGTCCCGTTTCCATCGAAAGTGCCCTGAGCCTTATACCCAGCGCCCAGACCTTGCCCCCGGAGATCCTGAACACGGCCACGCCTCAAATCCACAGCGGAATCCCCGCCGTCAACAGTGCGATGAATCCCGTACTGGGGCAGAGCATGACTCCCGCGCCGGGGGCCAGTGTCAACCCCACTCAGGTCTGGTCGTTTTTTCTCTCTTGGGTGTGGGCTGCGGGTATGTGCGTCATGGGGCTTTATGCCCTTGTGAGCTATTGGCTCATAAAGCGCCGGATGGCGACGGCTACCCTCCTGCGGGACAACATCCGGCAGAGTGAATATGTGGACTCTCCCTTTGTGCTGGGTCTTTTTCGTCCGGTCATCTATCTGCCCTATGGGATGGAGGAGGGAGACCGGGCCTATGTGGTGGCCCATGAGCAGGCCCACATCCGCCGGAAGGACCACTGGTGGAAGCCACTGGGTTTTGCTCTGCTGTGTGTCTATTGGTTCAACCCCCTGCTGTGGGTCGCCTATGTGCTGCTGTGCCGGGACATTGAGGGGGCCTGCGATGAGAAGGTTGTCCGGGAGATGGGACTGGAGGACCGGCGGGGCTACTCCACCGCTCTCTTAAATTGCAGCGTGCGCCGCCGGTCCATTGCCGTCTGCCCCCTGGCCTTTGGAGAGGTGGGGGTAAAGGAGCGGGTGAAGTCGGTGATGCACTATAAACGCCCCGCCTTTTGGCTGGTTGCGGCGGCGCTGGCGGCCTGTGGGGCCGCAGCGGTGTGCTTCCTGACAAACCCGCCCACCAGCCGGGACTTTCCCATGAATGGCACAAACATTGCCGACCTCAATCCCCGGGAAATTGTGGAACAGATCGCCAAACTGGAAAAGCTGGAGGACGCGTCCCATCTGTATGTCAACGGAGACAATTTTGAACTGAACCTCACCAGCGACTTTCAGTGGGAGGACTCCGGGACGGTGCGCTTTTTCTACCTCCGGGGTCAGCAGACGTACAGCGCCCAGCTGCGGATCTTTCCCGACGAGGGCAAGTATTTTGTCACCGAGGCTACGGAGTGGCCCGAGCAGGACAGCTATTTCATGCTCCAAACCTATCTGGAGGCCCTGAAGTATTTGCCCCAGGAGGTCATCCGGGACCGTATCCCTGATGCGGAGGGCTACTGTGTGTATCAGGTTGAGGATGGGACGCCGGCCAGTGAGGTGCCCGCCTGGTCCTACACAGCGGACGGGCTGGGGGCCATTGGCGGCTGGTATATCCACCTGGCGGTGGTGCCCGATTTTGGAGGCAGTGAAGGGACTCCGGCAAAGGAGGCACTCCATTTCTTTTACGGCGGGGACAGCGATGCACCTGTCGTCACCAGATGGTTTGACTACACCGCTTCTCCCCGTGAGCGGGACTGGGAGGAGGAGCTGGTGTTGCACATTCCCCAGTTTCCCGGCGTGACCTTCCGGGCTACTCCGGAGCAGATTACGGCACAGGGGGAGAAGTTCGGGGGACGGGTGCTCCCCCTGGTCTCAGGAATGCCCATCCATAATGCCTACTTCTGTGACCTCACCGGGGATGGACTGCCTGAGCTATGCACCACCCTCAGTTGGGGCTCCGGCATGATTGACACCCGGGTGCTGGTTTATAATTACGGAGAAGGAACCGGCTATACGATGGAGAGCCGGGGAAGGTATGACTATACCCTGCGGTACAACGATGAGGACGGCCTTCTATATGTGGATGTAACGCCCTATGGGGAGGATACGGTGACAACCTCCGGCCCCCTGGCGTTTGGGGATGGCTGCCTTCAGATTCTGGACAGCTCCCTGGAGTGGGAAGGGGGCGGACGAACGGTACTGCTGCCCGGAGACTACGACTTGGACCAGGACGGAACCTCGGAGATGGTGGAACTGATTACCTACTTTGGCGAGGGCACCTATTATGAGCTTAGGGTAACCGGGGCGGATGGGAAAGAGCTGTGGCGGGGAGAGGCATATCCTGTCCATCCGGGCTACAACAGCATCTTTGCCTGCCGCCTGGAGGATGGGGACTACCTGCTCCAGTACCACCCCACCATGTATCAGGGCTACGCCACCTACGCCTATGAGCTGGTTTCC
>CALWYG010000102.1 GCA_944385695.1 uncultured Oscillospiraceae bacterium | reverse complement strand
GGAGATGAAGGCGGAAATTGCCGCTGGGAAGGAGAGGCAGAAGCAGGGCGGCCTGACAAGTTGACCAAGGCGATCCGGCGTAATACACAAATGGGCCTCCGGAGGCAGAACACCTCCGGAGGCCCATTTTTTCTCTGTCTGTGGCTGAAACTGTGGTCATGCGGAAAACGCATGGCCACTTGATTTGGAAAAGCAAGCGAAAAGTTATGAAAAACCGCCGTTTTCTCTCGGAAACAGCGGTTTTTGTGGTGGACGATACAAGACTCGAACTTGTGACCTCCCGCACGTCAACGCCGGCTTTTGGTTTTTTATAATATTTTTCGGTTATTTATAGCTGTTTTTACTATGGACGGATTACTTTTCAACACTTTTAAAAGACGGGTATTCCGGCTGTTCCGGCCCTGTCTGTGGCTGGTTGTGTGGTCAAATCTCCAAGCAGGGGCACAAATGATTTTAGCCAAAGGTATGCTGCACGCGTTAAAACACGATTACTGTTACACTTTTTTATCTCAGCTGCTTTTAGTACAGTGTTATCAAAGATATAAAAAAGTCTATCCCGCCAAAAGTAAGGATATCTCTTGTTAATCCTAACAGGGACTTGTGATGTAACAACAGTATCTAAAATGCATGGCGCTATGGTACAGTAGGTAGTGTTATCTTCTTCCTGTTTACTTACTAATTTGCAGAAGATTTGTGTTTGTCATATTTTAGCAAAATAGTTATATTTGAAAGTGCTGATAGAAATTTGCCCAGGGTGTCGAATCGGACAAGTGTGAAAAATCTTCACGGCCATAATATTCATGGGGGCCATCTCGACGAATCCGAAGCAACTGATGGGCTAAAGATAGACTATCTGCTAGATTGACTGCTAGGATCACCAAAGCTGTACCTTGTTCCTGCAGCCGCTTCAGATGGTTCCATATCCGCATGCGCAGTTCCATATCCGCGCCTTGGAAAGGCTGAACACAAAAAATAACCTTCGGTTTTTGCAGCAGAACACGAGTATAGATTAGATCATACTTCTGGGGTGTAGTCAGCTGGTCAGGCCATAGGGAAAACAATTCTGACTCCAACAACTCTCCGCACTCTCGCTCAATCCCTCGGCGCAGCCGGTTGCTGCGCCACACCTCAGGCAGTCGGTGGTCCAGGGTAAAGCACAGATTATCCAGCACACTCATTTCTTTAATCAGCATAGAATCATGGGCATGCTCCAACAGAATAGCAATCTCTCGGGTATAGCCCGGAACAAAAGGTTTCCCGTCCATCTCAAAGTTTCCCTTCTCCATGGACAACTGTCCGGTGAGCAGATCCAGCAGATCTCCGAAAATCTGGTTGTTTAGATCCTGGAGCACAACGCATTCCCCCGGCTGGACAGAGAAGCTCAGGTCGTGTACCTTGCCGCCCGTCACATGGCGGGCCCGAAAGGCGGCTTTCTCTGTGGGGCCCGTGCTCTCCTCCCTCTCCATCTGGCCCCGTACCAGCTGGTGGTAAGGCTCTCCGCAGGGGAACAGGGGTTCGCCCCGTAGCAGTACCTTGGGAATCATCCCATTCATCAGGAGGGCAGTGCGGTCGCAGATTTCCCGCAATTCCTCAAAGTGGTAGCCGATGTAGAGAAATGAGATACCCTCTTGGGCAAATTTGCGGATGATGGCGTGCAGGCGAGACAGGTCAGCATCACTGATAAAGGTAGATACTTCCCTCAAAACGATCAAACGACATCCCCCCAACACCGCCTTGAGCATCTCTACCACAAAGCGCTGGAAAGGGGTAAGCCTGTCCACATAGTCGTCAGGGGAGAAATCGGCGCCTAACTGCTCCAGAACAGGCTTTAGTTGGGTGTGCAGCAGAGACGGGCGAATGAGCCAGCTTTTAAAGCTGGGGCGCAGCACAAAAATATTGTCGGCCACCGTCATGCCAGAGACCAGGGAACTGCGATTTTCAATGATGCCGATGCGCTGGAGGGTACGGTCAGGAATCTGGCTGCCCCAGGCATTGATCTGTCTCTCCCGGTAGTACACATACCCCCGATCCAGGGGCAGCCTGCGGCGTAGCAGCCCGATGAGGGTGTTCAAGCCGTGGCTGTTTACCGCCAAGAGACCCATGATTTCCCCTCGAAAGATCTGTAAATTGAAGTTTTCCAGCTGCACCACGCCCTGCTCCCGGCAGGTAACCCGCTCCAGGCGAAGAATCTCCTCTCTCATGACAGGGCCTCCTGGTTGGGAATCTCCCGGTCGCTGGTGATGGCGGGCAGGGTGATTTCCACGTCGGTGCCGCTGCCCTGGATGGAGAACACATGCAGGCCGTATTCGCTGCCAAACAGCAGGCGGATGCGGTCGTCCACATTGACCAAGGCCACGCCGCCACGCTGCTCTCCCTCATGTCCCACCGCCGACAGGCCGCCCCGGCCCAGTCGGCCGTTGACCCGGGCCAGAGTCTCCGCATCCATACCGATGCCATTGTCCGAAACCCGGATGAGCAACCTGCGCTGAGTGCGCTCCAGGTGGATAGTGAGTTGGCTGGTGCCGATCTTCAGCTCGGTACCGTGGATGATGCTGTTTTCCAGGATAGGCTGCATGGTCAGCTTGGGCAGGCGGCAGCGAAATATCTCCTCCTGGTCGTCGGGGTCGTACTCGATACTCAGATTCAGCCGCTCGCCAAAGCGGTAGCGCTGGATGCGGAAATAAGTCTGGCAGTTTTGCAGTTCCTCCTCTACCGACACCAGATTTTCTACCTTGCTGATGGTGTAGCGGAAGAATGAGGCCAGAGCCTCAGTCATGTCGGCCACGCTGTCAAGCTGCGCAATGAGAGCCTCACTGCGGATGCTCTCCAGGGTGTTATAGAGAAAATGGGGATTGATCTGGTTTTGCAGGGCCAGGTACTGGGCCTGGCGCTTGTTGAGCTTGAAGAGCTGGGAGGGGTTCATCACCGCCCGGGCCTGCTCCAGTAGCCGCTCAGTGCCCGGAGAGATGGGGGCCTCTCCTCCTGGTGTGCCGTTTGTGGGGTACTCCTCCAAAAAAGCACGGATGGCGCGCTCAAAACGATAGTAGGGCAAGGCAATCCAAAACCAGCTTGCCAGCGCGCTGGCTACCAAAAGAATCAGGCATAAGGCCAAAGCGCCGAACGCCGGGCGGCCTATGACAGCACCTATCACCATGCCCGCCGCCCCCGTCAGGGCGGCCAGACCAAGGCCCAGCCCCACATATACGCTCCGCACCGACAAAAAGCGGGCCTTCCGCCGCCAGTCCATTCCGATTTTCTCTCCTTCCCTAAGGTGTCTGTTATCCGTACAGCTTCCGGTACTGACCAGGGCTGAGGCTGGTCACCTTTTTAAAGGTCTGATTGAAGTGCTTCAAATCACTGTAGCCCACTTGGGAACAGATCTCCGCCACCGGCAGATTGGTCTCCTGAAGCAGCTCCTTAGCCCGCTCCATCCGCACCCGGGTGAGGTACTTGGCAAAGCCCTCCCCCGTCTCCTTTTTAAACAGGGCACTGAAATAACTTACGCTGAAGCCGGTGGCCGCGCATACATCCTCCAGAGTGATGTTCTGGCTGTAATGGCTCTGCACATACTGCTTGGCCACCCGGATGGGCCTCTGACTCTCACTTTCTCGGCGCTGGAGGGTACTCTCCAGCAGGCGGCCCTGAAATTGTCGCAGGCACACAAACAAGTCCGAGGCCCGGCTGCACTGCAGGCACTGCTTCTCAAAGAGCTCGTTCTCCTGGCGGGCGTCCTCGCCGCACACCCGCAGTGCAAACAGCTTTCCCGCCGAGCGCACCAACTCCAGCAGCTCCCGGCCACGGACACCGGGTACCGCCATGGCGCTCTCCTCCAGCTGCTGGGCAGCCTGCTGGGCCTGGAGCTGCCCCATGGTGTCCATCAGCAGCTCCACGCTTCGGCCATAGCGCTCCAGCAGGTTCTCCTCCGCCAAGGCAGAGGAGGCAGGACGACCTTCCAGCAGGCGGCCGCTGCCCTCCAGCAGGCGCTCGCAGATGGCGTCGTTGGCCTCCCAGAAACGCTGGGGCAGCTCCTCCGGACGGTCCACGGGCGTGCTTAGTCCCAGAGAGCACTCAACCGGCCCAAACAGGGTCTGCTGGGCTACCAGTTGGTTGAGCCCTTCCCGAAGACGGCTCCGCAGAGCCTCCCGCTGGGAATGGGAATAGTTGAGAATGGCGCATCCCCAGGCGTCCTGAAAATAGAAGACAATGCCGTGGCACACCGGCTGGAGCATAGGATCAAAGATTTTTTTCGCCTTCTCCCAGATTACTCCCACCGAGGCGGGGGAGAACTGCTCCAGATCATAGTCCAGCTTCAGCAGCATGACCTGCAGCAGGCCGGGCTGCACAGAGATGTGGTACTCCTGCTCCAAAAGCTTGGCGGAGGGGGCTTTCAGCCGCCGCTGCGCCAGATCCAGCACCAGCCGGTTTTGCAGGCGAAACAGATCCTCCTGGCTGTACTGACTTACCGCCTGCTGCCCTTGGGCCAGCCGGGCCCGGCACCGGTCCCCCAGCTTCTGCAAGGTGGCCATCAGTTCTCCCTTTTGGATGGGCTTGAGCAGATAGTCCCCTACCCCGTGCTTGATAGCGCTTTGGGCGTACTCAAAGTGAGCGTAGCCGCTGATAATGACAATTTCCAGCTGAGGCAGACTCTCCTTGGCGTGCTGGATGAGCTCCAGGCCGTAGCACCCCGGCATGCGGATGTCGGTGATGAGGATGTCCGGCCGAACCTGCTTAACCAGTTCCAGGGCCTCCAGCCCGTTGGAAGCCGTGCCTGCCA
>CALWYG010000101.1 GCA_944385695.1 uncultured Oscillospiraceae bacterium | reverse complement strand
ACAAGCTGCAGCGACGCAGGCTCATGCATCTGGTGGACACGCAAAACCTGCTGCGGGAGGAGACCTCCCTGGCCAGCTTCACCGCTGGATTCAAACTGGCCTGGGAATTGAGCAAAGAACTGGAGGCGGACGGCCTGTACTCCTTCGATGAGGAGGAGACAGAGCGTGTCTGCCGTCAAGTAGGAAAGGAGGAGTGAGCATATCCTGAATGTTCTGGAGCGTTACCATAAAAGCTGCTCCTCCCACTGGATGTTCCCCTCGCCGAAGAAAGCGGATTCTCCCCTGGACCCGGCGGCGGTGCGGAAAAAACTGACCTCTGTGCTGAAACGGGCGGGGTGTAAGCATCTGCGGTTTCACGATCTGCGCCACACCTTTGCCACCAACGCCCTGGAGCACGGCATGGACATCAAGACCCTGTCCGTCATCATCGGCCATGTGTCCAGTGCCACGACCCTGAATGTCTACACCCATGTGACCGATGAGATGAGGCAGAAGGCCGCCGACCAGATCGACCGGGGAATCGCCGGTGTGGAGCCGCCTCACAAGCCGGGACATCAGAAGAGACCGAAAACAACGGACTTCCAAGCAATCAAGGGAAAGTACCGCAAGCCGGGTACCGGGTGCATTACCCAGATCAATGACCACCTCTGGGAGGGGCGGTATTCCCCGAAAGTGAACGGAAAGCGATATGCCCGGAATGTCTATGCGCCGACCCGGGCGGAGTGCGAAGAGAAACTGGCGGTTCTAATCACAGAGATGACGAAAGAGCTGGGAATTATTTGAAGCAAACAAGTGAGATAGGAGCGAAACAACGACCGACAAGGTATATTAAAAGTAAGCCTTTATATGAAACTCATGAAAAACTTTTCTCGCTTCAGATAGATTGTTTCGCGCATAAAAGTGTTTTGACCCTGATGATGTTGATGATATCTGATATTTGTGGCAATGACATGTGGAGCGGCCAGAAGTATAAAAAACAATTGCATCAAGATACTGCTTTTGATAATATAAAGATAATTCGTTTCATTGGTAAACACATGCTGAGTGCTGGCAAAATCGGCGGGAATTTCTTTTTCGGGCTCAAAAGCGCTAGAAGGGTGCGGCTGATCCCATGTGGCAGGATGGAGGAGGTTTGGCCGTGTCGGAATATCAGGTAGCGCTGATGGGAATTCCAAGCGTTTTAAAGGATGGAAAGATTGTTCATTTCCCGTATCGAAAAGCGGAGGCAATTTTTTACTATCTCTGTGTGGAAAAAGAAACAAACCGGGATGAGCTGATTTCTGTTTTCTGGGGGGGCAGTGATGAGGCAGCCGGGCGGAAGAATCTGCGGCAGGCCTTGTTTCAACTCCGGCGCTGCCTGGATGAAGAGGTCATTGTGCTCCAGGGGAGAAATGATTTGAAGCTGAATCAGCGCAGAGGAATCCAAACGGAGTGGGATCTGCGGGACGAGGCGTTTTCTCAATGCCGGGAGCGCTTTCTAGACTATTTTTATCTGAAAGACTGTCCGGAGTTTGAGGCCTGGGTAGAGGGGAAACGAGAGCTTCAAGTATCCCGAAGCCTTCAGTATATCAAAGACCGTCTGCGTGATCCGGCCGTTTGCCGGGATGTGCCGCATCTGCATCGTTTGGTTGACACATGGTCATATTGGAGGCCGTGGGATGAAGAGATGGTGCTGACGGGGATGAAGTGCTATGCGCAGGCGGAAAAGTATGACCTGGGGGTGCAGCTCTACCACGACTATGTGAAGCATTTGCAGACTGACCTGGATGAAGTCCCCTCACACCGGGTGGAGGTTCTGGTTCGTTCCCTGCTTCACCGCAAGGAGGTATCCCTGACCCGAAAGCCCAACGGCAAGGACAGCTTCTTTGGCCGGCTGCGGGAAATTCAGCAAATTGATGAGCGGATTTTTTGGTTTTTAAATGGAGAAGCCACCCGGTCGGTGATTATTGAGGGAGAAGTCGGCGTTGGGAAAACGGCGCTGATGCAGCAGATTCTGGAAATGAACCGGGGCGCCGGAGTGCTCCAGCTCAATTCCCACTGCTATGAGGCAGAGTCTGAAATTCCTTTGCGCTCTTGGAGAGACAGTTTTATGCAGCTGGACCGGATGCTGGCGGAGGGGAAGATTACCCTGTCCGTGTCAGGGGCGCGGACGATCGGACGGATGCTCAATGGGACGGCGGTAGGGGACCAGGATATGTTCCGCACCAAAGACGGGGAGTGCCTTAGCTATACGGCCATTGAAAACGGTGTTTTGGCGCTGCTGAAGGAGCTTTCTGCCCAGTTTAAGATCATCCTGTATTTTGATAGCCTGCACTGGATGGATGTGGTCAGCCGGCGGCTTTTGCAGCGGATTATGATTGAGTTTGGCAACGACCAGGTTTTTATGATTGCTACCTGCCGGCTCAACGGAGAACCGGACATTCGGGGCTTGCTGGTGGCCTTAAGTGAACGCAGAATTACCGAAAATTTGCTGTTGTCCTGTTTTACAGAGCAGGAGACCGGGGAAATTGTGGATGAAATACTGCAAGGACAGCGGAATGCCGGGATCGATGCCCATGAGATATTTTTGCGTACAGAAGGACATCCCATGGTACTGGCGGATACGCTGAGCATGATACGTCAGGAGGGGTGGAGAGAGGGAAGCCCCCTGCCCAGACTGGATATGCTGATCCAGCTCCAGCTGGAGAAACTGGATGTCCGGCAGAGAAAGGTGCTGGATGCGCTGTCTCTTCATATGGAGCACGCGGATCTTGAGGATTTAAGGCTGCTCACAGAAATGGAGCCCATGGAACTGGTGGAAGTGCTGGAAGAGCTGCTGTCCACCCGATTTGTGACCGAACAGACACTGGGCAACAACATCATCTACAAATTCAGACACCAATTTTATAAAGACTACGTCTACCAACACCTCTCCCTGGGAAAGCGCAGACTTTGGCACCTGGCAATCGCCCAATCCTATGAGAAAAAACGGAATGAGGAGCGGTGGAGAGTGCTGCTTCCCTTTACCATCCGGCACTATGAACGCAGCGGAGATATCCAGCGGGCGGAACAGCTGCGAATGGAGCAAAAAAACCTATAAAAGGGATCGGACTTTTGCACTTGTTTGAATGTAGACGTTAAATGGAAAAAGACATTCGGCAGTATTTCGTCAAAAAAGAAACCGTTTCAGACCGCAGATTTGGATTTGTTCCAGATCTGCGGTCTGAAATTTTTTTGAAAAGGAACGAAATGATGGATTGCATTAACACTCTTTTAACGCGCGAACATTAAGATAGACCATAAGAAAAGCGATGATCGGTGTAAGCAAAATAATGAAAACAGCAAATGGAGGACAACATTATGAATCCGAACGAAAAACTGGCGTTGGAGGCCATTGACCGCAATGCGGAGAAAATTCACAAGGTAGCCCAAAAAATTTGGGAATTCAAAGAAGTGGGCTGGGAGGAGTTCCAATCTTCCACATTGTTAATGAACGAACTGGAAAAGGAAGGATTTGTGGTGGAGCGGGGCCTGACCGGACGCCACCCAAAGTTTGATCAAGAGATCGACATGCCTACCGCCTTCAAAGCCGTGCTCAAGGGAAAGGAGGATGGTCCCACCGTCGGTATCATGCTGGAGTATGACGCCCTGCCAAACGGTCACGCCTGCGGACATAATCTCATTTCCTCGGCCGGGTTTGCGGCGGCCATCGGGTTAAAGGAAGCGTTTCTGGATAAAGGCTCCGTCGTTGTTTACGGTACGCCCGCCGAGGAGCTGGAGGGCTCCAAACACTACATTTTAGAGGGCGGTTATATGGACGAGGTGGACCTTATGCTGGCCAGCCACTATGGAGCGGATTGGGGCTCTGAGGTGACCGGTAAAGCGATTGTATGGCCCACCCATGATAACTGGCTTACCTTTAAAGGACGCTCCGCCCATGCATCTTCCTCACCGGAGAAGGGGAGAAGCGCTCTGGATGCGGTGATCCTGACCACCATGGGGCTGGAGTTTTTAAGAGAGCATATGTTGGGGACCAACCGAATCCACTATATCATTTCCAAAGTAGGAACTGCGGCAAACTCCGTTCCGGATTTAGCTACACTAAATGTGGAACTGCGCACCAACGACTCCGCAGAGCTCAATTCTCTGATGCGGCGGGTGGACAACATTATTAAGGGCGCTGAATTGATGACAGAGACCACCGCCGTTTATAAGTGGGATGCACCTTGGTACTGTGCTACGCCGGTGCCCACGTTGTATCACCAGACGGCCCATTTTGCAGCCGACTTGGGGATTGATGAATCAAGATTTACGTTCGGAAATCTGCCCAAGGCTTCTTCCGACCTGGGCTGTGTGGCGTATAAAATTCCCACGGTGGAAATTACCTTCCCCATTGTGGCGGACGGAGAACCCGCTCCGGTAGGCCACGCGGATGAAACTGCGCTGATTACTGCCGACGACTATCCCATTGCCCAGAGCATCCTGGCGGGAAAACTTATGGCGCTCACCGGCCTGAGAATCGCAGGAGATCCGCAGAAGCTCGGGGTAATAAAGGAGGAATTTGCCAAAAACTACCGGGAGTAACCAAAGAGACCTGGGCGGACTAGGAATATAAAAGGCCGACTGGGAGTGACAAACTTTTACCGAAAAAGTTTAAACCCATAGACTGAAAGGAGAGAACGAATAATGGCAGAAAAACAGTTGACATCCACAAAAGACCTAAAACGAGTGCTGGGGTTTTGGGATCTGATGGCCATCGGTGTCGGGTCAATTATCGGCTCCGGCATCATGTCTCTGACTGGCCTGGGCATTGAACGCACCGGACGGTCGATCTTCATCGCGTTTATCATCGGTGGTTTTATTGCCTTGCTGGCGCGCTCCCCCCAAATTTTCCTGAACTCGGTGGCCCGCTACAGAGGCGGCGACTACTCCATGGTCAGTACGTTTCTAGGTCCACGTTGGAGCGGTACTTATTCCATGATTGCGGTGCTTACCAGCGTCACGCTGGCCATGTATGCCCTGTCGTTCGCTGATTATGCAATGCCCTTTGTCCCATGGCTAACCAGAAAGGTCATTGCGTTTGGCATTTTGACGCTGCTGTTTATTACCAACCTGTTTGGCGTCAATGCTTTTGCCAAGGTACAAAATTTTGCAGTCATCCTGCTGGTCATTGCCCTGACAGTTTTCACAGCTGTGGGCCTTGCCAACCTGGATCCCAACTATTTTGAAACCCACAGCTTTATGACCAATGGTCCCCGCGGACTCTGGAGCGCCGCAGTTTTGATGAGCTACACCTGTGACGGCGCCCAGTATGTCACGCAGATGAGCGGCGAGGCCAAAAACCCCACCCGGGATATCCCGCGCGTCATGCTGTTTTCCACGCTGGGCGTGGCGGTGTTCTACGGTCTGATGGGCGTGGTGGCCGCCGGTGTTCTGCCCGTGGAACAGGTGGCCGGCCAGCCCCTGACCGTCGTGGCCGAGACGATTCTGTCCAAGCCGCTGTACTACCTGTTTGTCATCGGCGGAGCCTGGATGGCCCTGCTGACCACTTTGAACAGCTCCATCGCTTCCTGCACCAAGCCCCTGATGCAGGCCTGCAACGACGGCTGGTACCCCTCCTCTCTGGCCAGACTGCACCCCAAATTCAGAACCCCCATCATTCTGCTGGGCATTTACTATGTCATCGGTGTGTTGCCCATCGTGTTTGACTTTGATCTGGGCATCATCAGTGATATGACCATCACCGTGGGAGCGATTACCAAATTTATGATTGTTCTGAGCCTTCTGAGAATGCCTAAGGTGCTACCCGAAGCCTGGAAGAAATCGAGCTTCCATATCAGTGACGGGGCACTTATGGCGCTGTGTAATGTGGATATGGTAGTTATCGTATTCTCCGGTATCACTTCTTCGCTGGAGCTGCCGTTGCAGCTTCTTCTGGCCAATCTGGCTGTCGTTGCGTTCTCCTTTGTGTTTGGCAGCGTGCGCTTCAAGTCCGGTAAAGTTCAGGTGGAGGATAGCTATGAGCTTCCTGACTCTGAACAGTAAGTGTGTATC
>CALWYG010000100.1 GCA_944385695.1 uncultured Oscillospiraceae bacterium | reverse complement strand
TCAACGCCACCATCTGCGTGCTGGACAACCCGGAGGCCACCCTCTCCGACCTGATGGAGCACATCAAGGGCCCCGACTTCCCCACCCGGGGCATCATCATGGGCCGCAGCGGCATCCGGGCGGCCTATGCCACCGGCCGGGGCCGGATCACCGTCCGGGCCCGCCATGAGTTTGATGAGTTTGGCAAGGACCGCACCCGCATCGTCATCACCGAGATCCCCTATCAGGTCAACAAGCGCATGCTCATCAAGAACATGGCCGACCAGGTGGAGGACAAGCGCCTGGAGGGCATCTCCGACATCCGGGACGAGACCGACCGCAACGGTATGCGCATCGTCATCGAGCTCAAGCGGGCTGCCAACCCCCAGGTGGTTTTGAACCGCCTCTTTGCCCAGACCCAGCTCCAGACCACCTTTGCCATCAACATGCTGGCCCTGGTGGAGGTCAACGGCAAGCTCCAGCCCAAGATTCTCTCTCTGCGCCACATCCTGGACGAGTACATCGCCTATCAGGAGCAGGTCATCATCCGCCGCACCAAGTTTGATCGGAAAAAGGCCCAGGAGCGCGCCCATCTGCTGGAGGGTCTGCTGGTGGCCCAGGACAACATTGATGAGGTCATTCACATCATCCGCACCAGCTACGACAACGCCAAGGAAAACCTGATGACCCGCTTTGACCTGGACGAGGTTCAGGCCCAGGCCATTCTGGACATGCGCCTGAAGGCCCTCCAGGGTCTGGACCGGGAGAAGCTGGAGAAGGAGTATCAGGAGCTGGAGGAGCGCATCGCCTACTTCAATAAGCTGCTGTCCAGCGAAGAGATGCTCCGGGGCGTGCTCAAGGAGGAGCTCATCGCCATCCGGGATAAGTACGGAGACGAGCGCTTCACCGAGATTCAGGACGTGGAGGATGAGATCGACATTGAGGACCTCATTGAAGAGGAGCAGTGCGTCTTTACCCTCACCCAGGCGGGCTACATCAAGCGCACCCCGGTGAGCGAATATACCGCCCAGAGCAAAGGCGGTATGGGCAAGAAGGGCATCACCACCCGGGAAGAGGACTATGTGGTGGATGTGTTTACCGCCTCCACCCACGACTATATCCTCTTCTTCACCGATACCGGCAAGGTGTACCGGAAGAAGGGCTATCAAATTCCCGAGAGCGGAAAGACCGCCAAGGGCACCAACATCATCAACATCATCCAGGTGGAACAGGGGGAGAAGGTCCAGGCCATGCTCCACTTCCGGGAGGTCGGGGATAAGGAGCTCTACCTCACCATGGTCACCCGGATGGGCACCGTGAAGCGCCTGCCTGTGGAGGCTCTGAAGAACCTGCGCAACAACGGCATCCGGGCCCTGACCCTGGAGGAAGGGGACGAGCTGGTGGCCGTACGGGAGACCGACGGCACCAAGAACATCCTCATCGCCACCCACGACGGCATGGCCGTATGCTTTGACGAGAACGACGTGCGGCCCATGGGCCGTACCGCTGTGGGCGTGCGGGGCATCCGCCTGCGGGAGGGCGACTATGTAGTGGGCGCCGCCCGGATGACCGCCGGAAGAACCGTGCTGACCATCACGGAAAAGGGCTACGGAAAGCGCACCGCCGTGGAGGAGTACCGGATCACCAACCGGGGCGGCCTGGGCATTAAGAACTACGCCGTTACGGAAAAGACCGGCAAGGTTGTAGGCATCAAGGTAGTCACCGGCGAGGAGGACCTGCTTCTGGTCACCCAGGCGGGCATCCTGATCCGTACTCATGTGGATACCATCCGCATGGCGGGCCGTGCCACCCAGGGCGTCATTGTTATGCGCTTTAAGGAGGAGGGGGATCAGGTGATCTCCCTGGCTCTGGCTGAGCGGGAGGAAAGTGTTGAGACCATTGAAATAACTGGTTGATATCACGAAGTAATGAATAATGAGAAGATACACAGATTCTAGAGAGTTTAAAAACACATTAAGCTTTGTAATTTCTTTGATCTTTTTACCTCTCACTATTTTGTCTATGCTATTTGGTGGAGGAAAGCGTCGTAGACGCAGGAGATAGCATGAATGAGAGCAGCCTCCCAGCGGGGCTGCTCTTTCCAAAAGGAGGGATTGTTTTATGAGAAGACGGCGGGTAACCTATCGCCCCAGCAAAGCCCAGGGGGCTTTCGGCATGGTTTGGGGCGGCGTATTTATTTTGATTGGATTGTTTGTGGTCATTCCCACCTTTGGTCCCTTTGGAATTTTGTGGACCTTGGCCGCCGTGGCTATCACCGCCATGAACGGCTACCAGGCCTTCGGAAAAACGTACAAAGGCCCGGAGATCACCATTGAGGAAGACAGCGCCCAGATGCCCGATGGGCATCCCTCCTCCCCCGCCCCTGAGACCCACGACCACATTCCCTCCACCGCCCTGGATGCCAAGCAGCGGCTGGAGCAGCTGGAGAGTTTGAAGCAGGCGGGGCTTATTACCGATGGCGAGTACCGGGAGAAGCGGGAAGAGATTTTAAAGCATCTGTAATTGCACACACGGATGAGAAAAAGAACATGAAAAAAGAGTAAGAGCGGTCACAGCTGTGACCGCTCTTACTCTTTAAATTCAAATAATTTGTACAGAGGAATGTTGAGTGCCTTTGCAATATCAATCAGTGTGTCCAAGCTGCATGAACTGGCTCCGGATTCCACCCGCTGGATATAATTGCGGCTTGGCCCCTGTTCTCCGCACAGGTCGGAAAGCTGCTGCTGGGTCAGCCGCTGCTCTTTTCGGTAATGGAGAATGTTCAGCCCAATTTGAATCCATTCTTTGTGGTGACGAATATCCATGGAATCACCTCTAAGGATAGTCTATCCTTAAGCAAAGACAAAGTAGACGGATAAAAAATACGTAAATACTCATAATTCGTGTGTATCTAATATTTAATTATGTTATAATACCGCCTGTGAGGTGGTATTATAAAAACTATTATTGTGTTTGGAAAGCTGGTTTTAGGAGCCATTATAATTTATTTTATCATTCCAATTTTTATGTGTATGATGGCGGGCGCCTCTTGCCGCTTTTCAAATGGTTCTAGGATGAGACAAGTATTTGACTTTTTTGCCGATCTATTATACCCTTGGAGATGGAACGATACGTTCTGGATTAATTGGTACAGAAGATGGAAACGATATAAGCAGAGGAAAAAGGGAATGAAAACTGTCACCATCTATACCGACGGGGCCTGCTCCGGCAATCCCGGACCCGGGGGCTGGGGCGCTATTCTCATGTATGGCCCCCACAAGAAGGAGTTATCAGGCGGCGAAGCTCAGACCACCAACAACCGCATGGAGCTCACTGGGGTCATCACCGCCCTGGAGGCCCTAAAGGAGCCCTGTACCGTGGAGCTCTACTCGGACAGCAAATATGTGATCGACGGCCTGGGCAAAGGTTGGGCCAAGGGCTGGCGGGCCCGGGGCTGGGTGAAATCGGATAAAAAGCCCGCCCTCAACCCGGATCTTTGGGGAAAGCTGCTGGACCTGTGCGATTACCACAGGGTAAATCTCCACTGGGTCAAGGGCCATGCCGAGAACCCTTATAATAACCGCTGTGATGAACTAGCGGTGGCAGAGAGCCAGAAGTATAAATAAACAAAGAGGAGCGGCACATCAGTGCCGCTCCTCTTGTTTCTCTTTCTTTGTTCCGTGGCAGATTTCCCGGTTGCCGCAGGTGGCGCAGCCGTGTCCGCAGCCCCGCTTTTTTCCATAATCGTTGTACAATAAGATGGCGATGGGAATGCCGATAACGGGCACGGCAAACAGAGCAACCGCGAATTCTGACACAGAAATCACCTCTGTTGATAAAAAATGTGGAAAACTTTTTGGATTACCCCCTATTGTAACCACTGACATCGGGAAAAAGCAAGACAAACCCTTGAATTTTCCACAAAAACACGATACAATGCGGAACATGACAAACGAAGGCCCCCGGGCCGGGAAGGATTGGTTATGGAAGAATTTCGCGGAAGTCAGAATTACGTGGCCTCGGAGGAGCTGCTCCGGGCGGCCAACATCGCCATGGTGCTGCAAAAGCCCCTGCTCATCAAGGGCGAGCCGGGCACGGGCAAGACCATGCTGGCCGAGGCCATCTCCCAGGCGCTGGGGAAAACACTCATCATCTGGAACATCAAATCCACCACCAAGGCCCAGGACGGCCTGTACGTCTACGACGTGGTACAGCGCCTCTATGACAGCCAGTTTGGCGGCCAGGGCGTGGACGACATTGA
>CALWYG010000099.1 GCA_944385695.1 uncultured Oscillospiraceae bacterium | reverse complement strand
CATTCTGCGCCAGCTGCTGGACCTGGACATCCCGGTCTCTGACTCCGCCAACTGGCTGGCCAGCCTCCGGGATTACCGGAAGGCCGAACTGAGCCGCACCTTCCCCCACCGCCCCGGCTCCGTCTTCCCCGGCACCGCCGTGCGCCGGCTGGGCGCCAAGCTGGACGATGATGCGGTGGTGTGCGTGGACGTGGGCCAGAACCAGATCTTCACCTGCAAATACCTGCCCCAGAAGCACGGACGGCTGCTCACCAGCGGCGGCCTGGGCACCATGGGCTACGCCCTGCCCGCCGCCATCGGAGCCAAGACCGCCCTGCCCCAGCGGCAGACCGTAGTGGTCTGCGGAGACGGCTCCTTCCAGATGGCCATGAACGAGCTGGCCGCCATCAAGGCGGGCAACCTGGACATCAAGATCCTCCTCTTCCGCAACCACACCCTGGGCCTGGTCCACCAGATCCAGAACACCGCCCCCTACCACGGCTCCTTCGGCGTGGCTCTGGACGGCTCGCCGGATTTTGAGACCATTGCCTCCGCCTATGGCATCCCCACCATCACGGTCACCGAGGAGGAGCAGCTGGACGAGTCCATCGACCGCTTCCTGGGTCACAAGGGCTGCTGCCTGATGATCTGTGAGGTCCACCCCAGCGTGAGCACCACCGACTGAAAGGAGAGGACAAGATGAAACAGACCATTTCCGTCCTGGTGGAAAACCAGGCCGGTGTTTTGAACCGGATTACCGGTCTCTTCTCCCGCCGGGCCTTTAACATCGAGTCCCTGGCCGTGGGCGTCACCGACGACCCCACCATCTCCCGGATCACCATTATTGTGGACAGCGGCAACAACATGGTGGAACAGGTGGAAAAGCAGCTCAACAAGCTCATTGAGGTCATCAAGGTACGCACCCTGGAGGAGACCAATCTCATCGGCCGGGAGCTGATGATCCTGAAGGTCAACGCCAACAACAAGACCCGCCAGGATATTATGACCATCTGTGAAATTATGGGGGCGAAGGTGGACGACATCTCCCCCACCTCTATGACTCTGGAGCTGTCCTCTGAGCCTGACCGGCTGGACACGTTCCAGGCCATGTTGCGCCCCTTCTCCATTCTGGAGGTCGCCCGCACCGGCGTGATCGCGGTGCAGAAAGGAGGAGGAAAAATTTGAAGATCCGCGCGACTCAGGCCATCATGGAGTGCCTGCTGGAGCAGGAGGTAGATACCGTCTTCGGCTATCCCGGCGGTACCATCCTGAATGTCTATGATGAACTGTATAACTATAGAGATAAAATACATCACGTATTGACTGCCCATGAGCAGGGAGCGGCTCACGCCGCCGACGGCTACGCCCGCTCCACCGGAAAGGTGGGCGTGTGCTTTGCCACCAGCGGCCCCGGTGCCACAAATCTGACCACCGGCATCGCCACTGCCTACATGGACTCCTCCCCGGTGGTCTTTATCACCTGTAATGTGACCGAGCCGCTGTTGGGTAAGGACTCCTTCCAGGAGGTAGATATTACCGGCATTGCCATGCCCATCACCAAGGCCACCTATCTGGTCCGGGATGCCAACACCATTCCCGATGTGATGCGCCAGGCCTTTGCAGTGGCGGCCACCGGCCGTCCCGGCCCAGTGCTCATCGATTTTTTGAAAAACGTCACCGCTCCCAATGTGGAGATCGACTATGAATTTGTCCCCTGGAATCAGAACCGCTCCTGCTCCTCCATCCGGGCCCTGGCCACCAGCCACGAGCTGAAGGCTCCCGAGCCCAACCTGGGGGATATCGATACTCTGGTGGAAATGATCTCCCATTCGGAAAAGCCCATGCTCATCTGCGGCGGCGGTGTGGTCCGGGGACGGGCCCATAAGCAATTCCGGGAGTTTGCAGAGAAGCTGGACGCCCCGGTGGCCATCACGGTCATGGGCGGAGGCGGCTTCCCCGGCGGCCATCCCCTCACCACCGGCATGGTGGGTATGCACGGCTCCCAGGCCAGCAACCTGGCCTGTAACGAGTGTGACCTGCTCATCGCCGTGGGCTGCCGCTTCTCTGACCGGGTGGCTCTGGACCCAGGCACCTTTGCCAGCCAGGCCAAGATCGTACAGATCGACATTGACCGCTCGGAAATTGACAAAAATGTGCTCACCGACCACCACATCATCGGCTCGGCCAAACGGGTATTGGAGCTGCTCAATGAGCGCCTGCCCCAGTACAGCCACCCGGCCTGGAAGGAGCGCATTCTCCCCCTGAGGGAGCCCTCCATCCCCCGGGACAGCGAGGCGCTCACCCCCAAGCAGGTGCTGGAGGTCATCCGCCGTCTGGCCCCGCAGGACGCCATCGTGGCCACCGACGTGGGCCAGCATCAGATGTGGTCCATCCAGCACTTCCACTTTGACTACCCCGGACAGCTGCTCACCTCCGGCGGCTTTGGCACCATGGGCTTTGGCCTGGGGGCGGCCATCGGCGCCAAGATGGGCAACCCGGACAAATTGGTCATCCATACCACCGGGGACGGCTGCTTCCGTATGAACTGCCACGAGCTGGCCACCGTTCAGCATTACAACCTGCCCATTATCACTGTGGTCTTCAATAACGGCGTACTGGGCATGGTCCGCCAGTGGCAGCACCTCATCTACCATGAGCGCTACTCCGAGACCACCCTGGACCGGGGCCCCGACTTTGTAAAGCTGGCCGAGGCCTATGGCCTGAAAGGCTTCCGGGTGACCAACCGCCAGGAGATGGAGGAGGCCTTCTCCCAGGCTCTGAAGGCAGGCTGCGGCTGCGTGCTGGACTGCCGTCTGGATATGGATGAGATGGTCCGGCCCATGGTGGCCGGCGGCGCCCACATCACGGACTTTTTGCTGAAGTAAGGGGGTGGACAGGATGAAAAAAGAGTTTGATTCCGAAAAAAAGCTGTACACCCTGGCCATCCTGGTCCGGGACATCCCCGGGGTGCTGAGCCAGGTGGCCCGGCTGTTCTCCCGGAAGGGCTATAACATCGAGTCCATCGTCTCCGGTGAGACCGACAAGCCCGGCATCACCCGCATTACCATCGTCCTGCTGGCCGATGAGCTGATGATCTCCCAGATTGCCGCCCAGTGCCGCAAGCTCATTCCCGTGCTGGCGGTGAAGATTCTGGACGAGGGCACCTCCATCCAGCGGGAGTTCTCCCTCATCAAGGTCCGGGCCGCCGACCGCAACGCCCGGGACGAGGTCATCCAGATGGCCAACATTTTCCGGGCCAAGATCATCGACGTCAGCCGGGAAACCCTCACGGTGGGTATCTTCGGGGATAAGAACAAAACCCAGGCCCTTACCGCCATGCTGGCCGACTACGGCATTCTGGAAATTGCAAAAACCGGTACTCTCGCCATCGAAAGAGGGCGTAGCACGATATATGATGACAACAAACTAAAGGAGGAATATAACTATGGCAAAAATGTATTATGAGAAGGATTGTGACATCAACTACCTGGACGGCAAGAAGATCGCCATCATCGGCTACGGCTCCCAGGGTCATGCCCATGCTCTGAACCTGAAGGACTCCGGCTGCGACGTGTGCGTGGGCCTGCGTGAGGGCTCCAAGAGCTGGAAGAGCGCCGAAGCTGCCGGTCTGAAGGTCATGACCATCGCCGAGGCCGCCAAGTGGGGCGACATCGTGATGATGCTCATCAACGACGAGGTCCAGGCTGAGGTCTATAAGAAGGACATCGCCCCCAACCTGGAGGAGGGCAACGCTCTGGCCTTTGCCCACGGCTTCAACATCCGCTATCAGCAGATCGTTCCTCCCGCCGGCGTAGACGTGTTCATGGCTGCCCCCAAGGGCCCCGGCCACACTGTCCGTTCCACCTATGTGGCCGGCAAGGGCGTGCCCTGCCTGGTGGCCGTGGAGCAGAACGCCACCGGCGATGCCTATAAGATCGCCCTGGCCTACATCGCCGGCATCGGCGGCGCCCGCGCCGGTGTGATGGAGACCACCTTCCACGACGAGACCGAGACCGACCTGTTCGGCGAGCAGGCCGTTCTGTGCGGCGGCGTGGTGGACCTCATGCGCTGTGGCTTCGAGACTCTGGTGGAGGCCGGCTACGAGCCCGAGAACGCCTACTTCGAGTGCATCCACGAGATGAAGCTGATCATCGACCTCATCAACAAGGGCGGTGTGGCTGCCATGAACTACTCCATCTCCGACACTGCCGAGTACGGCGAGTACGTCTCCGGCCCCCGTGTCCTGCCCTACGAGGAGACCAAGAAGAACATGAAGGCGGTTCTGGCCGACATTCAGGACGGCACCTTCGCCGGCAAGTGGATTGCCGAGAACAAGAATGGCCGTACCTTCTTCAACTCCAAGCGTGCCGCTCTGAAGAAGCACCAGATGGAGATCGTGGGCGAGGAGCTGCGCAAGAACATGATCTGGGGCGGCGATACTGATCTGGACACCGCTTCCAACTAATCCCGTGGGCGAGCCCAGCGCAAGCGGGTCGCCCGCGGAGAGGAGGAGCAAGGAAGCGGAATAACCGGTGCCCGCCAGGGCGCCGGGCATGGAGCGGACTTTGCTCCGACGAGGGGCGGCGATACCGACCTGGACACCGCTTCCAGCGAATCCCTCTTTCAAATAAAAAAACACCTGGAAAACCAAAGGTTTTCCAGGTGTTTTTTCTTATGCGGCCATCCGCTCTCCCAGCGCCACTCCATAGCGAAAAACCGCCGCGGTGGAGCGCAGAAACACATCCGTCAGCGCAAAGCCAAAGAGCATACCGGTGATGAGCCGCCGGATATTTCCGCTCTCATAGGAGGTGAACATTTGAATTCCCCCATCCAGCACCATAGGCACCATCAGCACCGGCAGCATCCAGAGGGGCGGGCGGACAAAGGCAATACTGCCCAAAGCGGCCAGAATCCCTACCAGCTCTCCGGTACAGCGGGCGCACAGGGGAAACCGCTGTCCCTTGTAGTGAAAGCTGCGCTTGTCCAGACAGTGGCACCCAAATACAATGGGCAGCCACTTATAAAGCCAGGTCCTCAAAACAGGGCAAAGCTGATTCCGCCAACCAGGGCAATGAAATACCAAAACGCGGACAGGCCCACCGCCACCAGTGCACCGATTCCCGCCGCCTTGGCTGTTCTGGGCTTCTGATCCTTCCACACCAGGTACAGCACCAGTCCAGCAACGGGGATGCAGCAGCCCAGCAGGCCCCAGCCAATTCCTCCGTCATCCCGAACCGGCGGCACAGAGTACTGCGGCTCGCCGCAGGAGGGGCAGACCATTGCCTGGTCGCTGATGGGAGCTCCACATCGTCTACAGTAAGCCATAGAATAACCTCCATAAGGGCGCGCGCCCAGGGGCCGCGCCGTTTCATTTAAGGTCAGTATACCCGGAGATAGCGAAAAAAGCAAGGCGGCGGGACAAAATCCCGCCGCCTTCGACATATTTACTCTTCCAGCCCCATCTCCTCCATGGCATGGAGCATGTGGATGGCCATAGCGTGCTCCGTCCCGGCCGGGTCCCGCTTTTCAAAAAATTCCATCAGCAGGGCGTGATCCCGCAGGGTGTCCTGGGCCAGCTTGTCCCCGTGCTCCCCGGAGACGATGGCCGTCTCCACCGCCTGGCCGATGATGGGCAGCAGGCGCATCATAAACTCGTTGTGGGTGGCCCGGACAATGGCGGCGTGAAAATCCCGGTCGGCCTGGGTCCGGTCCCGGCCGGAGCGGATGCAATCCTCCACTTCCTTTCCCAGCGCCAGAATCTCCGTTCGCTCCTCCCGGCTGGCCCGGGCACAGGCCAGGGCCGCCACTCTCGGCTCAAACATGGCCCGCAGCTCAAACAGATCCCTCAGCTTTCCCCGCACACCGTCCAGCGTGCCAAAGCCAAAGTCCTCCACCTCTCCCACGCGCCGGGAGACAAAGGTTCCCCGGCCCCGGTGGACCTCCAGCACGCCCTGCATGGTCAGGGCCTGGATGGCCTCGCGCAGGGTGGCCCGGCTTACCCCCAGCTCCCGGGATAGCTCCAGCTCGTTGGGCAGCTTGTCCCCAGGGCCCACTCGCCCCTCCGCCACAATCATCCGGTATAATTTTTCCGCCGTCTGGCGGGATAAATTTCCTCTCACGGGCTTTCTCCCCCTTGACATTTGTAATGTTATGATATAGCATTAGGTCAGACATTACAAGAGTAGTCAGACAACTCTTAATATTTTTCAGGAGGTCATCCCCCATGCGCTCTGATGTTGTGAAAAAAGGCGTCCCCGCGGCACCCAATCGCTCTTTGCTCTACGCCCTGGGCTATACCAAGGAAGAGCTGGAGCGCCCCCTCATCGGCGTGGTATGCTCCTACAACGAAATTGTCCCCGGCCACATGAATCTGGACAAGATTGCCGAGGCCGTCAAGGCCGGCATCCGCGCCGCCGGCGGCACCCCCGTGGAGTTTCCCGCCATTGCCGTGTGTGACGGCATCGCCATGGGCCATGTGGGCATGAAGTACTCCCTGGTCACCCGGGACCTCATCGCCGACTCCACCGAGGCCATGTCCATGGCCCACCAGTTTGACGGCCTGGTGATGATCCCCAACTGTGATAAGAACGTCCCCGGCCTGCTGATGGCTGCCGCCCGGGTAAACATCCCCACCATTTTTGTCTCCGGCGGCCCCATGATGGCCGGTACCCTGAACAACGGTCGGCGCACCTGCCTCTCCCACATGTTTGAGGCCGTAGGCGCCTACTACGCCGGCAAGCTGGACGAGGCGGGCGTGGAGGAATACGAAAATAACGCCTGCCCCACCTGCGGCTCCTGCTCCGGGATGTACACCGCCAACTCCATGAACTGCCTCACCGAGGCCATCGGCATGGGCCTTGGGGGCAACGGCACCATTCCCGCCGTCTACTCCGCCCGGCTGCGCCTGGCCAAGCACGCGGGCATGAAGATCATGGAGCTGGTGGAAAAGGACATCCGTCCCCGGGACATTATGACCGAGGCCGCCTTCCACAACGCCGAGACCATCGACATGGCCCTGGGCTGTTCCACCAACACCATGCTCCACCTGCCTGCCATCGCCCACGAGTGCGGCATCGAGCTCTCCTTTGACATGGCCAACGAGATCTCGGAAAAGACCCCCAACCTGTGCCACCTGGCCCCCGCCGGGGACACCTACATGGAGGATCTGGACCGGGCAGGCGGCGTATACGCCGTCATGGCCGAGCTTGCCAAGGCCGGGCTGCTGGATACCAGCCTCATGACCTGCACCGGCAAGACGGTGGCGGAGAATCTGGCAGGCGTGGTCAACCGCAACCCCGAGATCATCCGTCCCATTGACAATCCCTACTCCAAGACCGGCGGCATCGCTGTGCTGAAAGGCAACCTGGCCCCCCACGGCTGTGTGGTCAAGCAGTCCGCCGTGGCCCCTGAAATGATGGTCCACGAGGGCCCCGCCCGGGTCTTTAACTCCGAGGATGAGGCCATTGAAGCCATCTACGCCGGCAAGATTGTGGCCGGTGATGTGGTGGTCATCCGCTACGAGGGCCCCAAGGGCGGCCCCGGCATGCGGGAAATGCTCAACCCCACCTCCGCCATTGCGGGCATGGGTCTGGACAAGGATGTGGCCCTCATTACCGATGGCCGCTTCTCCGGCGCCACCCGCGGTGCCTCCATCGGCCACGTCTCCCCTGAGGCGGCCTCCGGCGGCCCCATCGGCCTGGTGGAGGAGGGCGACCTCATTTCCATCGACATCCCCAACCACTCCATCACTCTGAAGGTGGACGAGGCTGTTCTGGCTGACCGCAAGGCCCGGTGGGTCTGCCCCGAGCCCAAGATCAAAACCGGCTATCTGGCCCGGTATGCCAAGCTGGTTTCCTCCGCCGACAAGGGCGCCATTTTGGAATAAGCGCCCCCGGTTTTTCATTCGCCCCCTCTTTCCTCTTTCCTCTGTGTCAACATTCCAGGCAGCATGAGGATATATAAAAGCCCCTGCCTTTGATCCCTCTCAAAGGCAGGGGCTTCTCTTATTGATTAAACTTCCATGATAACAGGCAGGATCATGGGGGAACGCTTGGTCTTTTTGTAAAGGTAGCCGGACAGATCGCCCTTGATGGCGCTCTTGATGGCCGACCAATCGGTAGCATAGCGCACATCCACGCTCTGGATGGCCTCCAGGGCCACCTGGCGCAGTTCCTCCATCAGCCCTTCCGACTCCTTGACGTACACAAAGCCCCGGGTAATGATGTCCGGGCCGGACACCAGGCTTCCGTCCTCGCCGGACATGGACAGCACCACCACGATGACGCCGTCCTGGGCCAGGTGCCGCCGGTCCCGCAGAACCACGCTGCCCACATCGCCCACACCGTAGCCGTCCACAAAGACCTGGCCGGCGGTGACCGAACCGGTGATCTTGGCCCCCTTGGGGGAGAGCTCCATCACCTTGCCGATATCGCTGATGAGAATGTTGTTGGGGTGCATGCCCATCTCCTGAGCCAGCTTGCCGTGAATCTGGAGCATGCGCTGCTCTCCGTGGACCGGAATGAAGTACTTGGGCTTGACCAGGGCGTGGACAATTTTCAGCTCCTCCTGGCAGGCGTGGCCGGACACATGAAGGGCCCGCTCCCGCTCGTTCATCACCTCCACGCCCCGGCGGTAGAGCTCGTTGACCACATTGCCGATGGCGTTCTCATTGCCGGGGATGGCGCTGGCGGAAATAATCACCCGGTCGCCGGGCAGCAGATCCACCTGGCGGTGGGTATTAAAGGCCATTCGGGTCAGGGCAGACATGGTCTCGCCCTGGCTTCCGGTGGTGATGATGCACACCCGGTTCTTGGGCAGGGACTTGATGTGGTTTAAATCCATCAAAATTCCGTCCGGGATGTTCATATAGCCCAGCTCCGAGGACACCTTCATGGCGTTCTCCATGCTTCGGCCGGTGACGGCCACCTTCCGCCCATACCGGGCGGCCACATCAATGATCTGCTGGATGCGGTCCACATTGGAGGCAAAGGTGGTGACAATGATGCGCTCCTCACAGCCCCGGAACAGGGCGTCGAAGGAGGCGCCCACGCTGCGCTCGCTGCGGGTATAGCCCGGGCGCTCCACATTGGTGGAGTCGGCCAGCAGAGCCAGCACGCCCTCCTTGCCCAGCTCGCCCAGCCTTGCCAGATCCATCATACCGCCCTGAATGGGGGTGGTGTCGATCTTGAAGTCGCCGGTGTGGACGCAGGTGCCCACCGGGCACTTGATGGCAAAGGCCACCGCGTCGGCAATGGAGTGGTTCACATGGATAAACTCCACGGAGAACCGCCCCGCCTTGACCACGTCTCCCGCCTCGCAGGTGATGAGCTTGGTCTTGTCCAGCAGCCGGTGTTCCTCCAACTTCAGCTTGATAAGCCCCGCGCTCATACGGGTGGCGTAGATGGGGGCCTTGATGGACCGGAGCACGTAGGGCAGTGCTCCAATATGGTCCTCGTGGCCGTGGGTAATAAAGATGCCCCGGATCTTCTGCTGGTTCTTAATGAGGTAGGTCACATCGGGGATCACCACATCGATGCCGTACATGTCGTCATCGGGGAAGCCCATGCCGCAGTCCACCACAACGATGTCGTTGCCGTACTCATAAACGGTGAGGTTCTTACCGATCTCATTGAGACCGCCCAGGGAAATAATTTTTAGTTTTTCTGCCATAATAACTCCTTATTGTTTCAATTTCACAATCCTGGTCCGCTGGCCGGCGCACTGCGCGGCCGGGACTTTTTTGATGTATCCGGACAGAAAAACCCATGACAAAAGCGCTGTGCCAATCGCACAGCGGCAAGACGAAGGACTGCCCTCCCTCCCGGCCCTGCCTCGCCGGTGGGAGCGGCTGCCCCCTTCGTCCTGGTGTTCTCTGTCCTCTTGTGTCCAGGTCCGTCCCCGCCTGTTCCTACGGTTCTGGTGCCCGGAAAATATTTAAACGCGGGGGCGGGCCTGCATGCCCGGCCCCTTCGCGCATAAACCAATGATAGTTGATTTAGTATAGCACACTTTCTGCAAAAAGTATACTATCGCTTTCTCGAGAACGAATCTGTCACTTTTTGTCCTCTTCTTGGGCACATTGCTCAGAAATTTCCCGGTCCAGCGCCGCTGCCCGCCCCGCATACAGGTCGCACAGCTCAGCGGCCAGCTCCAGATCGGGCCCTTCGGCCATAATCCGCAGAGCGGAGCGGCGGGCCATTGGGCTCAGGTACACCCACCCTCCACCGGCGCGCACCCGGATTCCATCTCCGTCGGAGTGCCGGCTCAGCTCTCTGGCCAGGGCCTGCATGACCCTTCCCCGGTCCGAGTTGCGGCGGACTTCCCGCCGCCAGCCGGAAAAGCGGCGCCTTTTGGCCACCAGACTCTCCAGCTTCTGCCCGGATACTCCCATCCGGGAGCAGATCCGCACCGCCGCCGCGGGAGCCTCCCGGAACCAGGGCTGAGCGGCGTACAGCTCCCGGGCCCGGGGACCGTCCCGGTCCAGGCGGAGCACTGTCCCCCCATACCCGGCGGCTACCAGTTCCACTGCGGCACTGGCTCCCGCCGGTACCGCCGCTTTTCCCCCGCCGTTTTCCATCTCAATGAGGGCCGCCAGGGTGAGCAGCTGTCCGCTGTCCACAAGCGCCCCCTTTTCGTCCTGGGCGCTCAGCCGAAAGCCTCCCTTTTCGCTATGAAAGGCAACAATCCCCGGCCGCCACTGCTCCTCCAAAATGCAGCCCAGAGCGGACAGGGCCTCCCCCAGTGCCCGGTCCTCCGCCGTCTCCCGGCCCACTGCCACAGTAAGCCGCCGCAGGGCCGGGCGGTGGAGCCCAGCCTTCCGGGCCGTCCACAGCCCCCATTCCTGGGCGGTGAGTTCGCTGGGCCTTAGGCGGCCTACCCGGCCGCTGCGCACCAGATGCACCTCCTCCCGGAGCAGCGCCTGCTCGATCTTCCGCTCCCCCGCCCGGGTAAGGGGCAGACCGGAACAGTCAAACACATGAAGATACACCTTGCCCCCCTGTTCCTCCACAAACAGAGAGATGGGCAGCTTCAGCAGTACCGCCGCTCCCGCCCCCTGCACGGGGCTGTCCAGACTGTGGGCCACCACATCGCCCCCCACAGCGGCCACGCCCGCCACCGCCGCCCGGGCCAGCATGCGGGCCCCCGGGGTTCGGGAGCAGCCCACGCCAACCTTGCCCTCTGCCCCCAGGACTCCACCCAAGGTCACCAGGGCCTCCGGCCCCAGATCCTCTCCCAGCACACCCTGGATCACGCCGCTGTCTCCAAAGCGCAGCACCCCCTTTTGACAGCCGCCGGTTACCGAATGGGCCAGGCGGCAGCCGGCGGGGGCACACTGTCCCGGCCAAAGCCGCACCCGCTCCAGAAGCTCTCCATCCTCCTCCACCAGAGCGTTTTCCCCCAGCACCGCCCCCTGGTGGAGCACCCCCCGCTTGCGTACCGCTGCATCCTTACATAGCAGCGCTCTCTGAAGGGAGGCCTGTTCTCCCGCACAGGCACCTTCCAGCAGCACGCTTTGGCGGACAATGGCCTGGGCTCCCACCTCAGAGCCGGGGCTCAGCACAGTATAAGGGCCAATTACCGCTCCCTCTCCCAGCCTGACCCCCTCTCCAATCCAGCAGGGGCCCTCCACAGTCACACCGGGCGGCACAGGCTGGGCGGCCCAGAGGGTTTCCCCCCGCCGGGGCAGGTTCAGATCCAGCCCCGCTTTGCCATCCAGAGCGGCACGCACGCAGTCCAGATAGGCCCCGCAGTCTCCCATGTCGCACCAGTAGCCCTCCAAGGGACAGCCCGCAATGGCTTTCCCCTCCCGGAGCATAGCGGGAAAGAGGTCTTTGCCAAAGTCCCAGGGCTTTCCCTGTGGAATGTTCTGCAATACCTCCGGGGATAGGAGATAGATCCCGGTGTTGATCTGGTCGGTGACCACCTGACCCCAGCCGGGCTTTTCCACAAACCGCTCCACCATGCCGTCCTGCCCCGTGACCACCAGGCCATATTCCAGGGGCGTCTCATGGCGGTACAGCACCAGCGTGGCCTGTGCCCCCCTCTTCCGGTGGACCTCCACAGCCTGGGATAGCTTCAGATTGCACACACAGTCCCCGCCGATGACGAAAAAGTCTTCCTTTCCCAGATACTCGGCGCAGTTTTTTACGCTTCCAGCCGTTCCCAGCGGCTGCTCTTCCACCACATAGGTCAGCTGTACCCCCAGCTGTTCTCCACTTCCAAAGTAGTCCATCACCACCTGGGGCTGGTAGCAGAGGGTCACGCAGATCTCCCGGATTCCCTGTTTGCGCAGCAGATGGATGATGTGCTCCATCACGGGCCTGCCAAACAGCGGGGTCATGGGCTTTGGTCTCCCCAGGGATAAAGGCCGCAGCCGGGTGCCCTCCCCGCCGGCCATAATCACTGCCTTCACGCCGTTGTCCATCCTTTCCTGATTTTTCAATAGTATGGCACCCGGCGCGCTCCTTCATTCCCGCCGGGCGGCTTGTTCCCCGGGGCAAATTATGATATACTTTTTCCAACACTTTGATCAAAAACTGGCAGCAGCCACAGCAGGAGGAAGGTTTATGGACATCCGTCCCGGACGCTACCGCCATTTTAAGGGCGGAGAATATGAGGTACTGGGCATCGCCCTCCACTCGGAGACCCAGGAGCCCATGGTGGTCTACCGGGCTCTGTACGGTGAGAGGGGGCTTTGGGTGCGCCCGGCCGGTATGTGGAGCGAGCCTGTGGACCGGGACGGCTACTCCGGTCCCCGGTTTGTTTTGGTGGAGGAGAAGGCATGAACATTCAGATTTTCGGAAAGAGCAAATGCTTTGATACCAAAAAAGCTGAGCGCTGGTTCAAAGAGCGCCGGATCAAATTTCAGGCCGTGGATGTAAAAAAATACGGCATGAGCCTGGGGGAGCTGACCAGCGTAAAAAACGCGGTGGGGCTGGACAACCTGATTGACCCCGGACACCCGGACGCCGTGCTCCTCTCCTATCTGGCCGGAGATGCGGCCAAGCTGGAGAAGCTCTATGAGGACCCCACCCTTCTGCGCACCCCCATCGTCCGCAACGGCAAGCAGGCCACCGTGGGCTACTGCCCCGAGGTATGGGTGGGCTGGAAGTAAAAGTACAGTTTATGGGACTGCTCCTTTGATATCCTGAAGGAAATGGGAAAAGGAGGAAGGTTTTATGGCGAAAAGCCCCAATCAAAAGACAAAGCTGCTCCACCTGGCCCGTATGCTTCTTCGGCAGACCGACGAGGACCACCCCCTCACCGTGGCCCAGATCATCGAGGCCCTGGCCCGGGAGGACATCAAGGCCGAACGCAAGAGTATCTATGACGATCTGGAGGCCCTGCGGCTGTTTGGACTGGATGTGCAGTGCCGGAAGGGAAAGACGCCGGGCTGGTTCATCGGCAGCCGGGAGTTTGAACTCCCCGAGCTCAAGCTCCTCATGGACGCGGTCCAGTCCTCCCGGTTCATCACCCAGAAGAAAAGCGACGCCCTCATCCGCAAGCTGGAGTCCCTGGCCAGCGTCCATCAGGCGGGTCAGCTTCAGCGGCAGGTGTACGTCTCCGGCCGGATCAAGGTGATGAACGAGAGCATCTACTATAATGTGGACAAGCTTCACACTGCCATCGCCGCCCAAAAAGCCATCACCTTTAAATATTTTGACTATGATATCGCCCGCCAGAAGGTCTTCCGCCGGGAGGGCAAGCGCTACATGGTCTCCCCTTACGGGCTGATCTGGAACAGTGAAAATTACTACCTGGTGGCCTTTGACCATGCCAACCGGGACATGCGCCACTACCGGGTGGACAAAATGACAGAGATCGCCGTCACCTGCCTGAATCGGGAGGGTAAGGACCAGTACCCCGACTTTCAGCTGGCCCAGTATGGCCAGAAGCACTTTGGCATGTACAGCGGCCCGGAGTGGAAGGTCACCCTACGGGGCCGCCGGGACAAGGCTGGCCTTGTGTGGGACCGGTTCGGCCAGGACGTCATCCTGGTCCCCGACGGAGAGGACCATTTCACTGTCACCCTCCCCGTGGTGATCAGCCCCCAGTTTTTCGGCTGGCTTATGGGACTGGACGGCAGTCTCACCATCACCGCCCCCAAAGAGGCCGTCAACGCCTACCGGCAAAAGCTCTCTGCCGCCCTGGCGCTGCTCTCATAACTCCTGCCCCCAAATTCCGGAGCAAATCCGGAATTTGGGGGTCTGTCTTTTTTTGCCGTTTCCAGGAAAAAACGGTTGAGTTTGGTTTCCATAACGTGTTATACTGAACAAGCACCATTGGACCACCTGAGAAAGAAAGGACTCTCGCCATGAAATTACCCTTCCGGGGGCTGCGTGCCCTTCTGGCCGGCGCTGTGTCGGCCGCCCTGATCCTAACCACCCCAATGGCCCTGGCCGCTGGAATGCCCTATGAGGACGTGGCGGAAGGGGCCTGGTATGAAGATGCGGTGGAATATTGCTGGAGCCATGAAATTATGGACGGCGTATCCTCCACCTCCTTTGCCCCCAGCGAACTGATGACCCGGGGCGTACTGGCTGAGGCCCTCTACCGCCTGGCGGATGAGCCTGTGGTCACCCTTGAGGGTAAGGACTACGACAGCGGCTCTGAGCAGGTAGATGAGGAGGACACCCCCACTGCTCAATACCCCTTCTCCGATGTGGACCCCGACCACCTCTATGCCGACGCCATTCTCTGGGCGTACCAGGAGGGGATCATCGGCGGCTATGACGACGGCACCTTCGGCCCTGACACCCCCATCACCCGGGAGCAGATTGCCGCCATCTTCTGGCAGGCCCAGGGCAGAAAGCTCTCTCAGGCAGCCGCCCCGTTCACCGATTTGAAGCAGGTCTCCCGCTGGGCCATCAATGCGGTGGAGTGGGTGTGGTATGTGGGCCTGATGAGCGGCAAGGACGACGGGTCCTTTGACTACGCCGGCTACACCACCCGGGCCGAGGGCGCGGCCATTCTGCGCACCTATGACCGGCTGTTCATCAACGTCCCCGATCCGGACCCTGAAACCAGCCCCATCGCCCCCAACACCTACGACAACAGCGCCTTTGTCTCCAACGGCAGGTATCTCACCTACCGCGGCGACGCCCCCAGCTTCATCGGCGTGGATGTCTCCTCCCACCAGAAGCAGATCGACTGGGCCCAGGTGGCCGCCTCCGGGGTGGACTTTGCCATGATCCGGGCGGGCTACCGTGGCTACTATAACCCCACCCTCAACAAGGATGCCTATTTTGACTACAACATCCAGCAGGCCCTGGCCAACGGCCTGGAGGTAGGCGTCTACTTCTTCTCCCAGGCCGTCACGGTGGAGGAGGCTCAGCAGGAGGCCTACCTGCTCCTGGAATGGATCGAGGATTACGACATCACCTACCCTGTGGTCTTTGACTGGGAGAGCGTCAACGATGAGGACTCCCGCACCAAGGACACCGACGGGGAGACCGTGACCAAGTGCGCTCTGGCCTTCTGTCAAATCATTGAGGACGCGGGCTACCTGCCCATGACCTACGGCAGCCCCTCCAAGGTGTATGCCGGGGGAATCCAGCTGGAATACCTTCAGAACTACCCCTTCTGGCTGGCCCACTACACCAAGGACTGGGAACCCACCAGCTTCCGCTACCACTACGACATGTGGCAGTACTCCAGCACCGGCTCCGTTCCCGGCATCCAGGGAAATGTGGACCTGGACCTGTGCCTGACCGACTTCTCCCAGTGGAACCGATAATCCATCTTCGCCCCGTCTCCGGCTATGCCGGGGGCGGGGTCTTTTATTGGGTTCTTGACAAATTTTGTTCTTCGGTTATAATAAGCCCTGTGACTGTCAAGACACCTGTACAGTCCGCTTATTTTGTGTGGTAAAGGTGATCCTATGAAAGAGTTTTTAAAGCGGAAAAACATCGAATTTTCCGCCAAACGCTACGGCATTGACGCTCTGGGGGCCATGGCACAGGGCCTGTTCTGTTCCCTGCTCATCGGCACCATCATCAGTACTCTCGGCCAACAGCTGGCCATCCAGTACCTCATTGACATCGGCAATTACGCCAAGTCCGTTTCCGGTCCTGCCATGGCCGTGGCCATCGGCTACGCCCTGAAGGCCGACCCCATGGTTCTCTTTTCCCTGGCCGCTGTGGGCTGGGCCGCCAACGCGGAGGGCGGTGCAGGCGGACCGCTGGCCGTACTCATCATCGCCATCATCGCCGCGGAGTGCGGCAAGGCCGTGTCCAAGGAGACCAAGATTGACATTCTGGTCACTCCCGGCGTGACCATCCTCATCGGCGTGGCCCTGGCCAAGGTCATTGCCCCTCCCATTGGGGCGGGAGCCTCCGCTTTCGGCAACATGATCGATCAGGCCACCAGACTCCAGCCCTTCTGGATGGGCATCGCCGTCTCCGTGCTGGTGGGCGTGGCCCTTACCCTGCCCATCTCCTCCGCTGCCATTTGTCAGGTGCTGAAGCTCACCGGTCTGGCAGGCGGAGCCGCCGTAGCCGGATGCTGCGCCCAGATGGTGGGCTTTGCCGTGATGTCCTTCCGGGAGAACCGCTGGGGTGGACTGGTGAGTCAGGGCCTGGGCACCTCCATGCTCCAGATGCCCAACATCGTCCGCAACCCCCGGATCTGGATTCCCGCCACCCTGGCCTCCGCCATCACCGGCCCCATCGCCACCTGCGTCTTCGGCCTTCAGATGAATGGAGCTGCCATCAACTCCGGCATGGGCACCTGCGGCCTGTGCGGCCCCATCGGAGTGTGGACGGGCTGGCTCGCCCCCAGTAAGGACGCCCTGGCCAAGGGTGCTGTGGCCATTGCCCCCACCGGATTTGACTGGCTGGGCATGCTCCTTATTTGCTTTGTTCTGCCCGCCCTGCTGTCCTGGATCTTCTGCGAAATTTGCCGGAAGCTGGGCTGGATCAAAGAGGGGGACCTGCTCCTGCCCCAATAAGAAACAACAAAATCCCCGGATGACGTGTCATCCGGGGATTTTTGATCTATTACTATTGTAAAAACGGGCCGTCCGATTCGTTAGCGCAGGCCAAACCATTGGCAAAGGGGCTCTGCGATCATAGAACAGAAAATGGGGTTGAAAATGTCCAATACCAGCAGTCCAAAGGGGGGATACACCACCCAGCCGACCTTGGAAAAGCCGAATTCCTTCATCACCGCTTTTTCGTTGGCCATGGTATTGGGCCCGTTGCCCAGACCCATACCGATATGGCCTGCGGCAATCACCGCTGCATCATAATTGCTTCCGCAGGTCTTAAAGGTCACCACATACGCCCACAGGCAGGTCATAAGCACCTGTGCCACAAAAATGATCACAAAGGGGCCGAAGGCATCCGCCAGCTTGGTCACATCAATGGACATCATGGTCATACCCAGGAAAATCTCCAGGCAGATATCGCCAAAGGCATCCAGCTCCTGGGCCCGCACCTCTACATGTACGGCGTCCAGAATGTTGCGGACAATGACGCCGCCAATCATACAGCCAATGAAATAGGGGAACTCGATGTAGGGCACATACCCGGCCAGAATGGCAATATAGGAACCGAGACCGGCGGAAATAATGATGAGGCACACACTGCCCAGCAAGCTCTTGCCGTTCAGAGGAGTCACTTCGTCGGCCGCCTCCTCTCCGGAAGCGTTCTCTTTTCCACCGTAGTTTCCGGTCACTTCCCCTTTCAGGTTGTGGCGCTTAATCAGCGCCCGGGCCACAGGGCCGCCGCACAAGCTGGCAAACACCATGCCAAACGTGGCACACATAACGGCCATAACCACCGCGTTTTCCGCTCCCAGCTCCTCATACATGGGGGCAATCGCGCCAGACGTGCCGACGCCGCCCATGAGAGACAGCGACCCCATACCGATTCCCTGAAGGGGGTGCAGCCCCAGGGGAATGGTCAGCAGCACACCCAGCAAATCCTGGGCCAGGATCAGGCCAATGGTGGTAATGGCAATTCCAATACACACCTTACCGCCCCGTTTAATGAGCTTCCAGGAGGCGGTCAGACCCACCCCAGTGAAGAAGATGTCCATAAACCATTCTTTCAAAACGGCCACGTCAAACGTAACCTGAAGAATGCCCGCTGTGCGCAAAATACCCAGCAAAAAGCTCACGGCCAGACCGGCTACAATCACGCCGGGAATACAATAGGTTTGAAAAAATTTGACTCGTTTGACAATTGCCCGGCCAACCATCGCCACACAAGCGGCAATGGCTGCACTTTGCATTACGTCAAAGGAAATTTCAAGCATAACAATTCCTCCCTATTCTCCTTTTCTACACACACAAACCAATTCGCGTTCCAATTCAGAACCTGTCTTACCAAATTACAGGTTCGTCTCAGCCCCCTTCTGTGCCAAATTTTCTCCTTTTTCTCCACAGGGAACATTTTGTCACAGCATCGGCCAATCGTCCAGTTCAGAACTTATTAACATCCGCGGGAGGACCGATAAGACGATATAAAGTTTTGGCTTTTTCTCCCTCTTGGCAAAAAAGCAACTATAAATTTATTATTTTCTCTTGACATTCCCCTCATTTTGGGTATAATAATTAAGCCTGTCTCTATGGTGAGGCAGTGTTTTCCTTGCTCCCGGCAGAAATCCGGGGGCCATATGTCCATAAGGAGGTGCAAAAACATGGCAAAAATCAATTCCAACTACGAGGCTGTCTACATCCTGAAGCCCGATATGAGCGAGGAGCAGATCGCCGCCCTGGTGGAGAAGTTCAAGGCCGTGGTCGAGGCCAACGGCACTGTCACCGAGGTTGATGAGTGGGGCAAGCGCCGTCTGGCCTATCCCATCGACGACCTGATGGAGGGCTACTACGTCCTGATGACCTTCACCGCCGCCGCCGCGATCCCCGCCGAGCTGGACCGTATTTTCCGGATCACCGACGGCGTGATGCGCTCCATGATCGTCTGCAAGGACCAGTAAGGAGGTCTTTTTCAGATGCTCAACAAGATCTTCCTCATGGGTCGTCTGACCCGTGACCCTGAGCTTCGGCGTACCCAGACCGGCACTCCCGTGGCTTCCTTCTCCCTGGCCGTTGACCGGGACTTTAAGGACAAGAGCACCGGCGAGCGCACCACCGATTTTATCGACGTGGTGGCCTGGCGCCAGACCGCCGAGTTTGTCAGCCGCTACTTTTCCAAGGGCCGCATGGCCGTGGTAGAGGGCCGGCTGCAGATCCGCGATTGGACCGACAAGGACGGCGGCAAGCGCCGCACGGCTGAGGTCATTGCGGATAACATCTACTTCGGCGACTCCAAGCGAGACGGCGACGGTGGCAGCTATTCCACCGGCTTTAACCCGGGCGGTTATTCCGCCGGCGGTTACTCCGCTCCCGCTGCCCCCTCCGGCTACGGCGCCCCCCCTGCGGACGGCGACCAGTTTGCCGAGCTTTCTGATGACGACGGCGAGCTGCCGTTTTGACTTTGACCATATAAGGTCGTAAGAAGGAGGTTAAATCCATGGCTATGGAACGTGATAACAGAGCTCCCCGCGGCCGCAAGCGCCGTAAGGTCTGCGCCTTCTGCGCCGACAAGGTGGAGTGCATCGATTACAAGGACGCCGCCAAGCTGCGCCGGTTCATTTCCGAGCGGGCCAAGATCCTGCCCCGCCGTACCACCGGTACCTGCGCCATGCATCAGCGCCAGCTGACCGAGGCTATCAAGCGTGCCCGTCAGATCGCCCTGCTGCCCTATGTGACCGACTAATATAGGCACAAAAGCCCCGGCTGTGAACCAGCCGGGGTTTTTTCGTATGAAAAGGCCCGGATTCCGCAGGAATCAGGGCCTTTTGCATTCTATATTTCAATCAGAAGATCATATCCCGGCTGATCTCCGCCAGGGAGTGGACCCCACACATGGCCATGGTGTCCTGCAGCTCTCCCTTCAGCTTCTGGGTGAGCAGCTGGACGCCCTCCTCCCCGCCGCCGTAGACAGCAGTAACATAGGGCCGGGCCAGAATGCAGGCGTCCGCGCCCAGAGCTAGGGCCTTGCAGATGTCCACGCCGCTGCGCAATCCGCCGTCCACAAAGATGGTCATCTGCCCCTTCACCGCCTCGGCAATGGCAGGCAGGACCTCGGCGGTGGCAGGCACGCCGTCCTGCACACGGCCGCCGTGATTGGACACCACAATGCCCGCCGCGCCGGCCTCCAGGGCCTTCTTGGCCCCCTTCACGGTCATAATGCCCTTGATGATAAAGGGCACCTTGGCATACTCAATGACCTCCCGCAGCTCGCTCACCGTCTTGGAGCCGGCGGGGGGATTGAGCCCCTTCAGGAAGGGCAGGCCTGCCGCATCAATGTCCATGGCAAACACCCGGGCGCCGGAGGCCTTGGCCGCATCCAGCTTGGCAAAGAGGGTATCCCGGTCCCAGGGCTTCACCGTGGGGATTCCCTTTCCCTCGTTTGCTCCAATGGCCTTGGCGGCGGCGGCAAAGACGCCGGGGTCGGTCCCATCCCCGGTAAAGGCGGCAATGCCGGCCTTGGCGCAGGCGGGGACTAAGATGTCGTTATACTCCTGATCCGTAAATTTCTCGCCATAGTGGAGCTTCACCGCCCCCACCGGACCGGCAAAGACCGGCAGATCATAGCTCTGGCCAAAGAGCGAGAAGCTGGTATCCACCGCCCCGTTGGAGCAGATGGTATCCATGTTCAGGCATACATCCTGCCAGGCCTCATAGTTGCGGATGGCTACTGTGCCGCTCCCCTTTGCGCCGGGACCGGGCATGGTATTTTTGCAGGCCCGGCCGTTGCATACCGGGCAGGCCTTGCAGTAAGGGCCGCTGCAAGTGCGGGCGGCCTCCAGTACTTGCTGATATGTCATTGGAAGATCCCTCCTATTGCTACGTTCAAAATGATAGCGCCCCATGGGAATTTCGTCAAGTGCTACCTTTCAAACAAACGCGCCGCCGGGGCCAGCCCGGCGGCGCGCATTCTTTTACAGATTGGTTCTGGACTTGGTCAGCTCCTGTGCAATGTTCAGCACATGGTCGCCGATTCGCTCAAAGTCCGTGAGCAGCTCGGAATAGAGGATACAGGCCTCGTCGGAGCAAACCCCGTCCCGCATGCGGATGAGCTGGTCACGGCGGTACTCGTCGGTCATATCGTCAATTTTCTGCTCGATCTGGGCCACATCCACCAGCCACTCCGGTCCGCCGGCCTGGCGGTCCAGCAGAGTGGTGACCGCCTCCAGGGAGACGTCCCGCATCTGCTCCACCTCTTTCTGGGCGATGGGGGAGAGCTTGATGTTCTTGGCCACCAGCATCTTGGTGTATCCGGCCAGGTTGTCCGCGTGGTCGCCAATTCGTTCAATATTGCCGGAGATGGTAAAGAAGCTGCTGACTACCCGGGAATCCTGTTCGTTGGTCTCGATGGAAATGAGGTGGGAGACATACCGAGAAATCTCCCGGTTCAGGAAGTCAATATATTCCTCCCGCTGCTCCACCGCCTCCAGCCGGCCGGGATCCCGGGCCAGGACGGCCTCAAAGCCGGCCTCTACGTTATCCCGGGCCATGCTCAGCATCCGGTGCAGCTCATTGCGCAGCTGGTCCACCACGATGGCGGACAGACCCAGGCCGCCCTCTTTGCCGCTGGCAGAAACCGGGGCCAAATACTCCAGGTGCATGGTGCCCTCTTCCTGTTCGTGGACCTGCTCAGGCAGGATCCACACGGCCAGCTTGGCCAGATAGTTGCCCAGAGGCAGCAGAAGCAGGGTGGTAATGACGTTGAAGCTGGTGTGAATCAGGGCGATCTGACCGGCCGGCGTGCCGGGCAGCAGGTTGGACAGGAAGCTTCCCACACCGCCCTGCAGCACAATGCTGCCGTCAATCACTTGGGCAATGGGGAACAGCAGGAACAAAATGGTGAAAATAATGGTACCGATGATATTGAACATCAGGTGGATAATGGTGGTCCGCTTGGCGTTGCGGTTGGTGCCGATGGAAGCCAGAACGGCCGTGATACAAGTACCAATGTTCTGACCAAACAGCACAAACACTGCGCTGGACAGGCCGATGACGCCGCTGTTGGCCAGGGCCTGAAGAATACCCACCGAGGCGGAGGAGGACTGGATGACCGCGGTGAAGCCGGCGCCGGCCAGAATGCCCAAAATGGGGTTGGAGAAGGTGGACATCAGGCGGATAAAGCTCTCCGACTCCCGCAGGGGGACCATGGAGTCACTCATCATGCCCATGCCCAAAAACAGCACGCCCAAGCCGGCCAGGATCTGGCCAATGTGCTGGAGCTTCGGCTCCTTTACAAAGACCATCATTGCCACGCCAGCAAAGGCAAAGAAGGGGGCCAGCTCACCCACGTCCAAGGCGATGAGCAGTCCGGTCACCGTGGTACCGATGTTGGCGCCCATGATGATCCACACCGCCTGATTGAGGGTCATCATCCCCGCGTTGACAAAACCCACCACCATGACCGTGGTGGCAGAGGAGGACTGAATGACCGCGGTGATGGCCGCGCCCACCAGCACGCCCAGGAAACGGTTGGCGGTCAGCCGCTCCAGGATGTTCTTCATCCGGTTGCCGGCAGCCGCCTCCAAACCGGAACTCATCATCTGCATTCCGTGCAGGAACAGTGCAAGTCCGCCTAGCAGCGCCAGTATATGTGTAATATCCATATCTTCCAAAATCCCTTCTGCGGAACTTCCGCATCTTTTGTTTCCGATATCTCGAAACAACTCCATTTTGTATTATACCCGAAACATTTTATTTGCGTCAACCGCTTTCCCTATTTTTCCCCTTTTTCCTCAAAAACAGCCAGCCATACTTCCGTACGGCTGGCCATTTTGATTACTGTTCCTTCTGTTTCTCCAGATATTCGTCGTAGGTCATCTTCCGGTCGATGAGCTTGCCCTCTGCAGTAAAGTCAAAAATCCGGTTGCACACGGTCTGGATGAGCTGATGGTCGTGGGAAGCCACCAGAACGTTGCACTTCACCGCCTCCAGGCCCTTGTTCAGAGCTGCGATGGACTCCAGATCCAGGTGGTTGGTGGGCTGGTCCAGCATCAGGACATTGGCCCCGGAGAGCATCATCCGGGAGAGCATGCACCGCACCTTCTCTCCGCCGGAGAGCACCTTGACAGGCTTATACACCTCGTCTCCGGAGAACAGCATCCGCCCCAGGAAGCCCCGGAGATACTGCTCCTGGGGATCGGGGGAGAACTGGCGCAGCCACTGCACCAGATTGTCCTCGTTATCCTGGAAATAGGGGGTGTTGTCCTTGGGGAAATAGGAGAAGGTGGCCGTCTGGCCCCACTTCACGCTGCCCTCGTCAGGCTCCATCTCCCCGGCCAGGATCTTAAAGAGGGCGGTGTGGGCGTTCTCATTGTCACCCACAAAGGCGATCTTCTCATCGTGGCCTACAATAAAGGACACCTTGTCCAGCACCTTCACCCCGTCGATGGTCTTGCTCACATCGGTGACAAAGAGGATGTCCTTGCCCACCTCCCGGTCGGGGGTAAAGCCCACCCAGGGATAGCGGCGGGAGGAAGCGGGCATCTCCTCCACAGAGAGCTTGTCCAGCAGCTTTCTTCTGGCAGTGGCCTGCTTGCTCTTGGACTTGTTGGCGGAAAAGCGGGAAATAAAGTCCTGCAATTCCTTGATCTTTTCCTCGTTGCGCTTATTCTGGTTCTTAATGAGCTGCTGCACCAGCTGGGAGGACTCATACCAGAAGTCGTAGTTGCCCACATACATCTTGATCTTGCCGTAGTCAATATCCACAATGTGGGTGCAGACAGTGTTCAGGAAGTGGCGGTCGTGGGACACCACGATGACGGTTCCCTCAAAGTCCAGCAGGAAATCCTCCAGCCAGTTCACCGCATCGATGTCCAGGTTGTTGGTGGGCTCGTCCATCATCAGAAGGTCGGGGTTGCCAAACAGCGCCTGGGCCAGGAGCACCTTCACCTTGAGACGGGCGTCCAGGGTGGCCATGTCGTTATAGTGCAGCTCCGTGCCGATGCCCAGGCCCTGGAGGATACGGGAAGCGTCGCTCTCAGCCTCCCAGCCCCCCAGCTCGGCATACTCTTCCTCCAGCTGGCAGGCCAGCATGCCGTCCTCGTCGGTCATCTCTTCCTTGGCATAGAGCGCCTCCTTCTGCTTGCCGATGTCGTAAAGGCGCTGGTTTCCCATGATAACCGTGTCCATAACGTTATAGGCATCGTAGGCATTCTGGTCCTGCTTCAGCACAGACATCCGGATGCCCGGCAGAATGGACACCTCGCCGGAGGTGGAATCCAGCTCTCCGGACAGGATTTTCAGAAAGGTAGATTTTCCCGCGCCGTTGGCGCCGATGATACCGTAGCAGTTGCCCCGCAGAAACTGCAGGTCCACATGGGAAAACAGCGGGGTTCCGCTGTAATTTAAACTCAAATCGGTGACAGTGATCATAGCCTGCTCCTTTTCCATATGGTCAAAAATCGTTCGGGAATCATATTATCATAGGCTTTGAGAAAAAGATAGCCTTTTTTTCCGGAAAAGTAGACAAAAAACAGGCCCTGTCATCGTCGGTTCTGATGACAGGGCCCATGGTTTTTCATTTCAAATGCCAAATGTCCTCATGATACTGCCGGATGGTGCGGTCGGAGGAGAAATACCCCGATTTTGCAATGTTCACCAGCATCTTCCGCGCCCAAGGCAGCCGCTGGCCATAGTCCGCGATGGCCCGCTCCTTTACGGCGATGTAGTCCTCCACATCCAGCAGGGCCATGAACCAGTCCTTGGTCTTCATGTCCTTCCACAGGGCAGACAGGCTGGCCGGGTCGCCTACGCTCAGCAGCTCCGGGGAGACCAAAAAGTCCACCAGCCGTTCCACATTGGGGCGGTGATAGAGATCCAGAGGCCGGTAGCTGCGGCCATCGGGCTCGCTGCCCCGGTACAATTCGATAACCCGGTCGCTGGGGGCGCCGAAGGTGTAGATGTTTTCCTCTCCCACCAGCTGGGCAATCTCCACGTTGGCTCCGTCCATGGTCCCCAGGGTTACCGCTCCGTTGGCCATAAATTTCATATTGCCGGTGCCGCTGGCCTCTTTGGAGGCCAGGGAGATCTGCTCGGAGATATCACAGGCGGGAATGAGCCGCTCGGCCCAGGTGACGTTGTAGTTTTCCACCATGGCCACTCTCAGCCAGGGCCGCACCTGGGGATCGTTCTCAATGAGCTGCCGCAGGCACAAAATAAGGTGGATAATGTGCTTTGCCATCACATAGGCGCGGGCGGCCTTGGCGCCGAAAATAACGGTCACAGGCCGCTGGGGCAACCTTCCGCTCTTGATTTCCAGATACTGATGGATGACGTAGAGCGCGTTCATCTGCTGGCGCTTATACTCGTGCAGGCGCTTGATCTGAATGTCAAACACAGACTGGGGGTCCAGCTCCACTCCCTGCCGGGACAAAAAGGCCTGGCACAGGGCCTGCTTGTTGGCCTGCTTTACATCCAGCAGCCGGTTCAGAATGTTCGCATCCTCCTGGAAGGCCAGCAGCCCCTCCAGTTTCTGGGCATCCTGCCGCCAGGAGGAGCCGATGCAGTCGTCAATGAGGGCGCTGAGCCGGGGATCACAGGCCTCCAGCCAGCGGCGGAAGGTCACGCCGTTGGTTTTGTTGTTGAACTTTTTGGGATAGAGGTCATAGAAGGGCTTGAGCTCGGAATTTTTCAAAATCTCCGTATGGAGGGCGGCCACTCCGTTGACGGAGAAGCCGTAGTGGATGTCCATATGGGCCATGTGTACCCGGCCCTGATCGTCCAGAATGGACACCCGGGGATCGGGATGGGCCTCCTTGACCCGGCGGTCCAGCTCTCGAATCACCGGCACCAGCTGAGGGGCGACTTTCTCGATGAAGGACAGGGGCCACTTCTCCAGGGCCTCAGCCAGGATGGTGTGGTTGGTGTAGGCACAGGTGCGGCTCACCTGGTCGATGGCCCGGTTGATGGACATGCCCCGCTCCACCAGCAGGCGGATGAGCTCGGGAATGACCATGGAGGGGTGGGTTTCGTTGATTTGGATGACCACATGGTCGGCCAGGGTGTCGATCCCATACCCCCGCTCTTCCAGCTCCTGCAAAATCAGCTGGGCCCCGGCGGAGACCATGAAATATTGCTGGTACACCCGCAGCAGCCGCCCGGCCTCATCGCTGTCGTCCGGATAGAGGAAGGAGGTGAGGTTGTGGGCAATATCTCCTTTGTCAAAGCGGATGCCGATCCAGGGCTCCTGGGCCGGCTGCATCACGTCAAACAGGTGCAGCCGGTTGGCCCATTTGTTCCCCGCACCGGGGACGGCAATGTCATACAGCACCGCCTGGAGGTCAAAACCCCCAAAGGGGACGGTGAACGACTTGCCGGTTTCCATCAGCCAGCTGTCTGGTTCGATCCACGGGTCGGGCAGTTCCGTCTGCTGGTTGTTCGCAAACTTCTGCTTAAAAAGCCCGTAGTGGTAGTTGAGCCCCACGCCGTCCCCGGGCAGCCCCAGCGCGGCAATGGAGTCCAAAAAGCAGGCAGCCAAACGTCCCAGGCCGCCATTTCCCAGGGAGGGCTCCGGCTCCATCTGTTCAATGCCGCTCAACTCCCGGCCCATATCGCTCAGCAGTTCCCGAATCGGACCATAAATGCCCAGCGCCAGCAGATTGTTGGACAGCAGCTTGCCCACCAAAAATTCCGCAGAGAAATAGTAGAGCTTTCGCTCCCCCTCCGGCGCGGGCCGCTGGGCCGCCAGGCGGCTGCACAGCAGCAGCAGTGCCTCATAGAGCTGTTGGTCGTCACACTGATCCGGTCCGCATCCGAACCGCTCTCTGGTCAATTCCCAAAGCTGTTCTTTCAGCTGCATATTACTTCTTCTCCTTTCGCCCCTGTTTGGGCAGGCGCTGGTATACCTTCATCTCCCGGTAAAGCCGCCGGGAGAGCGCTTCTCCATAGCTGCCGGGCAGCGCGCGCCATTTCCAGTTGCTGCCCAGGGTGGAGGGCGTATTCATTCTGGCCCGGCCGTCCAGCCCCAGCAGGTCCTGCATCTGCATCACTGCCAAATCAGCGGGGGACGCCCAGGCCGCGCGCATCATTCCCCAGTTGTATCCCTCCCGGCTGTTAAGGCGCAAATACTCCTTGGCAAACGCCACGTCCTTTCGGGGGGCGGACTTCATCCAGCCCAAAATGGTGTCGTTGTCGTGGGTCCCCGCGTACACCACACAGTGCCGGCCGTAACAATGGGGCAGATAATCGCTGCCCGTGTCCCGGCTGTCAAAGGCAAACTGAAGCACCTTCATGCCGGGGAAACCCGACTGACGCAGCAGCTTGCGCACCGAGTCGGTGAGAAAGCCCAGGTCCTCGGCAATGATCTCTTTTTTGCCCAGGGTCTTTTTCACCGTCTGGAAAAACTCAATGCCCGGGCCCGGCCGCCACCGCCCGTTGCGTGCGGTCTTGTCCCCGTAGGGAATGGCGTAGTATTCATCAAAGCCGCGGAAGTGGTCGATGCGCAGCACATCATAAATCCGGAACTGGAAGGCGATGCGCCGCATCCACCAGGCGTAGCCCTCCTTTTTCATCCGCTCCCAGTCAAACAGTGGATTTCCCCACAGCTGTCCGTCCTCGGAAAACCCGTCGGGGGGACAGCCGGCCACCTCAGTGGGCCGCCCTTCCTCATCCAGCTGGAACTGCTCGGGATTGGCCCACACATCGGCGCTGTCTCCGGAGACATAGATGGGCAGGTCTCCGATGATGGCAATGCCCTTTTGGTTGGCCTGTTGTTTCAGCGCGTGCCACTGCTTGAAAAAGAGATACTGCACACCTTTCCAAAACTCCGTCTCCTCCGCCAGCTCTGTTTGGGCCTTCGCCAGCGCTCCGGGGCGGCGCAGACGCAGCTGCTCCGGCCACTCCTGCCAGGACCGGCCGTCAAACTTCCCCTTCAGGGCCATAAACAGGGCATAGTCCTCCAGCCACTGCTTCTGCTCCCGGCAAAAAGCGGCAAACTCTCCCCTTTCGCTCCGGTCCAGCCTGGCACAGGCCCGGCGCAGCACCGGATAGCGGTTTTGATACATCAGCCCGTAGTCCACCTGCGACCGGTCCTCGCCCCAGTCCAGCGGGGCATACTCCTCCCGCTCCAGCAGGCCCTCCGCAGCCAGGTCATCCAGATCGATAAAATATGGATTGCCTGCAAAGGAGGAAAAGGACTGATAGGGAGAATCCCCATAGCTGGTTGGACCCACCGGAAGGATCTGCCAGCAGGACTGACCCGCCTTCCACAGAAAATCCACAAAATTTCTGGCCTCAGCCCCCATGGTGCCAATTCCCCAGGGGGAGGGCAGGGAGGATATCGGCATTAATACGCCCGCTCTTCTCATCGTTTATCTACCTCTCTCAGCTCAGGTTGAAAGCTCCGCCACGCTCTCTCCGTCCAGTAGCCGGAAGGGGACCACCCCATGGACGCTGGGACAGCTTCGCATAATATTGCGCAGAAGCAGGTCCACTCCCTGCTCCGCCAGGCTCTTCGTGTCCTGGCAGATGGTGGTCAGCCGGGGAATGGTGTAGCGTCCCATGGAAATCCCGTCGTAGCCTACCACAGATATATCTTCGGGCACCCGCTTTCCCAGATCCCGCAGGGCCCGGATCACGCCCACGGCCATCACGTCGCTCATGGCAAAAATAGCGGTCAGCTCCGGGCAGCGCCCCAGCAGGCGCTGGGTGGCGGCATAGGCGTCGGCCATGGAGTAGCGGCTGGGCTCTGCCTGCCGCTCGGGGTCGAAGGGCAGCCCCCGGCTTTCAAAGGCCCGTTTGCAGCCCTGAAGACGCCGGTAGCTGATCTGGGAGGAGGAGGACCAGTTGCCGCCCAGTACCCCAATGGCCCGGTGTCCCTTTTGGGCCAGGTAATCAATCACCTGAAAGGCCGCCTGCTCATCGTCAGTGGTCAGGGAAGACAGGTTGTCAAAGCCCAAATCCCGGGCGGAGTTGGTCAGCAGCACACAGGGCACCCGCAGGTGCTGAAAGGAGGTCTGGAAAAACTCCAGATCTCCCCCCAGAAAGAGAATCCCCACCGGCTTTCGCTCCCGGCACAGCTGGATGGCATAGGCCACCTCGTTGGCGTCCTCGTCCAGATAGTAGACGGCCGCATCCCGGTCGCTGTCCCGCAGGAGGGCCTGGACCTGTTCCACCAAGTCGGCAAAGAGCATATTTTGGCTGCCCTTTACCAGGATGGCGATGCTGGTGCCCGCCTGCTGTTTCAGATGTTTGGCGTTGTTGTTGGGCTGAAAGCCGTGTTCTTCCACCACCGCCATCACCTTTCGCCGGGTCTTTTCGCTTACATCCGGGTGGTGGTTCAATACCCGGGATACGGTGGCCACACCGCAGCCCGACAGCCGGGCAATATCCTTAATCGTCATCCGCGCGCCTCCTCTCCGGCCGGAACGGCCGTTTTTGGGTTCTCTCTATCTTATCCCTTTACCGCGCCGGCTGCAACACCTTTTATGATGTGCTTCTGGCACAGCAGATAAACCACAATGATGGGAATGACGTTGAGCATGATGCTGGCCATCATGGGCCCCATCTCCACCCGGCCATAGCTGCCGCGGAAATACTGGATGAGAATGGGAATGGTCATATAGCCCTTAGTGCGGTCCAGGGTCAGATAGGGCAGCAGATAGTCGTTCCACAGCCACATGGTCTCCAGAATTCCCACCGAAATGAGAGTCGGTTTCAAAATGGGCAGTACCACAAAGAAGAAGGTGCGCACTGGGCCGCAGCCGTCAATCATGGCCGCCTCTTCCACTTCGATGGGGACAGATTTCATAAACCCGCAGAACATAAACACAGCCAGCCCCGCGCCGAATCCCAGATAGATGATGCAGATGCCGTAAGGCGTATTCAAGGGCAGCAGGGAAATATCCGCAAGCCCGGCGGGAGCACTCAGGCCAAAGCGCTGGGCGATGCTGCCGATGGTAGAGGCCGAGCCGATGCGGTCGGCGGTGGCAGACAACGTAAACATCAGCATCTGGAAGGGGACCACCATGGAGAATACAAACAGGAAATAAAGCGCCCGGGAATACCAGGTGTGTACTCTGGTGATGTACCAGGCACACATGGAACAGCAGATCAGAATCAGCGCCACCGACGTCAGCGTAATGACCAGGGTGTACCAGAAGGCCGTGGCAAAGCCCTTGGATTCGATGGCGTTCACATAGTTTTCCAGCCCGGCAAAGGTCTCACCGCTGGGCAGTTCAAAGGCGGTGCCGGTGGTAATGGCCGTCTCCTTTTTCAGGGAGTTGAGCAGGATCATCACCACGGGATAGACCCATGCCACACTGAGGATGGTGAGGATCACCGACAGAATCCGGTCCCGGATGGTATTGGCTCTGGTCATTATTGCTGCACCTCCTTAGAGCGGGTGGCCCGAAGCTGAACCAGAGAAATGGCAATCACCAGAATGCAGAACAGTACGGCCTCCGCCTGTCCGTAGCCCTTCCAAACCGCGCCGGAGCGGGCGTAGAAGGTGTTGTAAATGTGCAGGGCCAGCATCTCCGTCAGGTGGTTTGGTTCGCCGGCGGTCAGCGCCAGGTTCTGGTCAAACAGTTTAAAGCCGTTGGTCAGGGACAAAAACAGGCAGATGGTGATGGAGGGCATCACATTGGGAATTTTGATCCGCCACAGGATCTGCCGGTCATTGGCCCCGTCAATGCGGGCCGCCTCCAGGTAGTCGTTGGGGATGGACTGAAGGCCCGCGATATAAATAATCATCATGTAGCCGATCTGCTGCCAGCACATCAGAATCACAAGGCCGATAAAGCCATAGGGCGCGTGGAGGCTCAGCAGAGGCTTTCCCAGCAGGGTGAGGGCGCAGTTGAGCAAAATGTTCCAGATATAGCCCAGCACGATGCCGCCGATGAGATTTGGCATAAAGAATACCGAGCGAAACACATTGGTCCCCTTGATGGACCGGGTGAGGGCCAGGGCAATGGCAAAGGCCGCCACATTAATGCAGATGGTGGACACCACGGTAAACAGGGCGGTAAACCAGAAGGAGTGGAGAAACTCCGCCTCTGTCAGGGCATACAGGTAGTTTTTCAGCCCATTCCACTGGGCCTTGTCAATGGTGGTAAATTTGCAAAAGGACAAATACAGCCCCTGCAGGAAGGGCCACACAAATCCGATGAGAAAGGCCGCGAATGTGGGCAGCACAAACACGGGCCAAAACCGTTTAATTGCTTTTTCCATGTTCTCCCTCCTGTGGGCCTGCCGGTTTTTTCAGATAATGGAAAACAAGGGGCGGGCGGAAACGCCCACCCCTTGTCGGATGTGTCAAACCAAATTGTCGGCTCAGCCGTTGAGCAGCGCGTACTCGGCAGCCCAGTTGTCCACAAAGGCGGACACCACGGCATCCCAGTCGCCGGTGCCGGCGGCGTAGGCAGTCAGCGCGGAGCCCAGGTCGTTCTTCCACTGCTCAGAGGGCATAGTGGGGAAGTTCCAGGACACAGGGGTCTTGCCGGCGGCGGTCATCTCGGCATCCTGCTTGACAAACAGGTTGTTGGACTCCTGAGCGCCCTTGAAGGGGATGACGAAGCCCATGTCGTTGGCCATGGCGGCAGTGCCGGTCTCAGAGGTGACGCACCAGTACATGAAGTCCAGAGTGGCCTGAATGTTTTCGGGGGAGGCATCCTTGTTCACGCACCAGTAGTTTTCCGTGCCGGTGCACAGGCCCTGGTTGGCCTCGTCGCCCGCGCCGATGTAGATGGGGATCATGGCCAGCTGGTCGTCGGTCATGCCGCCGGCGGTCAGAGCACCATACTCCCAGGAACCGTTCTGGAAGAACACGGCCTGGCCGTTGATGAACTCAGACTCCGCATCAGAGCCGGTCTTGCTGGCAAGCTCGGTGGGAGCACAGGTGGAGTTGTTGATGTACAGATCCCAAATGGCCTTGTAGTTGTCCAGATAGGTGCCCTTGATGGCCTCGGTGGTGCCAATGCCATCGTCCTGATACTCAAAGTAGATGGGCAGGTTGGCCAGGTGGGTCTTGAAGCGCCAGTCAGAGGAGCCGTCCATACCGGCAGAGGTAAAGGCGGCAAAGCCCAGCTCATCCTTGCGGGCGGTGATGTCCTCGGCCACCTTCTTCAGGTCCTCAAAGGACTGGATGTCTTCCACGGTGTAGCCGGCCTGCTCCAGCAGGGTCTTGTTGGTGATGATGCCGTAGGACTCAATGACATAGGCGATGCCCAGGGTGGCGTCCCCATCCTTCAGGGCATAGTCCTCACTGGTCAGCTCACCCAAGACGGGGGTGCCGGTGAGGTCGTAGCAGTAGTCCTTCCAGTTGGCCAGGCCGTTGGGGCCGTTCACCTGGAACAGCGTGGGGGGATTGCTCTTGGCGATCTCACTCATCAGGTTGGTCTCATAGGTGCCGGAAGCGGCAGTTACCACCGTGACCGGCACGCCGGTCTCTTCGGTATAGGCTTTGGCCAGGGCCTGCCACGCCTCATCCTGTTCCGGTTTGAAGTTCAGATAGTACACCTCACCCTTGGCCCCGTCAGCGCCGGCACCGGAGCTGGAGCCGGACACGGAACCGCTGGTGGTGGTATTGCCGCCGCAGCCGGCCAAAAGGGTCAGCGCCATGGCGGCGGTGAGGGCCAGAGACAATAATTTCTTACTCATTCTGATAATCCTCCTTAATCAAATCAAAGAAACCGTCTCAGCTGTCGGCTGGAAACATTCCCGGAATCGTTTCCAGCCGCTTACACTTATGATAATAAACATCTTATATCTAATTTGCAAGAAAAATTTGTCACTTCCGCACAACTTTGGCGGTTTCATTAAATTTCATTTCGTTCCTTTGTGGAATGTGTCCAGCCGTATGGGTCTTCTTCCGAGATTCTCACATATTTTCGTTGTCATTTTTGAAACCATCCGCTATAATATAGTAAATAAAAGAGTCCTGTGTAAACTGGGGGGCACTCTCTGCCCCTATAAGGAGGCGCATGTCATGAGCAACTATGTGATATCCATCAGCCGTGAGTTCGGCAGCGGTGGCCGCCTGATCGGTAAGCGCCTGGCCGCCCATTTGGGCATCCCCTGCTATGACCGGACTATTATCCAAAAGACCGCCGAAAAAAGCGGCCTTTCTCCTGACTTTATCGCCCGGGCGGAGGAGCGCGCCCGCAGCCGCTTCCACCTGTCCATTGCCCCCATCGGCATTGGAACGCCCGCCTTTGCCCACCAGGGTGTCCCCGTCAGCCACCAGGCTTTCTTCGCCCAGGCGGAGGTCATCCGGGAGCTGGCCGACCAGGGGCCCTGTGTCATTGTGGGCCGGTGCAGCGACTATGTGCTGGGCGAGCGCCCTGAGTGCCTGAAGGTCTTCGTCTATGCCGACCTGCCCAGCCGTATTCAGCGGTGTGTGGAGGAATACCACATCCCCTCTGACGATATGGAAAAGCGCATTATTCAAATGGACCGGGGCCGTTCCAACTACTATAACTACTACACCGGCCACAACTGGGGCGATATGCGCCGCTACGACCTGACCCTCAACTCCAGCACCACTGGCATCGAGGGCGCGGTGGAGCTCATTTCCACCCTGGTCAAGGCCCGGGCTGCGGTGGATACGCTGTGAGCGCCTCCACCCCCCTTATCATCCAGCTCTCCGGCTCCCAGGGGAAGACGGACCGCTACGAGCAGGCTCTGCGTGCGCTGGGCGCCGTCCCCCTGCCGGGATACTGCCCCGCCCCTGACTTAAGCTGCGATGGCCTCATTTTGTGCGGCGGCGGCGATCTGGAAAGCACGCTGTTCGGCCAGGAAAACCAGGGCTCTAATCCCCCGGATGCGGCCCGGGATCAGGCCGAGCTGGAGCTGTTTCGTGCCTTTCATCAGGCAAACAAGCCTATCCTGGGGATCTGCCGGGGTATGCAGGTCATCAATGTGGCTCTGGGGGGCGACCTGATTCAGGACCTCTCCCCCAACATCCGGCTGTTCCACAGCAGCGACCGTGAGGACCTGGTCCATCCCGTGCGCAGCCTGGAGGGGAGTTTTCTCCACCAGCTCTACGGCCCGCGGTTTCCGGTGAACAGCCTCCATCACCAGGCGGTGGACCGTCTGGGCGGAGGCCTGCGGGCCATCGCCTGGTCGGAAAGCGGCGTCATTGAGGCTCTGGATTGCCCAGGCCGGCCCATTTTGGCCGTCCAGTTCCACCCCGAGCGTATGGCCTTTGCCCACCGCCGCCCGGATACGGTTGACGGAGCCCCCATTCTCTCCCATTTTCTAACCCTTTGCCAGCAGGCTCACACGCTTTGACCTGCTCCCAACTACAAATGAGGTAACAACGCTATGCACAACCATTTCCCCCGCATTTCCCTGTCTCTGATCACCGTGGCGGCCACCGCCGCCCTCTCCCTCTCCCCCGTCTGCGCCCTGGACCAGGAGACCGTCTCCCCCAACTTTGAGCCTCCTCTGTCCTCGGTCTGGGTGGACCGGATCATTCAGCTTCTCTCCCCCTATCAGATGCTGCAAAACGGCGTTCTGGAGCTGGAGGAACGCTATCAGGCCTGGGCCAAAGCAAACCCTCAGCTCTCCGCTGAGCAGGTAGTTCTGGAGGTCAACATCGGTCTGGACAAGGAATTCTATGAGGATACCGACCTTGTCAGCCAGCCTGACAGTCTTACGGTTTTGGTGAATAAGTACCACGCCCTGCCCCAGAACTACACCCCCCAGTTGGAGGCACTGGGCTATCCATACGGCTCCGGTTCTCTTCACCCGGAAGCTGCCGCCGCCTTCCGGGCCATGGCCGACGCCGCCCGGGCAGACGGCATCTACCTCCAGAGTGTCTCCGCCTACCGCTCCTATGCGCGGCAGGAGAGCATCTACTCCCGCTATCTGTCTCAGGACTCCCAGGCCTCTGTGGACTCCTATTCCGCCCGGCCCGGCTATTCCGAGCATCAGACCGCGCTGGCTCTGGACATCAATACCGCCAGCCTCAGCGCTCATTTTGAAAACACCCCCGCTTATGCCTGGCTGGTGGAGCACTGCGCAGAATATGGCTTCATCCTCCGCTATCCCCAGGGCAAGGAGGACATCACCGGCTACCGCTTTGAGCCCTGGCACTACCGCTATGTGGGAACCGAGGCGGCCCAGGCCTGCATGAGCCAGGATCTGACCTTTGAGGAATACCTGGCCCTCCAGCCTGTGGATAAAACACCGGCCAGCAGCGGCCCTGTGGAGGGGCTCCCCTTTATCTGATTTTAAAAAAAGTCCGGACGCCTCGGCGTCCGGACTTTTCATTATGTTTCTTCCATTCCTTTGGGCAGGGAGTCGTCCTCCCGAATCCAGTCCTCCACATGGACCACGCTGTAGTCCCGCTCTGTGTTGCGGATGACCACCCGCTCAATGCCCGCGTTGATAATCATCCTCCGGCACATGGAGCAGGAGGTGGCATCGTGGAGCAGCTCTCCGCTTTTCGCCTCCCGCCCGGCCAAGTATAAGGTAGCGTTTAGCGTGTCCCGGCGGGCTGCGGAGATGATAGCGTTCATCTCCGCGTGGACGGACCGGCACAGCTCATACCGCTCCCCGGAGGGGACGTTCATGGCCTCCCGGGTGCAGTATCCCAGGTCCATGCAGTTTTTCCGTCCTCTGGGCGCTCCATTATAGCCCGTGGAGACAATCTCATCATTCTTCACAATAATGGCGCCGTAGCACCGGCGCAGGCAGGTAGACCGCTCCAGAACGGTTTCGGCAATATCCAGATAATAGTTCTCCTTGTCGATGCGCTTCACAAACGGTCCCTCCTGTGTATTATTCTCGTACCGACAGTATATCGTATTTTTCTTCATCCCGCAAGAGCTTTCTCCCATAGCCAAGTTCTGTAAAAAATCCCCCCAAAACAGTGCTAAATTTACATTTTGTTTACGAATGCCTCCTTGACGATTTTCCGGCGGCGCGCTATCATTATTTCAAGATATTCGGCAGGCGATTACGCCTGCCTTCCCTGTCTTTCAAGGAGGCGCGCCTATGATCCGCAACGCGATCCATCGCTTTATGTATGGCCGCTATGGCAACGATTCCCTCAACCTGTTTCTCATTGTTGTTTACCTTTTCCTCTATCTGCTCTTTGCTCTGACGCATATTGAGCTTTTCTATTGGATTTCCCTGGCGCTGGTCTTTGTCTCCCTGTTTCGTCTTCTCTCCCGGAACATCCCCGCCCGCCAAAAGGAAAACTCCCAGTTTATGCGCCTGGCCGGACCTGTGATTCAGTGGTACCGCCTGCAGCGCACCATGCGCCGTGACAAAGACCACCGCTATTTCAAGTGCCCCAACTGCGGACAGCAGCTGCGCGTCCCCCGGGGCAAGGGAAGAATCACCGTTACCTGCCGCAGCTGCGGCGCCAGCTTTCAGGAAAACAGTTGAGGTAAAGTCCTGCCGCTCCATGGGGCGGCGGGGCTTTTTGCTTAAAAAACCTTTCTTTTTGTTAGAATTATGGTATACTACTATCAGAATTCACCTGCTTTACTGACTGAAAACATTGGAAAAGGAGCACGCAACTATGTCTGCCATGTATGATGTCGTCATTTTGGGCTGCGGCGAAGCCGGAATCTTTGCCGCCTATGAGCTGGCCCACCTCCGCCCCGAGCTGAAGCTCCTGGCTCTGGATCAGGGACAGGACATCTACCACCGCAGCTGTCCCATTGTGGCCGGCAAGGTGCGCGAGTGCATCCACTGTCCCGTCTGCCACACCATGTGCGGTTTCGGCGGCGCGGGCGCTTTTTCCGATGGCAAGTTTAATTTTACCACCCAGTTCGGCGGCTGGCTCACCGACTTTATCGAGCCCGGACAGGTCATGGAGCTCATCGACTATGTGGACTCCATCAACGTCCTCCACGGCGCCACCACCGAGTGCTTCTCCACCGCCACCCCCGAAGCCAAGGCTCTGGAGCGCCGGGCCCTGGCTTACGACCTCCACCTGCTCCAGGCCCGGTGCAAGCATCTGGGCACCGAAAACAACCTGCGCATCCTCACCAACATCTATGAGGGCCTTCAGAACAAGCTGGAGTTCCGCTTTAATACCCCGGTCGAGTCCATCCAGCCCTGCCAGGACGGCTACCGCCTGCTGCTGGCAAAGGGCGGTGAGGTGTCCTGCCGGTATCTCATCGCCGCTCCCGGCCGCTCCGGGGCCGAATGGTTCTCCGAGCAGTGCAAGCAGTTGGGTCTGGAGCTGCTCAACAACCAGGTGGATATCGGCGTGCGGGTAGAGCTGCCCGCCACCGTCTTCGAGCACATCACCGACGTGGTCTACGAGTCCAAGCTGGTCTACCGCACCAAGCAGTACGGCGACCAGGTGCGCACCTTCTGTATGAACCCCTACGGCCATGTGGTGGCGGAAAATGTGGAGGGCATCA
>CALWYG010000098.1 GCA_944385695.1 uncultured Oscillospiraceae bacterium | reverse complement strand
ATTTTGGTTGGAATTCCCAGTCTTACCAGCTGCACGTCTATCTCGCCCCATATCAGCTGGTGGACAACCTGGAGGTCACCTTCTACTGCACCCGCGCCTATGACAACTTTACCAAGGCCTTTTCCGCCGAAAGGACGGAAGCCGGGCTCTTCACCGCGACCCTTTATGTCCAGGATATGACCCCTAACTATACCATCTCCGCCGTGATCTCGGACGGGACCCAGGAATTTACCCAAAGCCTGGTGCGTATTACAGATGCCTCCCGCAACCAATATTCCTTTGAGCTTCTCTGGAACAAAGAGACTCTCTAACCCTTACAAAAACAAGGGCCGCGGCGCTTTCGTGCGCCGCGGCTCTTGTTGTTTTTGTTTTTACACCTCAATGACCTGCCCGGAGGCCAGGTACTGAAGCTGGTCTCCCATGCGCTCTTTCAGGTACTGGAAGGGCTCTTGTCCCGTGCAGTGGCAGGTATAATAGGCGGTCTTGTGCGCCCGGAGCACATGGGCCGCCTGGTCCAGGACGGGGTTGCCCTGGGGGGTGACCTCCTGCTTCATAAAGTGGAAGCCCCCGATGAGCACATCGGGCTCCAGCCAGTCCATAATGTTCAAAATCCCCTTGTGGGAGCAGCCGCTGATGAGCACCTTTTTTCCCTTCTCCCGGACCATCAGGTACTGCTCATGGAGAAATTGGTCGGGCTTTTGCTCCCCGTCCCGCTCCTCCGTCAGCCCAGCGCTATCCAGCGGGTATTTTTTCGCCTGATGATTACAGGAATACAGGGATAACTGGTCATCCAGCTCCAGAACGTCCTCCACAAACCGCAGCCGCCCGCTCTCCCGGAGCTTGGGATCAATGCCGATGTACTTGCCCACCGCGTCGAAGCGCCTGCCAAAGGCGTGGGAACTGAGGTAGATGGGGGCGTGGTCGTTTTCTTCCAGAAAGCGGGCAATGCCGCCCCCGTGGTCGTAATGGTCGTGGGAGAGAATAGCCAGCTCCACCTGGGACAGATCTACCCCCAGCCGCTCTGCGTTGTCGGCAAAGGCACCGGAGGCTCCGGTGTCAAAGAGAATTTTGTGCCGGTCGGTCTCAAGATAGAGGCTCAGGCCGTGCTCCGCGGCAAATTGGGGCTCGTAAGGGGTATTTTCCATCAGGGCGTAAATCTTCATGGTACTTTCCTCCCAACGATTACTGTTTTAGCCGCTCCAGGCGGTTTATCAGGGCCTGGGCCGCCACGCCGGTGAAGAGCCCGGTGATAATTCCCGCCAGAATGAGGTAGGGGAGATAGGCCAGTACGGTCCAGGTCTTCATCACCGCCGCCGCCGCCAGCAGCTGCCCCAGATTGTGAAACACCCCAGCCACTGGGCTGCACAGCCAGATCTGCCTGCGGTCCAGCAGCTTTCGCAGGAGGAGCAGCACACACCAGCTAAGGAGCCCCCCCGCAGCGGAGTAGATGAGGGTCATCATCTGCCCGGAAAACACCGCCCCCAGAAAGATCCGGGCCGCTAAGATCATCAGGGTATCGCCCGGGCCAAAGGTGAACATAGCATAGACGGTTACAATGTTGGCAAGGCCCAGCTTGATGCCCGGCACCACCGTAACCACCGGCAGCTGGGCCTCCACCATAAAGATGGTCAGGGCGATGGCGGTGAGCAGGGCCAGGCGGGTCATGTGCCCCGCCCCTTTAACCGGCTGCGGCGTCAAATTCGCTCCCTCCCCCCACGATCTCGATCATCAGCTTGTGGGGCAGACACACCACCGGGACGGTACCGTCGGAAATAAAGCCCTGGTTGACGCACACCTGGTCGGGGCAGTCCGCCTCACTCACCCGGATGCGGCCGGGCTCCACCAAAATGGTGTTGGAGCCGCTCTCGCTGTCCACCACAAAGGAGTAGCTCTCCTCCACCTCATCCAGGGGAATTTCCCGGATCAGTTCCCCGTCCAGGGTAATCCGGGCCACGGGGGAGGGGGTCTGGTTCTTCTGCATAAAAATGATCCCGACCGAGAGTACTGCCGCAGCCAGCAGCAGGATCAAAATGATCTTGGCGTTTTTGCTCATTGCAGTACCTGTACCTCCCGGTCCTCATACCCCTGTCCAAGGGAGAACATCTCCTCCATGCCCGGGGTTATGTATAGGGTCCTATCTTCCGTGACAAAGAGGAGTTCCACTTCCAGCTCCGGGTGAGAGCGCCAGAACTGGGCGCCCTCCTCCAAGCCCATAACAAACAGGGCTGTGGACAGCCCGTCGCACACAAGGCCCGAGGGGCCCACCACCGTCACCGAGGTAAGCCCGCTGCGGGCGGGGGCGGCGGTGTCCGGGTCTAGGATGTGCCAATAGGTCTCTCCGTCCTGCTCAAAAAACCGCTGGTAGCCACCGGAGGTGCCCACTGCCAGATCGGTGAGCTCGATCACCCCCAGATAGCCCTCTCCCGCCGGGTCCTGGACGGCGATGCGCCAGGGAGAGCCGTCTGGCTTGCTGCCCACCACTCGGATGGTGCTTTGCCCCAGATCCAGCAGGGCGGAGGTAATATTGACCTGCTCCAGCTGCTGGGCCAGCCGGTCGCCGGCATAGCCCTTGGTCACCGCGCCCAGATCCACCGCCATTCCCTGGGGAATCCGGGCCGTGCCTTCCTGTTCGTCCACTTCCAGCTGGGTATAGTCAATCCCGGCGGCCAGCTGCTCCAGCTCTGCCTGGTCCGGCACCCGGTAGGACCCGGTGGTAAAGCCCCAGGCCCGCACAGCCGGATAGGCCGTGATGTCCAGGGCTCCGTGGGTGAGCGCACACAGCTCCAGAGCCTGGGTCAGAAGCTCCGCTGTCTCGGGAGAAAGGGAGGCCTGTCCCTGCTCGTTGAGCGCATACAGCTCACTGGTCTCTTTTGTGGTTGAGAGTTTCTCTTCCAGGGAATAGAGTCCTGCCACCAGCTCCTCCTGCACGCCCTTCAGCGCCGCCTCCGGGTCAACCCCATAAAACGTCAGGTCCATGACGGTGTCCATGGCAAAAATACTGGTCTCCATTTTGGTGTTTTTCTGGGAACAGCCGACACACAGGGGAAGGGTAAGGGCAGCCAAAACCGCCAGCACCGTCCAGGTTCTGCCCCAGCGCAACCCTTTGGCCATCTCAGAGTACCTCCCGGTACATGGCAGCCGCATCCGCTTTGCCCACGTTGTCGGCCACCACCAGCACCTCCACCTTCACGGTATTGGTACCGAACTTCAGTTCCAGCTGGTCGCCCACCTTTACATCATAGCTGGCCTTCACCGGCCGGCCGTTGGCGGTAACCCGGGCGTTGTCGCAGGCCTCATTGGCCACCGTGCGGCGCTTAATGAGACGGGAAACCTTCAGCCATTTATCCAATCGCACAAAAATCGCTCCTATCGTAACACATAAGCGGGGGACGCCGTGACACAGCGTCCCCCGCTTTTCTTGGAGATTACTTGGACACAGCGTCCTTCAGAGCCTTGCCGGCCTTGAACACCGGAGCCTTGGAGGCAGGAATGGGAATGGCCTCCTTGGTCTGGGGATTGCGGCCCATACGCTCGGCACGCTTCTTTACCTCAAAGGAGCCAAAGCCCACCAGCTGAACCTTCTCTTCCTTCTGAAGCGCCTCGGTGATAGCCTCGATGGTGGCGGTAATAGCAGTCTCGGCGTCCTTCTTGGACAGCTCAGCCTTCTCGGCCACGGCGGCAATCAGTTCGGTTTTATTCATGTCGTTTTCCTCCTGTACATCTTGGCAGTCTTTCCCGGCTGCCGCTGATCTATACTTAAAGCCCTGCAATCAGGTGGCTTTTAAGTTGTCCGCTTATTCTTGTCCCCGCTCCTCACTCTTTGCCTGGCGCCACAGCCGTTCCAGCTCCGGCACATCCAGCTGAGTGAGCGGTACGTCTGCGGCCTGCTCCACCCAGCGAAACCGCCGAATAAATTTTTCACAGGCCTTTTGGAGGGCAGTCTCGCTCTCCACGCCGGCAAACCGGCCTACCTTTACCGCAGCAAACAGCAGGTCGCCCAGCTCCTCTTCCACGTTGGACTGCTCCAGAATCGCCTGACGAAGCTCTACCGTCTCTTCCGAGAGCTTGTCCAGGGCAGGGGAGATCTCCTCCCAGTCAAAACCAGCCTTCCGGGCCTTTCCCTGGATCTTCTCCGCACGGATCAGCGCGGGCATGGCACGGGCCACGGAGTCCATGGCATCGGCGGTGGTGCGCTGGCCTTTTTCCTGACGCTTCTGTGCGTCCCAGGTGGACAAAGCCCCCTGGGCATCCTCTGCCTCCACCGTTCCAAACACATGGGGGTGGCGGTAGACGAGCTTCCGGCACACCCCGTCCACCACATCGTCAAAGGTAAACTGTCCCTCTTCCTGGGCCATGTGGGCGTGGAACACCACCTGGAGCAGCACGTCCCCCAGTTCTTCCTTCAGGTTTTCCATGTCGCCCTGGTCAATGGCGTCGGCGGCCTCATAGGCCTCCTCCAGCATGTTCTGACGAATGGACTGATGGGTTTGTTCCCGGTCCCAGGGGCAGCCCCCGGGAGCGCGCAGGGTTTTCATAATTTCCAGCAAATCATCCATATGATACTGGGCGTTATATTGAGAATTTACCACAGTTTCTCTTCCTTATCAAGCTATTTTTCTATTTTCCATGGGAAAAGGAGGGAAATGGATTCACTTCCCCCAGTTTTCCCCTCTATGTGGAAATTTATGTCAAATTCTCAGCAGCTTCGCAATTTTGTCCCCTTTGGGCATCAGCGCCAGGTCCTCCCGGGAAACCGCACGCAGCGCCACCACCAGCACCACATAGATCACCATGGCCACGCCGATGGCGCCCATGGTGGCTACCGCGTTGCCCATCCAGGAGATGACCCGTTCTGTCTCTCCCTCAGGCACATGGGACAGCACCCGGAAGAGCAGTCCGTACACCGCCCAGGCCGCCGCTCCCATCATGGCAGAGGCGATAAAGGGTTTTAGGAAAATGGGGCCGAACTTGGGCCGGTGGGGAATGAACCGGGCGATGATCGCCAGATCCAGAATCAGGCACAGGGCAAAGCACAGTACGCTCCCCGTAGGTGCCCCGTAGATGCCGATCTGGGCGGTACCCACCAGGTTATAGTTGGTGACGATCTTCACCACGCCGCCCAGCACCATAACGATGACGGGCAGGATCACAAAGCCGTAGGCCTGGAGCACAGAGTTGCACACCAGGGTGACGCAGGAGAAGATGGCCGTCAGGCCCAGGGTGGACAGCAGGGAGCCGGCCAGCTCCGCGTTGAGGCTGGCAAACAGCAGCCGGACAATGGGCGTGCCCAGCACAAACAGGCCAATGCCCATGGGGAAGGAGAGCAGCGCGGTAATGCGCAGGGCAGAGCCGGAAATCCGGGATGCCCCTCTCCGGTCTCTGCGGGCCAGCGCGCCGGAGACGGCGGGAATGACCGATGCGGTAATGGCCGCCATAAGGGAGGTGGGCAGGTTATAGATGTTGATGGCGCCGGAGTAGTTGCCGTACAGCGTGCGGCTCAGATCCTGAAGCACCTCGTCCAAAGCCAGGGCGGCTGTCTGGACGGCAGTGGGGTGCTGGGCCGCAGCGGCGGCCTTCAGCTGCTCGGTCAAGGCGCTCATGGTCACCTGTGCCCCCGCTCCCATGGCCTGCTTCCAGGCCTCAATGGCGTCCTGCAAAGGTGTGAAATCCGCCACTCCCGCATAGAGGGCCCAGCTGCTGGGGTCCTCCAGCAGCACCTTCTGCACCTGGCCCTGGACCAGGGAGGAATCAATGACGGTCACAATGCCCACCATGGAGGAGCTGAGGGTAATGGGAATGGCAATTTGCAGCAGCTCTTTCAGAATCCGGCCTGCCGCCTCCGTCTCATCCCCAGACAGCCGGGGCTCCTCCAAATTCTTTTTCACATGGTGCAGGGCCATATAGACCACCGCCACCACGGTGCCCACCGTGACACCGGTAATGGCGCCGGCAGCGGCGCTGCTCTGTCCCGCTCCGCTCTTGATGAGCCAGTAGGCCAGTCCCAGTCCCACCACCAGCTTGCACAGGGCCTCGATGATCTGGGAGATGGCGGTGGGCGCCATGTCTCCATGTCCCTGGGCATAGCCCCGGAAGGCGGACAGACAGCCCACACACACCACAGCCGGAGCCAGTGCCCGGATGCCGATGGCGGCCTTGTCGTCGTTCATCATGCCCGCCAGCAGATCCGCCTGGAAGAACATAATGAGGAAGGAGATGCCGCCCAGCGACAAAAACACCGTCAGAGAAAGACGGAAGATTTTGCGCACCTGGTTCCGGCGGCCCAGGGCATTGGCTTCACTCACCATCTTGGACACCGCCACGGGCAGGCCCGCGGTGGAGATGGTGAGCAGCACGGTATAGATATTATAGGCGTTGGTAAAATCCGCAGTACCCTGTTCCCCGATGATGTTGGTCAGCGGGATTTTATAAAACATGCCGATGACCTTGACCGCCAGAATGCCCACAGCCAAAATGGCTGCGCCGCCAAAGAAGGTGTTTTGCTTTTGCCCGCTCAGACGGCGGGGCGGAGAATTACGCTGGGCCATAGGAAGCCTCCTACATCAACCAAAAATAAGGGGCAGGGCATAGTCCTCCACCTCAGAGCGGATCTTTTCCACATCCAGGGTGAAAAACTCTCCCTTTTCATATATGATCTTGCCCCGGGCCATATTCATGGATACGTCGCCGCCCCGGGCTGCAAATACCAGGTTTTCCTCCACATCGTGGCAGGGGATCAGGTTGGGGCGGTTAAAGTCCACCAGAATCAGGTCGGCCACCTTCCCCGGGGCCACCACGCCGGTGTTCCGGCCCAGAGCCCGGGCGGCATTCACCGTGGCCATCTCCAGGGCCTGGTGAGCAGTGACGGCCATGGGGTCGCGGCTGACGCCCTTGTGGAGCATGGCGGCCAGCTTGATCTCCTCAAAGAGGTCGGCGCTGTTGTTGGAGGACACCCCGTCGGTGCCCAGGGCCACGTTGACCCCAGCCTGGAGCATCTTGGGCACCCGGGCCACGCCGGAGCCCAGCTTCAGGTTGGACACGGGGTTGTGGACCGCGGTGACGTGCTTTCGGGCCATGAGGTCCATGTCCTCGTCGCTGACCCACACGCAGTGGGCGGCGGTGCCGCCCCGCTCCCACACCCCGTACTGGTCCAGAATGGCCAGGGGGGTCTTTCCGTGGCGCTGAAGGCTCTGCTCATGCTCCAGCTTGGTCTCGGAGATGTGCACGTGCATGCCCAGCTTGTTTTTCTGGGCAAAGTCCGCCGTCCACTGCCACAGGGGGGCGCTTGAGGTATATTCCCCGTGGATGGAGGCATCTACCAGAATCTGGCCCTCTCCCGCTCCGTGCCACTGCTGCATGAGTTCCTCCTGGTTGCGGCAGTCGGTACACTGGTCGGGGGAGAAGTCCTTGGGGTCGCCGAAATAGAGCCCTCCGCAAGAGAGGTTGGCGCTGATGCCGGCGTCCATCACCTGCTGGGCGATGGTGCCGGTCTTCATATACATATCCACAATGCAGGTGGTACCCGTGGCGATCATCTCCGCCAGACCCAGGGCCGCGCCCGCGGCCACCGCCCGCTGGTCCAGCTTGGCCTCGGCGGGGAAAATATAGTCGCTGAGCCAGTGCTGCAGATCATGACCGCCCCCGTAACCCCGCATAAGGGTCATGGGCACATGGGTGTGGCAGTTAATAAGGCCGGGCATGAGCACCTGGCCCTTCCCGTCCACCACCCGGTCAAACTCCCCCTGGGGGCGAGTGGTCCCCACAGAGGCGATGGCAGTCCCCTCCACCGCCACATAGGCGTCCTTCAAAAGGGGCTGGGCTGGGTCCATGGTGAGGGCGGTGACATGTTGGAACAGTACAGACATAGTAAAACTCCTTACAGCTTCTTCAGGCAGGCGCGCACCAGACCGGAGAACTTCTCCCGGGCGGCCTCGGCGGCATCCAGCACCTCTTGTTCGGTGAGAGGCTGGTCCAGAATACCGGCGGCCATGTTGGAGAGCAGGGTGAGGCCCAGAATTTCCATGCCGCAGTGGCCGGCCACGATGACCTCAGGAGCGGTGGACATGCCCACCGCGTCGCCGCCCAGAATCCGGGCAGCCCGGACCTCGGCAGGGGTCTCATACTGGGGGCCGTAGCAGTAGAAGTAGACGCCCTCCCGCAGGGGGATGCCCATCTCCTTGGCCGTCTGGCGGGCCAGCTCCTGCAGGCGCAGGGTGTAGAGGTGGGAGGCATCGGGGAAGCGCTCGCCAAAGGCGGGCAGGTTCTCGCCCCGGAGGGGGGACTCGGAGAAGAGCTTGATCTGGTCGGTGATGAGCATAAGGTCGCCCGCCTCCCACTGGGTGTTCACACAGCCGGCGGCGTTGGTGACGATCAGGGTATCGCACCCCAGCAGGCGCAGCACCCGCACCGCATAGGACACGTCCTCGTAGGAGTAGCCCTCATAGTGGTGCATGCGGCCCTGCATCACCGCCACGTTCTGGCCCTCCAGAGTGCCGAACACCAGCCGGCCCTTGTGGCCGGGGGCGGTGGAGGACTTGAAGTGGGGAATCTCCCCGTAGGGGATGGCAATGGGGTTTTCCACCTCGTCCCCCAGATAGCCAAGGCCGGAGCCCAGCACCATCGCTACCTTGGGCACAAAGCCCCCCAGCTTGCTGCGGATGGCCTGTGCGCTGGCCTCATACTGTTCCATGGTATACTGCATGTCGGTTCCTCCTTAAAGTGCCTGGCCGCAGGTACGGCAGAATTTGTCGCCCTTCCCGCAGGGAGCGCCGCAGCCGGGACAGGTCTGGGCCTGGCGCAGGTCGGCAATCCGGGCCTTTACTTCGGCAATTTTTTCGGAAAGCTCGTCGGCCTTTTCCAGAAGCTGGGTCACCGGGTCGCCCTCAGGGGCCTGACCCTTGTGGGTGTCGTACATGACCTGGCCCAGCTGGCGCATAACCTCGTTATAATCCCCGTTCAGGTCAAACATCTGTACATTGAGCTTGGCCACATCCACCATCTGGCCGGCCTTTTTTCCGGCCACCCGGGCGGTATCGGCGGCGGCATCCGCCGCCACGCTGGCGGTTCCCCGAATTCGGTCCAGCAAGTCCTTTACCTTGTCGTCCATTCCTGTGCGCTCCTTTCCAGTATTCAAATTTTCCTTATAATTTCGCCAAGTGTGGATATATTTTACACCAACCGCCCCGGGATTGCAACCGAAACCGGGCCCGCAGCCGCCGCCCCCACCTTTTTCATTGCTATTTCCCCCAATGGGTGGTAAAATTGAGTGATATGGTATGTCATAAGAGGACACAAACCTGTGAACTATCATAGACAACCAGATGATCGGAACCATCCCGAGACAGAAAAAGGGGGCCTTTTTATGCGCAAGCTGATCATTGACAAATCGGCGGTGAAGCACAACCTCTCCATTATCAAGGACCGGGCCGCAGGGGCGGCCATTTTCGGTGTGCTCACCGGCGACGGGGGAGGGGCGGGCATCGTCCCCCTGGCTCAGCTGCTGCGCGCGGAGGGCATCGGCCGGTTTGCCGTGTCGGAAATCAAAGAGGCCGAGCAGCTTCGCCAGGCGGGCTTTGTGGACGAGGAGATTTTAATGCTCCGCTCCACCACCGACCGGGAGGAGCTGGAGCGGCTGGTGGACCTCAATGTGGTGTGCACCATCTCCTCCGTGGACACGGGCATGGCCCTCAACGCCCTGGCGGAGAACCGCTCCACTGTGGTGGACGCCCACATTCAGGTGGACACGGGCATGGGATTCGGGGGATTTCTGGTCAGCGAGCCGGAGAAGATCCTGCTGGCCTACCGCTCGTTGCCCAATGTGGCCCTCTCGGGCATCTATACCCAGCTTCACGCCGCCAAGCTCAAGGACGCAGAGGCCCAGCAGCAGCTGGAGCAGTTTTCCCAGGTGCTGGACGTAATCCACAAGGCCGGGTTTGAGACAGGCCTGGTCCACGCGGCGGGGTCCTTCGCCCTGCTTCACAACGACAGCGCCCGGCTGGACGCGGTGCGGGCGGGCTCGGCCATTCTGGGCCGGTGCCGGCGCACCAAGGACGACCGGCTGAAAACCGTGGGCTATGGGGAGGTCCCCCTGGCGGAGGTACGGTGGCTGCCCAAGGGGCACATCATCGGCACCGACCGCCCCATCGTCCTGAAAAAGCCCACCCGGGTGGCGGTGCTCCCCGTGGGTTATCAGAACGGCTACGGGGTCACCCGCCCCCGGGAGAGCGGCTTCTGGGCCTTCTTCCATGCCTGGCGGCGGAGCAAAAACCGCACCGTGCGCATCGGTGACCAGCGGGCCAAGCTCCTGGGCCCCATCGGGGCAGGGGAGACCCTGCTGGACGTAACCAACCTGAAGTGCTCCAGCGGCGATCTGGCCATCTTTGATCTGGACCCCCTGTTTGCAAAGGGCTGCCAGATTGAATACCGATAAGATTTTTTCCCAGGTTCCCCACATATTACAACAAAGGAAGTTCGTTTTGTCATGAATCAAAATCTTCCCTTCCAGCCCCTTCTCTTTGGCGGCGACATCAACGTTTACAGCGTGGCCCGGGCCTTCCATGAGGCCTATGGAGTGCGCTCTGTGGCCTTTGGCAAATACCCCTCCTTTCCCTGCCACGGCAGCGCCATCATCGACTACCGGGTGTGCCCGGAAAATGAGGACATCAATGCCTTCCGCCGGAATGTAGAGGCCGTGTCCCGGGAGTTTCCCGACAAGAAGATCCTCCTGCTGGGCTGCGGGGACAGCTATGTTCAGCTGGCGGCCCACTGTAAGGACGCTCTGCCCTCGAACGTCATCGCCCCCTACATTGACGGGGAGCTGCTGGACACCCTCATCAACAAGGAAAAGTTTTATGAGCTGTGTGACCAGCACGGGGTGGACCACCCGGCCACCTTCATTTACGACAAATCCATGGGCCACGA
>CALWYG010000097.1 GCA_944385695.1 uncultured Oscillospiraceae bacterium | reverse complement strand
GGCACGGCACCCATCAGGCCCTGATTGCGGGGCTTCTGGGCCTGGCCCCCGACGACAGCCGGATTCCAGGAAGCTTTGCACTGGCCAAAGAGCGGGGACTTCAATTCACCTTCGGCCAGCGCACCCTCCGGGACGTGCACCCCAACAGCGTGCTTATTCAGCTGGAGGGTGTCTGGGGCGGACGGCTGGAGATGGGCGCCTCCTCCCTGGGAGGAGGCCGGGTGAAGGTGTTCCAGGTGGACGGACTGTCCACCTCGTTTACCGGAGAACTGCCCACTCTGGTGGTCCATAACTCCGACCAGCCCGGCTGCGTCAGTCAAGTCACCGGGGTGCTGGCTCAGGAGGGCATCAATGTTGCCACCCTCCAACTGAACCGGGGTGGGCGTGGAGAGAGTGCGGTCATGGTCATCGAATGTGACCAGCCCATTCCCCAAGCCACAGCGGAAACCATCCGCGCCCTGCCCGGCATTCTTCGGGTCAACTGCTACACCCCCCGAACAGGAGAGACGATATGATCGATTTTACTTCCATTCAGCAGATGCTGGAGGACACCGCCCAGTCCGGTCTGCCCCTTTGGGACAACATCCGGCGCTGCGACTGTCACGCCCAGGGCATTACCCCCGAACAGTCCTGGGAAAAGATGTCTCGTATGCTGGACACCATGAAAGCCTCTGACCGGGACTACCGGGAGGAGGACCGCTCTCACAGTGGCCTGGTGGGAGGTGACGGCGGCAAAATGGCCCGGTATGCCCGGCAAGAAACTACCCTGTGCGGTCCCTTTCTCTCCCAGGTCATGGCAGGGGCTCTGCGCATGGGGGAGTGCAATGCCTGCATGAAGCGGATTGTAGCCGCCCCCACCGCCGGGGCCTGCGGCGTGCTGCCCGCAGTGCTGCTGCCCTATGAAACCCAGTTCGGCGCCACACACGACCAGTTGGTGGAGGCCCTCTATGTGGCCTCCGGCTTTGGCATGATCATCGCCGCCCGTGCCTCCATCTCCGGGGCCGAGGGCGGCTGCCAGGCAGAGATCGGCTCCGCCGCCGCTATGGCCGCTCCCGCCCTGGTCCACCTCCAGGGGGGCAGCCCGGAGCAGATGGCCAACGCCTGCGCCATGGCGGTCAAAAACCTGTTGGGGCTGGTGTGCGATCCGGTAGGCGGACTGGTGGAGGTCCCCTGCGTCAAGCGCAACGTCATCGGAGCTATGGACGCCCTGTCCGCAGCCCAGATGGCCCTGGCTGGCATTGAGAGCCGCGTTCCCCCCGACCAGGTGCTGGACGCCATGGCCGAAGTAGGCCGCTCCCTTCCCCACACGCTCCGGGAGACCGGCAAGGGCGGTCTGGCCGCCACCCCCTTTGGGCAGCAGTATGCGCCCAAGGATCTCTGATTATCTATTTGTTCGACGGACTAAGAAGTAAGGACTGATCACCAATGGCGAAGAAAAAAGCCTCTGAATCCAATCATTCCAGGGTGGACAACCCCAATGTGATGGGCCTGCGGGCCGAGGTGCTGGAGCAGCCCATCACCCAGACCCTGGAACTGAACTATATGCCCTATGCCATGAGCGTCATCGTCTCCCGGGCCATTCCGGAGATCGACGGCTTTAAGCCCTCCCACCGCAAGCTTCTCTACACCATGTACCAGATGAAGCTCCTGGGGGGTGCCCGCACCAAGAGCGCCAATGTGGTGGGCCAGACGATGAAATTGAACCCCCATGGCGATGCGGCCATTTATGACACTCTGGTCCGCCTCTCCCGGGGCTACGGCGCCCTGCTCCACCCCCTGGTGGACAGCAAGGGCAACTTTGGTAAGGTCTACTCACGGGACATGGCCTGGGCCGCCTCCCGGTATACTGAGGTACGCCTGGACCCCATCTGCGCCGAGCTCTTCCGGGACATCGACCAGGACACCGTGGACTTTGTGGACAATTATGACGGCAAAATGAAGGAGCCCACCCTTCTGCCCACCACCTTTCCCAACGTCTTGGTGAGCGCCAACCAGGGCATCACCGTGGGCATGGCCTCAAACCTGTGCGGCTTCAACCTGAGCGAGGTATGTGACACTAGCATAGCCTTTCTGAAAACCCCCAACCATGATATTATGTCTACTTTGAAGGCCCCCGACCTGCCCACCGGCGGCGAGCTTCTCTACGATGCCGATGCCCTGGGCGAAATCTACCGCACCGGACGGGGCTCCTTTAAAGTGCGCTCCAAGTGGCGCTATAACAAGGCGGAAAACCTCATTGAGGTCTATGAAAGCCCCTACTCCACCACCACCGAAGCCATTATGGACAAGGTGGCCGAGCTCATTAAGGCGGGCAAGGTGAAGGAGATCGCCGATATGCGGGACGAGACCGACCTCAGCGGTCTGAAGCTCACCATCGACCTGAAGCGGGGCACTGATCCGGACAAGCTCATGCAGAAGCTCTTCCGCTCCACCCCCTTGCTGGACAGTCAGTCCTGCAACTTCAACATCCTCATCGCCGGCATGCCCCGGGTACTGGGTGTGGGGCAGATTCTGGAGGAGTGGGTGGCCTGGCGGATGGACTCGGTGCGCCGGCGGGTCTACTACTCCATGAACAAGAAAAAGGAGAAACTCCACCTGCTGAAGGGTCTGCGGCGCATCCTGCTGGACATCGACCGGGCCATTCAAATCATCCGGGACACCGAGGAGGACGCGGAGGTCATCCCCAACCTGATGATTGGCTTTGGCATCGACCAGGTCCAGGCGGAGTACGTGGCAGACATCCGCCTGCGCAACATCAACAAGGAGTACATTCTCAAGCGTACCCAGGAGGTAGACGCCCTCCAGGACGAGATTGCCGATCTGGAGGACACCGTAAACTCCCCCAAGCGCATTCAAAAGATTATCATCAAGGAGCTGGAGGAGGTCAAGAAGAAGTACGCCCTTCCCCGGCGCACGGACATCGTTTATGACCACCAGCTTCAGGAGACTGCCGACCCGGAGGAGGACATCCCCGATTATCCCGTCCACCTGTTCTTCTCCAAGGAGGGGTATTTGAAGAAAATCACCCCCCAGTCCCTGCGCATGGCCAGCGACCAGAAGTATAAGGAAGGGGACGGCCCCTTCCTCCAGTGGGAGGCTACCAACCGGGAGGAACTGCTGGTCTTTACCGATAAGCAGCAGTGTTATAAAACCCGCCTGAGCGACTTTGAAGACACCAAGGCCAGTGCTCTGGGCGACTATCTGCCCACCAAGCTGGGTATGGAACCGGAGGAAAAGGCCCTGTGGGCCTGCCTGCCCGGGGATTACACCGGCCAGATCCTGTTCTTCTTTGAAAACGGCAAGGCCGCGCGGGTGGAGCTTTCCGCCTATCAGACTCAAACCCGGCGGAAAAAGCTCACCGGTGCCTATTCGGACAAGTCTCCCCTGGTGGCCGCCTTCCTGCTGAAGGAGGACTTCGAGGCCGCCGTCATCTCTACCGAGGGCCGGTGCATGATTTTCCACACCGCCAGCCTTAATCCCAAAACGACCCGAAACACCCAGGGTGTCAACGTGATGACTCTGAAGCCCAAATACAAGGTGGAAAAGGTCCTGCCTTTGCGTGAGACCTCTATCGTCAACACTGCCCGCTATCGGGCCCGCTCCCTGCCCATCGCCGGCGCTCTTTTGAAGGAAGAGGACCGGGGCGAGGAACAAATGACTCTGCTGTAACCATTTGATTAATTGAGAGAGGAGGAGTGTGCATGGTTCGCTCCCTGCTGCGCCGCTACGGCCTTATCACCCTGTTTTCTGTTGTTTTTGCCCTAGGGTTTGACTGGCTATATGTTCCCAACAACATTGGTCTGGGCGGCATGACAGCCCTGGGACAGATTGTGAACGTTCTCATCCCCTCCCTGCCTATCGGCACTGTGGTGCTGGTGGCCAACATCCCCCTGTTTCTGCTGGGGTGGAAGTTTTTGGGCGGAAGTGTGCTGATTTCTTCCCTGTACGCCATGGCCGCCACTTCTATTCTTGTGGATGTATTCGCCTCCCTGTTCACCTTCTCCCCCATAGATCCCATTTTGGCCGCAGTATTCGGCGGAGCCATCACAGGGTTTGCCATCGGCGTCATTTTTGCTCAGGGAGCCACCACCGGCGGCACCGATCTCATTGCCCGGCTTTTGAAGCTTCCGTTCGGCTGGCTGCCCATGGGCAAGCTGCTGATGGCGGTGGACCTGGTGATGCTGGCCGGGGTATCCCTGGTCTTCCAAAGCCTATACAGTGCCCTCTACGGCTTGATCGCCCTTTATATCTCCTGCGTGGTCATGGACTGGGTGCTCTACGGTATGGACACCTCGAAGGTGGCCTACATCGTCACCAGCTGCCCCAAGGAGGTCTCCCACTCCATTTTTGACCAGCTGGACCGTGGCGTCACCATCCTCCACGGGGAGGGTGCCTGGTCCGGTGAGGCACGGCCGGTGCTCATGTGCGCTTTTAAACAGCGCCAGATCATTACCCTCAAACAGATCGTCCAGCAGTGCGACTCCCAGGCCTTCCTGATCGTCTGCAACGCCCATGAGGTATTGGGGTTGGGCTTTGGCCGTTACCATCAAAATGATCTGTAAACTATGTGGAAGGAGTCTTGACTATGATCGACTATGAAAAATTGACTCAAACCCTGGAGAAACTGGGCTACCAGGTCTCCCACTTTTCCACCTCCAAGGAGGCTGCCAACTATCTGGACAGCCAGATCGACCAGACCAGCGTGGCCTTCGGCGGCTCCATTACGATGAAGGACATGGACCTCTACCCCCTGCTCGCCAAGCACAACCAGGTGATCTGGCACTGGGAGGGCGGTTCCCAGATGGACGCCATTAACACCCAGGTGTACATCACTTCCGTCAATGGCCTGGCCGAAACTGGGGAACTCATCAACATCGACGGCACCGGAAACCGGGTGGCATCCACTCTGTACGGCCACAATCGGGTTTACTTTGTGGTGGGCTCCAACAAAATTGCCCCCGACTATGACGCCGCCCTCTGGCGCGCCCGGAACATCGCCTCTCCGAAAAACGCCCAGCGCCTTGGAATCAACACCCCCTGTGCTGCCAAGGGCGACCGCTGCTACAATTGCCAAAGCCCTGATCGCATCTGCCGGGCCCTGGTGGTGCTGTGGGAAAAGCCCAAGGGCACCGAGAAGATGGAAATCGTCCTGGTTGACGAACCCCTGGGCTACTGATCCTGATTTTACCGAAAGGAGGCGTACCCATGAAACATCCCAGACGCGCTCTGGCCCTGCTCACCGCCGCCGCCCTGGCATTGACCGGGTGCTCCTCCCTGCTGGAACAGGAGTACACCTACATCACACCCCACAACGCCGCCCCCACCGCTGAAGATGACCCCTCCATTCTTCGGGCAGACAGCTATCAGGAGCTCGTCAATGTTCTGGTCTATTTTATCTCCACCGGTACGGAAAAAGGTACGGTGCGGCTCTATATGGACGGGGAGGATCTAGATGCCAGCCTGGATGCCGCCTGTCTCGAGGTGGATCAGGAGGACCCTCTTGGGTCCTATGCAGTGGAGTACATCACCTTCAGCCTCAGCTCTGTGGTGACCTACTCCGAAGCCACGGTAAACATCACCTACCGCCGCACCAAAGAGCAGGTGTCCTCCATCGTCCAGGCCACGGGCATCACCGCCATCCGCAGTGAACTGGCCAACGCCATGTCGGCCTTTCAGCCCGAATGTGTCCTGCGTATCAGCTACTTCAATGAAGACGAAGAATTTATCCAGGACCTGGCCCGCCAGGCCTACTATAACGCCCCCTCTTCCGCGCTGGGAATGCCTCAGCTCCAGGTATATCTCTATCCTGACAGCGGTCAGCAGCGGATTGTGGAGATTCTGCTCACCTATCCTGACGATCCCGCTGAGCTGGAGCAGCAGAAGGAAGCGCTCATCCGCTGGCTGCAGTCCCTTTCCGCCCCCTTCGCAACGGTGTCCGGCGATGAATGTTTACAGCAAGCGGCCCAGGCCATCGTCTCCGCCGGAAGCTACGACCCGGAGGGAGACTCCGGCGTGTGCGCACTGATGAACCAGGGCAGCGCCAACAGTGAAGGAATCGCCCTGACCATGGCCGCCCTTTGCCAACATCTCGGTCTGTCCTTCCGTGTGGTGGAGGGAACACTCAACGGCCGGTCTCACTTCTGGAACATGGTGCAGACCAGTTCCGGCTGGCGCCACCTGGACCTGACCGACACACAGTCCGGTCCCTATGATCCCCGCACCGACCAGCAGATGACACAGCTGGGCTACCACTGGGACACCAACCTCATGCCAGTTAGTGGTCAGCAGGAAGAAACTTCCCATTAGGCAGAGGGATCGATTCTCCCCCTTTCCCTTGCAAAAGCTTTCTTCAGCGGCTATAATAACTCCACAACATATTGTTTCCCATGTATTTTTCCAGAAAAAGGGGGTTTCCTTATGAAATGGCAAAGGCGGTGGCTTTCTCTGGCTCTCAGTGCTTTGCTGATGGCCGCATCCGTCATCCCCTGCTTTGCCGGGGAGACATCCGACTCCGCTGTTTTTTCCACCTTTTATATTGACGCTGCCGATATGGCCTTTACTCAGACTGATCTGTCGGTACAGCTTTACGACCGGAATTCCAGCGGACAGTTTCAACCCGGCGAGGTACTCCAGATAGACTGCTCTCTCAACCAGGTCACGGAGGATGCCAGCTTTTACATCCAGCCCAAGGTAGGCTCCGTTTGGATTACGGTGGACTACCTCACCGATCTGAACGGGGACGGGGTTTATGAACTGCCCCGTGACAGTGCTTCCCCTGTCTGGGATTATCTGGCCCCCCAGTCCTCTGTCATCCTCCAGCGCTCCACAATGTCTCAAAAGCTGCTGGCTGGACAAACCTATATTCTCTCCGCCCAGACCCTTTTGCAGGGCAGCCAGCAGGCAGCCAGTCTGCGCACCCTCAGCGGCAGTTCCTCCTATCTGGGGCTGTCCGGCTCTGCTCAGGATTTCCCCCTGTGTCTGGTAAGCCTTCGCTGTTCCTCCGGCGGAGAAGAGAAGGTGCTCTCCTACTATGTGAAGCTCTATGGCCGGGCGCTGCCTCCCAGCGACGTCTCTCCCGACTCCCCCTATTATGAGGCAGTGGATTATGTGCTCTCCCAGGGATACTTTTCCGGCATGGGCAACGGCGTATTTCAGCCCAACGGCCTCTTTACCCGCGCCCAGCTGGCCCAGATTCTCTGGCGCATGGGCGGAAATCTGCTTTCCCGGGGATGCTCCTTCTCTGATGTTTCCCCCTCTGCCTGGTACTACGATGCGGTCTCCTGGTGCTATCAGAATGGAATTATGACCGGTCTGTCTGCCAATTCCTTTGCCCCCGACGCCCCTCTCTCCCAACAGCAAATGGCCCTGATCCTCTATCAGTTTGCCAAATACTCCGGCCTTGACGTCTCCAAGCGGGGCGACCTGTCCGCCTATTCTGACGGCGAAAACGTCTCCTTGTGGGCCAAGCAGGGCATGGAATGGGCAGTGGGCAACGGCCTTCTTCCCACCGACTCCGGCACCGCCCTCAACCCCAGCGCTAATGTGACCCGCAGCCAGATGGCCATGGTGCTCTACGCTTTTGACGGTGCCTTCTCCCGGCGCTGAACCCCTTTGGTATTTTTAAAGCCTGCCGCTCATCAAGCGGCAGGCTTTTTCTTTTCTCACCGGATTAAAGACTGGAATATTTGTCCAAACTATCCATAAAATAATACCAAACTCAGGGAAGGAGGCCCTCCTATGCATTTATCCCGGCACAAATCTGTCCCCCGGCGCAGCCGTGATCTGGAGCAGGAACGGCAGGATCTGATGAGCGCCCTGTCCAGCACCCAGGCACTGATTCATCAGGCCTACGGCGGCTTTAACACCACCTGCGATGGAGATCTAATCGAATCCTACGTGTTTGAAATCAATTCCCTCCACGCCAGATATAACTACCTCATCCGCCGCTTCAAGGAACTGGAGGGCGCACGATGAGCCCCCTGCCGGGATACGCAGCCTGGTGTCTGGCCGGACTGGTGCTGTGTGCTGCCCTGCTTCTTCTGCGCAGACCAGTGGCATGGCTGCTGCGTCTGCTGCTGCGTTCCGGTGTGGGGCTGGCTGTGCTGGCCCTTCTCTCTCAGGTGGGGCATCTGATGGGCGTAAGCCTTGGGGTCAACCTGGTCAACGCCCTGGTATTGGGGCTTCTGGGAGCGCCCGGGCTGGGACTTCTTATGATGATGCAGTGGGTGCTGAACTAGTACTCGCAGAAGCCCCGCCGGCGGACAGGAAGCAGCCTAGCACAGACACCTTTTCTGCAAAAGCTCAGCAAGATCGGCCAAATTCTTCAGCGGTTTTGACAACCACGGGCCATTGACACTCCGCCTTTGCCACTCTATAATAGGAAAGTACCCCACTCTATCGTGGAGTGGGGGATTTTTATATTTTTTTATGAAAGGGGTTCTCCCAAATGAGCGACCAGCGTGTTTACAACTTCTCCGCCGGCCCTTCCATGCTCCCTCTGTCCGCACTGGAGCGTGCCGGGTCAGAAATCACCAACTACCATGGCTCTGGTATGTCAGTGATGGAGATGAGTCACCGCTCTAAGGTCTTTATGAAGATTTTTGAGGAGACCCAGGATAAGCTGCGCCGGCTGATGAATGTGCCGGAGGGGTATCAGATTCTGCTTCTCCAGACCGGAGCTTCCGGACAGTTCTCCATGATCCCCCTTAACCTCATCAGCAAGACCGGGAAGGAGGATTACGCCGTCACCGGCAACTTCTCCAATCTTGCCTATAAAGAGGCTCAGAAGTACGGCCAGATTAACCTGGCTGTCTCCTCTGCCGACCGGGATCACTGCTACATCCCCCGCCAGGAGCAGATCAAGCTGGACCCTGAGGCCAGCTACTTCTATTACTGCTCCAACAACACCGTCTACGGCACCGAGTGGGACTATGTCCCCGAAACGGGCAATGTGCCCCTGGTGTGCGACATGTCTTCTGACATTCTGTCCATGCCCGTAGACGTATCCAAGTACGGTATCCTCTATGCCGGAGCTCAGAAGAACATGGCTCCCTCCGGCCTCACCGTGGTCATCATCCGCAAGGATCTGGCCGGCCATGAGCTGCCCTACACTCCGCTGATGATGAACTATCAGACCATGATCGACAAGGACTCCATGTACAACACTCCCCCCTGCTGGTGCATCTACATGCTGGGCCTCACCCTGGACTGGATCAACGAGCAGGGCGGCCTGGAAGGCATGGAGAAACTGAAGTGGCAGCGGGCCAATATGCTCTATGATACCCTGGACAACTCCCGTCTCTTCCAGTGCCACGCCGAGAAGGGCTCCCGTTCCGGCATGAACGTGACGTTCCGCACCGGCAGCGAGGAGCTGGACGCCAAGTTCGTCCAGGAGGCCACCGCCGCCGGCTTTGTCAACCTGAAGGGGCACCGGAAGGTGGGCGGTATGCGCGCCAGCATCTACAACGCCATGCCCGTGGAGGGTGTGGAGAAGCTGTGCGACTTCATCCGTGCCTTTGACCAAAATAACTGATTGGTTTCTGCCATAGAAAGATATTTGGGTGATAAATTATGTATCGCATTAAAACTTTAAATAAGATTTCCACCGCAGGACTTTCCCACCTGGACCAGAGCCGCTTCCAGGTGGGTGACGACCTGGAGAACGAGGACGGCATCCTGGTCCGGTCTGCGGCTATGCACGACTACGCCTTCCCCGATGCCCTGCGGGCCATCGCCCGGGCGGGGGCCGGCACCAACAACATTCCCATCGACCGCTGCTCGGAAAACGGCATCGTGGTCTTTAATACCCCCGGCGCCAACGCCAACGCCGTGAAGGAGCTGGTCATCGCCGCCATGCTCATTGCCTCCCGCGATGTGCTGGGCGGGGCCGAGTGGGTGCAGGAGCAGGTCCACACGCCCAATGTGGATGTAGCCGCTGCAGTGGAAAAGGGCAAGAGCGCCTTTGTGGGCCCTGAACTCTATCACAAAACTCTGGGCGTCATCGGCCTGGGCGCCATCGGCGTACTGGTGGCCAACGTGGCCCTGGATCTGGGTATGGATGTCTATGGCTATGACCCCTTCCTATCTGTGGACACCGCTCTGCGACTGGACCGCCACGTCCATGTGGTGCAGAATGTGGACGATCTCTACAAGGTGGCCGACTATGTGACCATCCACGTTCCCTACAACAGCTCCACCAAGGACACCATCAACGCCGAAGCCATTTCCAAGATGAAGGGCCAGGTGCGGGTGCTGAATCTGGCCCGGGGTGAGCTGGTCAACGACGAGGATATGATCGCCGCTCTGGAGTCCGGCCGGGTGGCCCGCTACGTCACCGACTTCCCCAACGCGCGCATTGCCGGGGTGAAGAATGTCATCGCCCTGCCCCATCTGGGTGCCTCCACTCCGGAGAGCGAAGCCAACTGCGCCGTGATGGCTGTGCGCCAGCTTCAGGACTACCTGCTCAACGGCAATATCACCAACTCGGTGAACCTGCCCAACGTCTCCCAGGACTGGAGCGGCATCGCCCGTCTTTGCATGATCCACAAGAATGTTCCCGCCATGCTGACCCAGATCATGGGCGTGCTCTCTGACGACAACATCAACGTGGAGAACATGACCAACAAGTCCAAAAAGGACTACGCTTACACTCTGGTGGATGTGAACACCCGCATCACCGACGAGGTGGCCAATGAGCTGCGCGCCATCCCCAACATGATCCGGGTCCGGGTCCTTAACCACTAAGATTATCTATCCTTCTTCCCATGAAAAAAATCCTCAGCCCGCTGGGCTGAGGATTTTTTCGTCTTCGTATCTTCTTATACAACCGTATAGCCGCCCCGGACCAGCACCTTTACCGTCCCGGCGGTGGCTGTGAGGGTACGTCCCTCAATGGTGGACATATACAGATGGTTTTTGCTGAGAGATGTTCCGCTGCCCACCGTGCCGCCGGAGGTCAGATCAATGAGGGCGGGGCTGTCGGAGGACTGAACGGCGGCGCTTCCCACACGCAGCAGCACTTCACATCCCACATCCAGGTGCATCACCTGTCCGCTGGTCATGGTCACCAGGGTATAGCCCGCGCTGGAGCCGCCCCCCTGTCCGCCCTGGCCAACCTGGAGGAGATATTGATTAATCTGATGGGAAAAGCTCTCCTCCAGTTCTTTTTGACGGGTGGCCGTGCTGGTTTCCACCTGCTTTACCACCTGAGGAATGGCGGTCTCATTCAGGTAGCTGAGGGTAACCAGAGGATCGCTTTGATCCCCGCCCGCAGCCAAGGCCGCACCGGTCCCCAGGCACAGGGCGGTGAGGGCCAGGGCACCCAGGCGGATGGTCCACTGCTTGCTGATCTTTTTCATTGGTATGTTCTCCTTTGCCCTATGTAGGCCCCGCCGCAGGCAGGGGCCCGTCGTTGTGTTTACACCAGCGTCTCCGGGTGAAGGCCAAAGCTGACCGCAATGGCCGCGTCCACTTTGTGCATGACTGCATCGTCCAAACGGCCCATTTTCTCCCGCAGGCGGCGTTTATCCAGGGTCCGCACCTGCTCCAGCAGGATGACGGACTCCTTCGGCAGCCCGCAGCTGAGGGGAGAGACCGAAATGTGAGTCGGCAGCCGTGCCTTTCCCGTCTGAGAGGTAATGGCCGCGGCGATCACCGTTGGGCTGTGGCGGTTGCCGGTGTCGTTCTGTACGATGAGCACGGGGCGCACGCCCCCCTGCTCGCTGCCCACCACCGGGCTGAGATCGGCGTAGAAAATGTCGCCTCGCTTCACATTGTTATCCAAGTATATTCACACTCCGCTGGAAGATAGCACCGCGTTACCGGCCGCAGGGTCTATGTAACGCTGTACTATGATTCTCCCACGGGGCGGCGGGATTTATACCTGTCCGGGGCGAGAATTTGGGCCGCCATATGGCCAAACCGACCTTTGGCCCACTCCATGTGCCCGCCGCGCCTTTGTCCCAGAGAAGAGACTTCCCTGTGCTCCATGTCATCCTATGTGAGGCGCGCTCCTTCGGTCACGGGACGGGCCAAGTTGTTCCAAGGCCTGTCCGGGCTTATTTTTCCAATAATTCAATCCAACCGCTGTCCATTTTCCCAATAGACCCGCGGAACCCGGGGAGCCACATGGCAAAGCAATTCATAAGAAATTGTGCCGGCCAGCCGGGCCGCCTCATCCGTAAGACCGGGGCCATAGATATCGGCCACATCGCCGGGCTTCACATCGGGCACCTCGGTGACATCGGCCATGCACATATCCATGCAGATCCGGCCCACAATGGGGCAGGGCTTGCCGGAGATCATCACATGCAGCTGGTTGGACAGTACCCTTGGCAGGCCGTCCCCATAGCCGATGGGCAATACTGCCAGACGGGAGGGCCGCTTAAGCTGGGCCGTGCAGCCGTAGCTCACCTTGGCCCCGGCGGGCATGGCACGCACCGCGGCCACTCGGCTTTTCAGGCGCATGACGGGAATGAGGCCCGGGCCGTCCAGGCCCTGGCTCTCCTCGTCGGTATAGTAACCGTACAGTACGATGCCGGGCCGGACCATATCCAAATAGGTACAAGGATAGTGTAGCACAGCAGAGCTGGCCCCGCAATGGTAAATTTTCAGGCGGATCCCCCGCTCCTCCAGGGCTTTTTTCCCATCCAGGAAGCGGGTAAACTGGGCCATGGTGTAGGCTTCATCCCCGTCGGCGGCGGCAAAGTGGGTGAACATCCCCTCCACCTCCAGGCCGGGCAGGGCACACACCTGGGCCATCTCGTCGGCTACCGCGGCGTTGTCCCCGTCCTCCCAGCGAAAGCCCAGACGACCCATGCCGGTATCCAGCTTGATGTGAACCTTCAGCTTCTTTCCCTGCTTCTGGGCCATCTGGGAAAAGGCCCGGGCAGTCTCCAGATCCTCAATCTCCTGGGTCATGTCCCAGCGCAGCAGCTCCTCTCCCAGCTCCAGAGGCGTCTGGCCCAGGCAAAGGATGGGCAGGGCGATTCCCGCCCGCCGCAGCTGCTCCCCCTCGTCCACACAGGCCACCGCCAGCACGTCCGCCCCCAGCTGCTCCAGCTTTTTGGCCACCGGCACCGCCCCATGGCCGTAGGCATCCGCCTTCACCAGTCCGGCAAAGCGGCAGCCCTGGGGCAGCATGGCGCGCAGGGTGCGGTAATTATGCTCCAGGGCATCCAGATCAATTTCCGCCCAGGTACGCAGTTCTCTTCTGTCTATCATAGCAATCCCTCTTTTATGACACCGGCCCAAGGTTTACAGGGTCAGCTTTTACAAAGTCAGTACACTCACACAAAATCACACGGAAACCATCCACGCTGACCTCTCCCCGCACCAGATTCCGGGTGGACGGTTCAAACCACAAGGTGACCTCCCGCCCCTCCCCGGGGCTGGCCGTGGGGTCGCCGCAGTCTACCCGGAGGAGGTTCTCTTCCTCCTCCAGAGAGCAGGCGGTGATATAGCCCCCCCGGGCAGCCTCCAGCATGGCGGAAAAAGCACTCAGTGGGGTAAGGCCATTTTCATCCAGGGTCCCGGTCTCCACCCACACTCCCTCATATTCCAGCTGCCCCTCTCCTTCCGACAGGTGGGCGGTCATCCCCGCCACCGTCTCCGGGGCCGTGAGGGTGAGCGTCAGCTCTTCCCCCTCCAGAACGGCATCCATCTCATAGTCATACACCCGCTGGCCATAGTCGGCGGTGACGGACAGGTGGGCGGAGCAGGCGGTCATCTCCAGGTATTCTCCCCGGAGCCCCAGGGCCAGCTCCTCCGCCTGGCTTACCTTCGCCGGAGTACAGCCGGCGAGCAGCAGCATCATTGGTACGCAAAGCAGCAGTTTGCGCACAGTGTTCCCTCCAAGTTTCTGGAATCAGGACGGTTCGGTATGTTCCCGCAAAACCTCCGGGATGGCCTCCACCAGGTCGCTGGGCAGCATGGCGTACTCCCCCAGCTTCTCAGCGCACTTGTCCCCCGCTTTTCCGTGGAACCACACCGCCAAAGCGGCCAGCTCCGCAAAGCTGTTGTGGGGGCTTTTCAGGTTTTTTTGTCCCCACAGGGCGGCAATCATCCCGGACAGCACATCCCCCGAGCCTCCCTTGGCCATCCCCGGGTTCCCGGTGCCGCAGATCCAGCACTTGCCGGAGCCTTCGGCGGTCACCGTCCCGTGTCCCTTGAGCACCAGAGTACAGCCGTGTTCCTTGGCAAAGGTCCGGGCGGCGGTGAGCCGGTCCCGGACGGGCAGCGGACAGCCGGTGAGCCGGGCAAACTCCCCGGCATGGGGGGTGAGGACCGTGGGGGCGGAGCGTTTGTCCAGAATATCTATATGCCCGCACAGGGCATTTATGCCATCGGCGTCCAGCACCACGGGGATGTCCAGATCCTCCAGCAGGGCGCGCACCAGCTTCTCCGTCTTGGGGCGGCGGCCAAGGCCGGGGCCGATGAGGGCCACATCACAGCCTCTGGCCTTCTCCAAAATCTCCTCATACCTCTCAGGCAGGGGGAAGGGCATGGCCTCGTCACACTTCACGGCCACAATGGGATAAATTTCCCGGGGGACACCCAGAAACACCAGTCCCGCCCCGGTGCGCAGAGCGCCCCGTGCGGCCAGGACAGGCGCGCCGGTATAGCCCTCACTCCCCGCCAGAACAAAAATCTTTCCAAAATCCCCCTTGTGGCCGTCCGCCGGACGCTTGGGGAGATAGCTGTGCATATAGTGGGGCATAAGGTCGGTACCGTCGGGTCTGCGCCAAATCTGCTGGTGAACCAGCTCCGGGGGAATCCCGATGTCGGCCACCTCTACCTTTCCCGCCCGGCCGGCTCCCCCGTCCAGATAGAGGCCGGGCTTGGCGCAGGTGAAGGTAACTGTCGTCTTGGCCCGCACCGCGTCCCCTAAAATTTCTCCCGTGTCTCCGTCCACGCCCGAGGGCAGGTCGCAGGAGACCACCGGAGTGCGCCGGGCATTGAGCCACTTCACCACAGCCAGAAACTCCCCCGCCAAAGGCCGCTTGAGCCCTACCCCGAACAGGGCGTCCACAAAGCAGTCGCAGATGGAAAGCCAGGTGGTGGTCCGCTGGTCCTGCAGGTCCAGGGGCTCCAGCTGCCCTCCCGCCCCCTTCAGCTTCTCCTCCATGGCCCGGGCGTCCGGGGTCATTTTCTCCCGTTTCCCGATCAGGAAGATTCGGACCCGGTAGCCCGCCTCCAGCAGCAGCCGGGCGGCGGCAATGCCGTCCCCGCCGTTGTTGCCCGGGCCGCAGAAGACGGCGATGCGGGGAGTGGGGTCGGTATTTTTAGACTCCACAATGGAGCGCAGCTCCTCCATCTCCCGCTGCTCCTCCTGGGTGGGTTCTTCCCCGGTCCGGGTCATAAACAGGAAGGAGGTGGTTCCCTGGGGGCCAGTGCGGTTTTGAACCGGCCCCACCTGGTTCACCACCGACTGGGCCACAGCATGGGCGGCCTGCTCCATCAGCTCCAGGGAGGGGATGCCCCGCTCCTCAATGGCAATGCGGTCCAGCTCCTTCATCTGGGCAGTTGTAGCAAGCATATTGCTCCCCTCCTTTTTTCGCCATTCTAGCACATTTCCCAGGTAAAAAAAAGAGGAGGGCTTTCAAAAAAGCCCTCCTCCGGTGCGTCAAATTATTTCAGGAATCCGTTGACGATCTGCTCCTCAGCCTCTTTCTCCGTGAGGCCCAGAGTCATCAGCTTGGTGAGCTGCTCGCCTGCAATCTTGCCGATGGCCGCCTCATGGATAAGCTGGGCGTCCAGGCAATTGGCGGTGACCTCAGGAATGGCGGAGACCACGCCCTTGTCCATGATGATGGCGTCACACTCGGAGTGGCCGTAGCAGGCGGCGTTGCCGTTGATGCGGGCCAGGAACACCTGCTTGGACTCCCCCTTGGCCACGGACCGGGAGATCACGTTGGTGTGGCAGCCTTCGCCGTTCAGGTCCACGGTAAAGTCGGACTTGGCCAGCTGCTTGCCGTGGGTCATCACCTTCTCCTTGATAATGAGGGTGGCGGCAGGGCCCAGGGTGGCCCGGGTGGTGCGGACGGTGGAGTCCACGCCCTTGATCTGGGTGGTCTCCATCTCCATGTAGCTGCCCTCGGCCATCTCCACTACAGTGGTGGGATTCATAATGTTCTCCACCATGCCGTCCCCTTCGCCGTAGTGGCGCTCCACATAGCGCACCCGGGCGTTCTTGCCCACGTAGAAGGTGTGGATACCGGAGTGCTCCGAGTTCTGCACCCCGCAGTTGTGGATGCCGCAGCCGGCCACGATGGTCACGTCGCAGTCCTCTCCGATGAAAAAGTCGTTATATACCGTCTCCTGCAGGCCACTCTGGCTGAGCACCACGGGGATGTGGACGGACTCGTTCTTGGTACCGGGCTTGATGATGATGTCGATGCCGTCCTTGTCCTCTTTGGAGACAATGTCGATGTTGGCGGTGGTGTTCCGGGCAGCCTTCTGGCCGTTGGCCCGGATGTTATAGGCCCCCTCGGGGACCTCGTGAAGATCCGCTACCTGCTCCAGCAGGCTCTTTTGAATTGCGTCCATAGCTTCCAATTCCTCCTTGGGAACGTATCGTTCGTTCAGCGTACCTTGCCGGTGAGGGCACTGCACACATCCGGTGTCTGTCCCAGCAGCGTGGGCAGGATGTCCTTCCGGGGACCATCCTTCTGCACCTTGCCGTCGGCCAGGACGATGATCCGGTCGGCGATGTTCAAGATCCGCTCCTGGTGGGAAATGATGAGGATGGAGCCGTTGATCTTCTCGTGCAGGTGCTCAAATACCTGGATCAGGTTGGTAAAGGACCACAGGTCGATGCCCGCCTCCGGCTCGTCAAAGACGGAGAGCTTGGTGCTCCGGGCCATAATCATGGCAATCTCAATGCGCTTGAGCTCGCCGCCGGACAGGGAGGCGTCCACTTCCCGGTCGATGTAGTCCTTGGCGCACAGCCCCACCTCAGACAGGTAGTTGCAGGCCTCGGGCACGCCGATATTCTTGCCGCTGGCCAGGGTGATGAGGTCCTTCACCGTCAGGCCCTTGAAGCGCACCGGCTGCTGGAAGGCGAAGCTGATGCCCCGGCGGGCCCGGTCGGTAATGTTGAGGCCGGTGATGTCCTCCCCATCCAGGAGAATCTTTCCCTGGGTGGGGGTGAGAATCCCGGCGATGATCTTGGCCAAAGTGGACTTGCCGCCCCCGTTGGGGCCGGTGATGGCCACAAAGCGCTCGTTGATGGTCAGGCTGATGTCGTGCAGGATTCCCTTGTTATCCCCATCCTGCTCCACATCGTAGCTGATGTGCTGCAATTCCAGCATGAAAATCTCCTCCGTATGATCCTTCCGGCCAGAGCCGGTTTTCTCTCTCATTGTGCCCCAAACTCCGCCCGGACAAACCGGGCAGGGGGCGCCTTGTCTCTCAAGGCGCCCCTATTCTACCATAAGGGGAAGGATTTGTAAATCCTTTTTCCTACTATTTTTGTAGGTTTTTAATTTTCCTCTGGAACACCGACCCAGAGGCACACTACATCCCCCCGTGACAGGCTCACATTTTGGTCAAAGGTAAACTTCAGATCCCGGTGGCCGTTGCCCTGGCTCCACCAGAGGACCCCCGGCACGCTCTGGCCGTTTTTGGTGACCTGGAAATACTGCCCGGCCTGGGCGCGCTGCTCCGGAGTATTCTCCTGGGCAAAGCCATCTTTGGTCACATCGGGCAGCCCCATGTCCACAAGGGCGCGGTAGGCCTGGGAATAGGGGGCGTCGTCGTTCTCAACATTGTCCCCATAGTGGGCGATGGTAACCTCCTGATTATTTATGGTGACACGCATGTTGTTCCAGGGCGTCTCCACCTTCTCAAACTGGGAATCATACCGTTCAATATTGATCCCGACTTCGATCCGCAAGGGCTTGCCGGGAGCGGTTGCCATTCCTTGGTAGGGATCACAGACGGCTTCCCACTGCTCCAGCGGGTGAGATAGGGGCTCCATAGAAACGATCTTCCCGCTTGCCGTGTCAAAGGTACAGCGGGTCAGGCCCCATATATTTTCAGACATATCCTCATAGATCTCTTTGACGGGGGTGATGAAGGTCAGTTGATCCCCCGACTGGTCAAAGGCAATCTCGGTGGGCTCCAGGTAGAACTCCTGCCCGAAGGGATAGTAGGGCAGCTGCCGCTCGATCCAGGTCTGCTTGCCGCTGCGGTCCACATAAAGCATGGAACAGGAATTCCCATGCATGGTTCCCCCCTCGAGTACCACGGCCAGGGTCCCATGGCCCCCCTCATAATAGGTGATCGTTCCGTGATACAAAGCGGCATGCTCCGGGGCGTACACGTTTTCCTCCAGCCGGTCCATGGCCAGCTTCACCGGGTCCTCAGCCACCTGGAACTGGGCAAGCTTTTCCTCCTGGTTCCAGTTCAGCTCCCCGTAGGCAAGAAGGTCAGACAGGTAGACCATCACATGGCCCCCGATGTTGAAGGACTCCTTTTCCTCCCCCGCCACATAGACCGTGATGTCTGAGGCGTAGATGGGGTAGGCCGCATCGCCTACTTTCCCTTCCGGAGGCTGGGGAACATACTCCGGCGTCTCCACACTCACGCCGCCGGGACGCGCACTTCCGGGCCAGACGTAGACGGACCGGCCCTCCTCATTCCAGTAGACATAAAACCCATACCAGTTCAGGTCCTGCACCATCACAGCGGTGCGGCCCCCCACGTTATAGGAGGCGATGGGATGAGCGTCAATTTCCGTCACAATGTCGGTATACAGGGCGTGGCCAATGGCCGTATCCGCCGCAGAAGCGTCTACAGCCAGGCCGGCGGTGAGGACCAGGGTCAGAGCAAGGGCGATCACTTTCTTCATGGTGGGCTCCTTTCCCAAAAAGCGGTCTTTTTCAGCTTATTTTCATCATTATACTTCTTTTCCCCTTGCAACTCAAGAAGATTTGTGCTATATATAAGGTTACTGAAATGCGTGGAACGGGAAAATAGCGGAGATTTGCTCAGCAGAGAGAGGCGGCCGCCGGCTGAAAGCCGCCTTGGAGGAAATCCGCTTGGTTCGCCCGGGAGCGGCCCCTGAGAGGGGGACGGCCTGACCCGCCGTTACCGGGGTTATAAGTGCGCGCCCTGTGCGCGAATGCGGGTGGTACCGCGGAAGCTCTGCCTTTCGTCCCAGTATGTTGGGAGGAAAGGCTTTTTTGCTGCCAAAATGACAAAATACACATCTGAAAGGAAGAACGCAGATGAAAGAACAGTTAGCCAACATCCGCGCCCAGGCTCTGGCCGCCTTTGAGAACGCCCAGGACCTGGCCGCTCTGGACGAGCTGCGGGTGAAGTATCTGGGTAAGAAGGGTGAACTCACCGCTGTGTTGAAACAGATGGGCAAGCTCTCTGCCGAGGAGCGTCCCGCCATGGGTCAGCTGGCCAATGAGGTCCGCGCCGCCCTGGAGGGAGCCATTGAGGAGGCCTCCAAAAAGCTGGAGGCCAAGGCCCTGGAGCAGCGCCTTCGTGACGAGGCCCTGGACGTGACCGTCCCCGGCAAGAGCGTGAAGCTGGGCCACAAGCACCCCATGTATATCGCCCTGGATGAGCTCAAGGACATCTTTGTGGGCATGGGCTTCACCGTTCTGGACGGCCCCGAGGTGGAGCTGGCTGAGCTGAACTTCGACCGCCTCAACGCTGAGGAGGGCCACCCCTCCCGGGACTGGTCCGACACCTTCTATTTTGACGAGGACAGCCGGGTGATGCTCCGCTCCCAGACCAGCCCCATGCAGGTCCGGGCCATGGACACCATGCCCCTGCCCATCCGCATCATCGCCCCCGGCCGTGTCTACCGCAAGGACGAGGTGGACGCCACCCACTCCCCCATGTTCCACCAGGTGGAGGGCATGGTCATCGACAAGAACGTCACCATGGCCGACCTGAAGGGCACCCTCAACACCGTGGTGGAGCAGCTCTACGGCAAGGGCACCAAAACCCGCTTCCGTCCCCACCACTTCCCCTTCACCGAGCCCTCCTGCGAAATGGATGTACAGTGCCACAAGTGCGGCGGCGTGGGCTGCCCCACCTGTAAGGGCGAGGGTTGGATCGAGCTGCTGGGCGCTGGAATGATTCACCCCCGGGTGCTGGAGATGAGCGGCATCGACCCCAACGAGTACTCCGGCTGGGCCTTCGGCATCGGCCTGGAGCGTACCGCTATGCGCCGCTTCAAGATCGCTGACCTGCGCCTGATTTTTGAAAACGACGTGCGCTTCCTGGAGCAGTTCTAAGAGAGGAGAATAGAAGCAATGAATTTAAGCAGAAAGTGGCTGAGCGAGTTTGTCACCGTCGATGCCAATGATAAAGACTTTGCCGAGGCTATGACCCTCTCCGGCTCCAAGGTGGAGCTGACCCATGACCTGGGGGAAGAAATCTCCAACGTGGTGGTGGGCAAGATCCTGTCCATGGAGCGGCATCCCGACTCTGACCACATGTGGGTGTGCCAGATCGACGTGGGACAGGCTGAGCCGGTGCAGATTGTCACCGGCGCCTGGAACATCCACCCCGACGACATAGTGCCGGTGGCTCTGCACAAGTCCACCCTCCCCGGCGGCAAGAAGATCGAAAAGGGTAAGCTGCGCGGTGTCGTGTCCAACGGCATGATGTGCGGCCTCTCTGAGCTGGGGCTGGACACCCGGGACTTCCCCTATGCCGTCATCACCCCCGCCGCTCTTTTAAACGACTATAAGCCTCTGGACCCGGAAAAGCCCTCCATTCCCGCGGATATCCAGCCCGGCCACAAGATCTTCGGCAGCGTGGTCTGCGCCCGGATCACCGCCGTGCGCTGCGACGGAGTGAACGCCTACACCGCCGCCTGCGAGGTGGGCAGCGGTTCCGTCTCCGTGGCCACCAACTGTGCCAACCTCCACGCGGGAGACCTGGTGGCCCTGGACACCAAAAAGGAGCACATCTGCACTCTGGAGGATTTGCGCGCCCAGCAGGCCGAGTTCCCCCACTGCATCCCCGACGGCATCTTCATTCTCCATGAGGAGGGCGTGAAGCCCGGCGACGACCTGAAGCCCGTCATCGGGGCCGATGACCACGTGGTGGAGTTTGAAATCACTCCCAACCGCCCTGACTGTCTCTCCGTTATCGGTCTGGCCCGGGAGGTATCCGCCACCTATGACGTACCTCTGCGTCTCCACGAGCCGGTAGTCAAGGGCGGCGCCGAAGGCAGTCTGGTGGAGCTTTTGGATGTGGAAACTCCCGCCGATGACCTGTGCCCCCGGTATACCGCCCGGATGGTGCGCAATGTGAAGATTGCCCCCTCCCCCAAGTGGATGCGCGAGCGCCTGCGCGCCATGGGCGTGCGCCCCATCAACAACATCGTGGACATCACCAACTACGTCATGCTGGAGTACGGCCAGCCCATGCACGCCTTTGACTACCGCTATGTGAAGGGCGGCAAGATCATCGTGCGCCGGGCTGAGGAGGGCGAGGAGCTCACCACCCTGGACGGCCAGGTGCGCAAGCTCACCGCCAACCACCTGGTCATCGCCGACGAGACCCAGGCTGTG
>CALWYG010000096.1 GCA_944385695.1 uncultured Oscillospiraceae bacterium | reverse complement strand
ATCAGTCCACATGGAATCCGAATATCCCTCTCAGGGACCTGTTTTATATTGCCCGTCTGCTGGAAAACCACCGCTCCCGCCACATAGCCTCCCATCCCCACTCCCGGCAGCGGTACCAGCGCCAGGGTAAACAGCAGCTGCACCACACCTCCCAGAAGTGAGATGGCCGCCACTGCCCGCTGGCTGCCCACCCCGTTAAGGGCAGAGGCCACCACGGAACAGAAGCAGCTCATGGCCATGACCAGGGCCAGGGGAATCAGATACTCCCCCACTCCCTCCTGGTGAAACATGGCATTTCCAAGGTCGGGGCCCACCACCACCATCAGGGACATGGCCGGCAACGTGAGCAGGGACACCGCCGACATGGCCCGCCCCACCAGGCACCGCACCTCCCTCTCTCGACTCAGTGCGGCAGCCCGAGCCAGCCGGGGCACCAGCACCAGATTGAGCGCCCCCAAAAAGACAATGGGCAGGGAGAGCATGGGCATGGTCATTCCACATACCACGCCAAACTGGGCCACCGCCTGGGAGCGCTCCACGCCCCCTTCCACCAGTTTTTGAGGAATCAGCGTGGCGTTGGCCGCCCCCAGCAAATTGCCCAGCAGCGCATTCAGACCCACTGGCAGCGCAATGGAACATACCCGGCGGCGGCGGATGTTCCCCGCTTCCCCCGTCCCCTGCCGATGCAGGCGAGCCAGGCGCCGCCGGTAGAGTACCACCAGGGTGCAGGAGGAAAAAATCTCACAGATCACCATGCCGCATACGATTAGTCCCACCACCCGCTCGGGATACTGGGGCAGAAACAGCCACAAAAGCCCCAGCACCGCCAGGGTCCGGACAAACTGCTCCAGCAGCTCCACCACCGCCGGAGCCCGGACCGATCCCGAACCGTAGAAGACGTGCTTATGGAAGTTTTCCACTCCCGTCAGGGCCACACAGGGCACCAGCAGCATAAGGCCCAGCTGGGTGCGCGCGTCACCCAATAAATAGACGGAAATAGCATCGGAGCCCAACACCACTCCCGCTCCCAGGGGAATGAGTGCCAGGAAAAACAGACGCAGGCAGGTGCCCACGGTCTGGCTTACCGCCTTTCCATTCCCCAAGGCCAGATATTGGGAGGTCAAATTGGAAATCGCCGCCGTCAGCCCCACAGCAGTGAGAGACAGCAGCACAGAGTATACCGGCATAATCAGCTGATAAAGCCCCATGACCTCCGCTCCTGCCATGCGGGAGAGCAGAACCCGGTAGCCAAACCCCAGCAGCTGGGACACACTGCTCAAAGCGGTCAGAAACAGCGCTCCCCGCCCGGCAGACAGCATTTTCTCTTCCAAGGACGATCCCCCCTCCCAACACTCTATTCATCGGGCGGTCGGTTTATCCGTTACCCCTTGCCCCCGGGAGAAAGTTAGGCTATAATAGGGGCACGACTCAATAATATTAAAAGGAGGATTATTCCCATGGCTTTTGTTGAATTGGAAAAGAAAGGCGCCGTGGGCGTCATCACCATGAACCGCCCCGAGGCCCTCAACGCCCTGAACGACCAGGTACTCCGGGATCTGGACGAGGTGCTGGATCAGGTGGAGCGTGACGAAGAAATCCTGGTGGTTGTGCTCACCGGCGCAGGCCGCTCCTTTGTGGCCGGGGCCGACATCGGCCAGATGTCCCATTTCACCGCAGTGGAAGGCAAGGCGTTCGGCGTCTATGGCAACCAGGTGTTCCTGAAGCTGGAAAATCTTACCAAGCCCACCATCGCTGCTGTCAACGGCTTTGCTCTGGGCGGCGGCTGCGAGCTGTCCATGGCCTGTGATATCCGTCTGGCCAGCGAGAAGGCCAAGTTCGGCCAGCCCGAGGTGGGGCTGGGCATCACCCCCGGCTTTGGCGGTACTCAGCGTCTGGCCCGCATCGTAGGCGTTTCCAACGCCATGGAGCTGATCCTTACGGCCAAGACCATCCGGGCGGAAGAGGCCAAGGAGCTGGGTCTTGTAAGCCATGTGTACCCCGCCGAGGAGCTGATGGACAAGGCCCTGGAGCTGGCAAATGCCATCGCCGCCAACGCCCAAGTTGCCGTGCGCCAGTCCAAGGCAGCCATCCGCCGGGGACTCCAGACCGATATGGCAACTGGCACCGCCTTCGAGTCCGAAGCCTTCGGCCTGTGCTTTGCCACGGAGGATCAGAAGGACGCCATGCGTGCTTTTGTCAACAAGGAAAAGATCACTTCGTTTAAAAACCGCTGAGTTCTTCTAACAAAGCCGCCGGCAGAATCTGCCGGCGGCTTACTTCCATAAAACACAAAAGAGGTGAACGCTACGAATCTGTCCGCTCTGCTTTCCAATCTGGTAGGTCTCTTCCTGCTGATTGGAGTCGGTTTTCTGGCCGTACGGCTGCGGGTGCTTCCGGTTGAGTCCTCCAAGCCCATGAGCACTCTGCTGATGAAGATTACGCTTCCCGCCACCGTCTTCGCCTCCATGATCCGCCCCTTCGACCCGGAATTTCTTAGCTCCGGCGTGGCCGCCCTGCTCATCAGCGCTCTGCTCTTCCCACTCTATGCCGCGCTCTCTCTGCCGCTGTCCCGGCTGTTTCGGGTCCCAGAGGGCCGTCGAGGGATGTGGTGCTGCTGTACCACCTTCTGCAACAACGGCTTTATGGGTTTTCCTGTAGTCTATGCGATTTTTGGTGACGACGGGCTCATTCTGGCCGTTCTTATGGGAATTCCCTTCAACCTGCTGGTCTACACACTGGGTGCCAAAATGGTGTGTATGGACATTCCAAAGGGGAACTCCCATGGCTCCCTCTCTCTGCGCTGCGCCCTCTTCTCTCCTATCAATGCCGCCATTGTACTCAGTCTGATCTTCTATTTGGGCCAGATTCCTGTGCCCGGTCCTATTCTAACCCCCATTCAGCACCTGTCCAATGTGACAACACCGTTATCCATGTTTGTCACCGGAATGAACCTGGCCCAGGGAACCATCTCCGACACCATCCGGGACAGGGATGCCATCTCCGCATGCGCGGTACGCCTGCTCCTGTTCCCCGTCATCGCCTGGGCGATCACACTTCCCTTTCCCAGCCTCAGCCCGCTGGTGGTAGGGGTCACCTTGATTATCATGGCCATGCCCTCCCCCACGGTCTCCACCATCATGGGAGAACAGTACGGCGGCTGCACACAGGTGGGCGCCCGAATCGTCTTTCTTTCCAGCCTGCTGTGCATTCTTACCATCCCGCTTATCTCCCTGCTGCTATAAAAAAACAGGTGCCGTCTTTCGACAGCACCTGTTTTCTTGTCTTTGGGGAAAAAGCTTACTTCAGCTCGACCTTGGCGCCGGCCTCTTCCAGCTTCTTCTTCATCTCCTCGGCCTCGTCCTTGGAGACAGCCTCCTTCAGGGTCTTGGGAGCGCCCTCGACCACGCCCTTGGCCTCAGCCAGGCCCAGGCCGGTGATCTCACGGACAGCCTTGATGACCTTGATCTTGGCAGCGGCGTCGAAGCCAGCCAGAACCACGTCAAACTCGGTCTTCTCCTCAGCAGCGGGAGCAGCAGCGCCGCCAGCGGCGGGAGCGGCCATAGCAGCGGCGGACACGCCGAACTCCTCCTCCAGAGCCTTCACCAGCTCGGACAGCTCCAGAACGGTCAGAGCCTTAACTTCCTCAATCAGAGCAGTAATCTTCTCACTAGCCATGATAATTTACCTCCTAATAGTAAAATTTCAAATTAAAATGTGTCTCCCCTCATGGGAGCGGATGGGGCCGATTACTCGGCAGCGGGAGCCTCCTCGGCGGGAGCGGCCTCCTCGGCGGGAGCAGCCTCGCCGCCCTTCTCGGCAATGGCCTTCAGCACGATAGCCAGGCTGGTAATGGGAGCCAGCATCATGCCCAGAGCCTGAGCCTGCAGGACGTCCTTGGCGGGCAGCTCGGCCAGAGCGTTGATCTCCTCCAGGGAGAGGACCTTACCGTCCATGAAGCCGCCCTTAATGGTGAAGCGGCCTTCGCCCAGCTGCTTGGCATACTTGTTGACCACACGCATGGGAGCGATGGGGTCACCGTGGCTGGTAGCCAGAGAAGTGGTACCATTGAGCACCTCGTCCAGACCCTCCAGGCCAACGTTGTTCAGGGCAAAGCGGGCCAGGGTGTTCTTGACCACGCCGTACTGCACCTCGTTCTGGCGCAGCTCCACACGCAGAGCGGTGTCCTCGGCGACGGTGATACCCTTGTAATCCACCAGCACGCCGCTGGAAGCGCCCTTCAGCTGCTCAGTCAGAGCGGCGACGATGGCCTGCTTCTCAGAAAGAACTTTTGCGTTAGGCATTTTGGATTCACCTCCAGAAAATGATCCGCGCAACAAAAAACCTCCGGTCAAAAAGACAGGAGGACAGTACAATCAAAAGTATTCCCTTTGAAAGCACTCTCGGCAGGAATTACGCCCCGTGGGGCCCCTGCTGTCTTTGAACGCAAGTAGCATTATATAGAGTGTCCTCCCTCTTGTCAAGCATTTCTTTGCTTTTTTTTTATTTTTTTTTCCGTACTCTCTGGAAAGCGGAACAAATCTCCTATTTTTCCGGCGGTTTGCCTGTTGACTAGGGGAAAGGCGGGTTATATAGTACCTCTTG
>CALWYG010000095.1 GCA_944385695.1 uncultured Oscillospiraceae bacterium | reverse complement strand
CCTTCCCCTGTCTCTGGTGGCCGGGTGGTACGGAATGAATTTTGCCGGCATGCCCGAGCTGGGGTGGAAGTACGGCTATCCCGCGGTCATCGCCCTCAGCGCGCTCATTGTGATAATCAGCCTGTGGATTATGAAAAAGAAAAAATTCTGGTAAAAAAATCCGCCCGATGGAGTCGGGCGGATTTTTCACGCAATCAGTTCTTCAGGCTCTGCATGGGGGCCGGGATCCGGCCGCCCCGGGCCACAAACTCCTTGGCGGAGAAGGGGTGGACCTTCTGCACCGGGGCGGAACCCAGCAGCCCGCCAAACTCCACCGTGTCGCCCACCTTGCAGCCGGGGGCGGGAATGATGCGCACAGCGGTGGTCTTGGAGTTGACCATGCCGATGGCCGCCTCGTCGGCAATGATGGCGGAGAGGGTCTCGGCGCTGGTGTCGCCGGGGACGGCGATCATGTCAAGGCCCACAGAGCACACGCAGGTCATGGCCTCCAGCTTGTCCAGGGTCAGCGCCCCGGAGGCGGCGGCGGCAATCATGCCCTCGTCCTCACTGACGGGGATAAAGGCGCCGCTGAGGCCGCCCACGGAGGAGGACGCCATGACGCCGCCCTTCTTCACCGCGTCGTTCAAAAGGGCCAGGGCGGCGGTGGTGCCGTGGGTGCCGCACACCTCCAGGCCCATCTCCTCCAGAATCCGGGCCACACTGTCCCCGATGGCGGGGGTGGGGGCCAGGCTCAGATCCACGATGCCGAAGGGGGTGTCCAGGCGGCGGGAGGCCTCCTGAGCCACCAGCTGGCCCATGCGGGTGATGCGGAAGGCGGTCTTCTTAATGGTCTCGGCCACCACGTCAAAGGGCTGTCCCTTCACGGCCTTCAGGGCGTGGTGGACCACGCCGGGGCCGGAGACGCCCACGTTGATGACCTTCTCCGGCTCGCCCACGCCGTGGAACGCGCCGGCCATGAAGGGGTTATCCTCCACGGCGTTGCAGAACACCACCAGCTTGGCGCAGCCAAAGCCCCCCTTGTCGGCGGTGGCCTGGGCCAGGTCCTTGATGGTCCGGCCCATCAGGGCCACAGCGTCCATGTCGATGCCCGCCTTGGTGGAGCCCACGTTGACGCTGGAGCACACGATGTCGGTGGTGGACAGGGCCTCGGGGATGGAGTGAATCAAAATCCGGTCGGCCTTGGTCATGCCCTTCTGCACCAGGGCGGAAAAGCCGCCGATGAAGTTCACGCCGGTGGTCTTGGCCGCCCGGTCCATGGCCTGGGCGAAGGGGGTATAGTTGTCGGTCTCCGACGCGGCGGCCACCAGGGCGATGGGGGTGACGGAGATGCGCTTATTCACAATGGGGATGCCAAATTCCTTCTCAATGGCCTCTCCCGTGGCCACCAGGTTCTCCGCATAGCGGGTGATCTTGTCATAGACCTTGTCGCAGGCTACCTTCACATCGCTGTGGGCACAGGAGAGCAGGGAGATTCCCATGGTAATGGTACGCACATCCAGATGCTGCTGGTCGATCATCTGGATGGTCTGCATAATTTCACTTTGGTTGAGCATAGTCGTCCTCCTAAAAAGGTGCTATCTGTCGGGTATCACGCTGCGGCGGCTGCGCGACGCGCGCCTCCGCGCTTAGATTCGGTGCATGGCATTAAAGATGTCCTCCCGCTGGATGCGGATGGACAGCTCCTGCTCCTTGCCGGCCTGCTCCAGCAGGTCGGCCATCTCGCCGATGGAGTCCTTACAGGCGGAGGTGTCCACCAACATGACCATGGTGAAGTACTCCTGCAAAACGGTCTGGTTGATATCCAGAATATTGATGTTGTGCTGGGCCAGCAGGGAACACACGGCGGCGGTGATGCCTACCCGGTCCTTGCCGATGACGGTGACAATGGCTTTCATAATTTTAATCCTTTCCTTTTTCATTTTAAGTGTGTCCACTCAATCCAATCCGTTAAGACAGCTCGTCCAGGGTCAGCTCAAACCCGTCCAAGAAGTGCTCCATAAAGTAGCCCAAAGCGGGCACTGGATTCTGCCTGAGGGCCGCATAGGTCTGCTCCTTGGCTTTTTTAAACTCGTCATTTCCCGCTTTGACCTCTTCCACGCACTTGAGATAGGCCGAAAGCTTGTCCGCTGCCTTGACCAGGGCCCGGATCTCCGGGTCCGGGATGGTAATGGCCGCTTCAAAATCCCCCCGCAGGTCCTCCGGCAGCATAGACAGCAGCTTTTGCTCCGCCACCGCCTCCACCTGCTTGTAGGCGCTCTGGATGTCGGGGTTGTCATACTTGATGGGGGTGGGCATGTCTCCGGTGAGAATCTCACTGGCGTCGTGGTAGAGGGCGGCCACCGCCACGGCGCCGGGGTCGATGTGCCCGCCGAAATAGCGGTTTTCAAGGACGGCCAAAGCGTGGGCCAGGACGGCCACCATGTGGGAGTGCTCCTGGATATTTTCCAGCTGGGTGTTTCGCATAAGGCCCCAGCGGTTGATATACCGCATGCGGGCGATCATGGGGAAAAAGTAGCCGGACAGGGCTCGTCCCTCCCTTCTGTTCCAATCAGTGTCAGTCATTTTATCACAGGAACCCAGAGATGTAAACCTCCCTCTCCCGGAAAAGGCCGGGCCGGGACACAGCGGTGTGTCCCGGCCCGTATGTTCTCACGGTTACATCTGTTCGTGGAAGGTGCGCTTGATGACCTCCAGCTGCTGCTCCCGGCTCAGGCGGCTGAAGTTCACCGCGTAGCCCGACACCCGGATGGTCAAGGTAGGGTACTGCTCCGGGTGCTCCATGGCGTCCAAAAGCACCTGGCGGTTCATCACATTTACGTTCAGGTGGTGGGCCCCCTGGATAAAGTAGCCGTCCAGGATGGACACCAGGTTCTTCACCCGCTCCTCCCCGCTTTTGCCCAGGGCGGCGGGGACAATGGAGAAGGTGTTGGACACCCCGTCCTGGCACACCGCCCGGTAGGGGATCTTGGCCACCGAGTTGAGGGAGGCCAGGGCCCCGCTCTTGTCCCTCCCATGCATGGGGTTGGCCCCGGGGGCAAAGGGCTCCCCGGCCTTGCGCCCGTCGGGAGTGGCCCCGGTCTTTTTGCCGTACATCACGTTGGAGGTGATGGTAAGGGCGGAGAGGGTGTGGATGGCGTCCCGGTAGAGGGGGTGCTTTTTCAGCTCCGCTGAGAAGTAGGACACCAGCTCCACAGCGATGTCGTCCACCCGGTCGTCGTCGTTGCCGTATTTGGGGAAGTCTCCCTCCACCTGGAAGTCCACGGCGATGCCCTGTTCGTTCCGGATGGGACGCACTTTGGCAAACTTAATGGCGGACAGGGAGTCGGCGGCGATGGACAGCCCAGCCACCCCAAAGGCGGCCAGCCGCTCCACCAGGGTGTCGTGGAGGGCCATTTGGCTGCTTTCATAGGCGTATTTGTCGTGCATATAGTGGATGATGTTGATGGTGTCCACATAGAGCTGGGCCACATAGGAGAGCACCTTCTTATAATTTCCCAGCACCTTGGGGTAGTCCAGCACCTCGTCCCGGTCCGGCTCGATACCCGGCACTACCGTTGTGCCCTTTTTCTCATCCACGCCAGCGTTGATGGCGTAGAGAAGGCTCTTGGCCAGGTTGGCCCGGGCCCCGAAGAACTGCATCTGCTTGCCTACCGCCATGGCGGACACGCAGCAGGAGATGCAGTAGTCGTCCCCGTACATGGGACGCATAAGCTCGTCGCTCTCGTACTGGATGGAGTCGGTGTCTATGCTCATTTTGGCGCAGTAGTCCTTGAACGCCTGGGGCAGGTTCCGGCTCCACAGCACCGTCAGGTTGGGCTCCGGGGCAGTGCCCAGGTTGGTGAGGGTGTGGAGGATGCGGAAGGAGTTTTTGGTGACCAGGGTGCGCCCATCCACCCCCATACCGCCGATGGCCTCGGTGACCCAGGTGGGATCGCCGCCGAAGAGCTCGTTATACTCCGGGGTGCGCAGGTGGCGTACCAGGCGCAGCTTGATGACAAACTGATCCATCAGCTCCT
>CALWYG010000094.1 GCA_944385695.1 uncultured Oscillospiraceae bacterium | reverse complement strand
CATGACCCTCATCCAGGACGGCAACCAGATCGAGTCCAAGATGGTCCAGACCGGCATCCTGGACACCTTCATCCCCAAGGACTGGGCCGACGCCAACGGCACCACTGCCGAGGAGTATGAGGGCTATCTGCCCCTCCAGACCCTGAACAAGATTTTCATGTACAACAACACCGGCTCCAAGACCTATGACAACTGCTGGGACTTTGTGGCCGAGGGCGAGCACGGTCTGTTTATGGACATCGACTCCGAGATCGTGGGCAAGAACTTCCTGTACATGCTCACCCGGGACGACTATGCCGCCATGCTGAAGGAGGCCTTTGAGGCTCTCAGCGCCGAGGAGCAGGCCTACTTCCAGCCCACCATCGACGCCATGGCCTCTGAGGCGGAGAGCCTGGCCCTGGGCGAGAACGGCAAGTATGCCCTGGCCTGGATCAAGCTCTGGGTTGGCAGCTACAACGCCCAGACCGACGATGGCCCCATCTGCAACACCCTGGTGGACCAGTCCGCCACCGATCAGTTCGGTCTCATTGTGTACTCCAAGCTGCGCTCTGTGGAAGAGTCCGCTTCCGTCTCCAAGAACAACATCACCGTGGCCGCTTACAATGACGGCTACACCGGCATGGGCGGCTTCGGCTACTGCCACTACCTGTTCGTCACCGACAACAGCCCCCTGCCCTGGACCGCCTGCGCCTTCATCGCTTACATGACCTGCACCGCCGACGGCTTCTCCGCCTGGGGCAAGGACATTGGCGGCTACTCCTCCAACCCCGCTGTGGCCGCGGAAAACGAGGAGATCTATCACCACCAGACCGGCGGCATGGCCGAGGACGGCACCACCGTGGAGTTTGCCGCCCTCAACGACCACGGCTACGACTGGTGGGTGGGCGACGGCAAGCTGGTCCTGGAGGACCCGGAGTACTGCGCTTCCGTCTCCTTCACCGTGGGCAGCTGGATCGAGATGCTGGATAAGTACAGCGCGGGCTAACGCCCTTCTTGTCCGGAACCACCGTCTGCCCGGGCGTTGCTGAATCTCGCTTCCGAGCATAGGCACAACAAAGCGCCCTTGGACGCAGGTGAAATCCGCCGCTTCCAAGGGCGCTTTCCCATCCCGGCATAAAGGAGAGATCATATGGACCAAATGAAGATGCGGCGGGCCAATGCGTCCGCCATCCGGCTGAATAAAATCAAAACCTTTTTCTCCAAGCCCCACAATGTGATCCTGCTGCTGATGGGCATTGTGCTTACCTTCAGCACCGTCGCTCCCATTATCGCCATTGTGGAAGACACCTTTAAAATCCACCCGGGCACCATTGACGCCCACCTCACTGGCCAGAGCGCAGGATACACCGTGGTCAACTACATTGACCTCTTCACCAGCCCCATGGCCAAAACCAACCTGTGGACGCCCCTTCTGAACACCATCTGGCTGGCAGTGGGCACCTGTGTGGTGGCCATCCTCTTCGGCGGCATGTTCGCCTTCCTCATTACCCGCACCAACCTGGCCTGGCGCAAATACCTCAGCTCCATCTTTATCTTCCCCTACATCATGCCCCAGTGGACCCTTGCGGTGGTGTGGCAGAACCTGTTTAACTCCAACGCCGTGACCGGCACCTCCAACGGCCTGCTGGCGGCCACATTGGGCATCAACATGCCCATCTGGTGGTGCAAGGGTCTCTTCCCCAGCCTGGTGGTGCTGGGACTGCACTACGCACCCTTTGCCTACATCCTCATCGGCGGCATTTTCCGGAATATGGACGCCAATCTGGAGGAGGCAGCCACCATTCTGGACACCCCCAAGTGGCGGATCATGTGCCGCATCACCCTGCCCATGGTCAAGCCCGCCATTTTGTCCACCGTTCTGCTGGTGTTCGGCAGCGCCATGGGCTCCTACCCCGTGCCCCACTACCTGAATCTCACCACCCTGGCCACCAAGTATGTGTCCATGAACTCCAAGTACACCGGCGAGGCCAGTATTCTGGCCATCATTATGATGATCTTCGGCGTGGCCATCATGCTGCTCAACCAGCTCAGCCTCCAAAGCCGCAAGAGCTACACCACCGTCACCGGAAAGTCCGGCCAGATTTCCAAGATCAACCTGGGCCGGGTGGGCAAGTATGTCATTGCCCTCATCCTGGTGGTAACTACCTTCCTTACCAGCATTTTCCCCATTGTCTCCTTTGCCTTTGAGACCTTCCTGCCCAACCCAGGCGACTACTCCTTCCTCTATACCGGAGGTCCCGATCACCTCACCACCAAGTGGTGGACCACCGACGAGAATGTGACGGAGAACGGTATGTACGGCCAGAAGGGCATCCTCCACAACGAGACCATCTGGAACGCCTTCAAGGGCACCATCTGGGTCAGCGTGTGCTGCGCTTTGCTGGCGGGCACTCTGGGCACCCTCATCGGTTATGCCGTGTCCAAGAACAGGCGAAGTAAATGGGCCAACTATGTCAACTCTGTGGCCTTTCTTCCCTATCTCATGCCCTCCATCGCAGTGGGCGTGGCCTTCTTCATTCTCTTCTCCAGCGAGAAGATCAACCTCTTCAACACCTATACCATCCTGATTATCGTCGGTACCATCAAGTATATCCCCTTTGCCAGCCGCAGCTCCCTCAACTCCATGCTGCAGCTGTCCGGGGAGATTGAAGAGGCCGCCATTATTCAGAACATCCCTTGGGTCAAGCGGATGACCCGGATCATCATCCCCATCCAGAAGTCGTCCATCATCAGCGGCTATCTGCTCCCCTTTATGACCTGCCTGCGGGAGCTGTCCCTGTTTATGCTGTTGTGTGTGCAGGGGTTCATTCTCTCCACCACCCTGGACTACTTCGACGAAATGGGCCTGTACGCCTTCTCCAGCGGCATCAACCTGATTTTGATCATCACCATCCTGGTGTGCAACACTCTGGTCAACAAGGTCACCGGAGCCAGCCTGGACAAGGGAATAGGAGGTTAAGTTATGCCGGAAATCAGATTGGAACATGTGACCAAGCGCTGGGGCAAATTCTACGCCGTGGACGACCTGGACCTGGTCATTGAGAACAATTCCTTCGTCACCCTGCTGGGCCCCTCCGGCTGCGGCAAGACCACCACCCTGCGGATGATCGCCGGACTGGAGACCCCCACCAGCGGGCGCATCACCATCGGCGACCAGGTGGTCTTCGACAGTGAGCTGGGCATCAACGTCCCCGCCAACAAGCGCAAGGTGGGCTTCCTGTTCCAGAACTACGCCCTGTGGCCCAACATGACGGTGTATGAAAACATCTCCTTTGGCCTGTCCAACGTGAAGGAGCCCATGGCTAAGGTGGACTTTGAGGCCAAAAACGCCGCCCGCCTGGCGGAGATTCTCCAGAATCCCGGGGAAGTGGTAAAAATTCTGGAGGACTGCCGGGACAAGAAGGGCAAAATCGACGAGAAGAAGGCCTACATTAAGCTCATTGACGCCTTTACCATCTCCATCTACACGGCCAAAAAGCTCTTTAGCTACCACCTGGAGGAGGGAAAGGATGTTTCCGGGGAGATCAAGGCCCTCCAGGCTAAGGTGGAGTCCGCCCGGAAGAACCAGAACCTCAACGAGCGCTTTGAGGTGGTCCAGAACGGCCAGGTGGTCAAGGAGACCCGGAAGCTCACCAAGGAAGAGATCGACCTGTCGGTGCGCCGGGTGTCCCGGATCGTGAAGATCGGCATGTTCATGGACCGCTACCCCGCGGAGCTGTCCGGCGGCCAGCAGCAGCGTGTGGCCATTGCCCGCACCTTGGCCCCCGAGCCCTCGGTGCTCTTTATGGATGAGCCTCTGTCCAACCTGGACGCCAAGCTGCGTTTGGAAATGCGCTATGAGCTCCAGCGCCTGCACGTGGAGACCGGTTCCACCTTCGTCTACGTCACCCACGACCAGATGGAGGCCATGACACTGGCCACCCAGATTTGTCTCATCAACAACGGGGTGCTCCAGCAGTACGACGCCCCCCTCACCGTCTATCACCGCCCCTCCAACCTTTTCGTGGCCGACTTTGTAGGAAACCCCGCTATCAACTTTGTGGAGGCCAAGGGCACCCAGAACCCCGACGGAACCCTGTCCCTCACCGTGTTTAACCAGCGCCCGGCTACCTTCCGCCCCACCGCTCCCCTGGATCTGGAGAGCTGGTTTAGCCAGCGGGACGCCCAGGCAGCGGCGCGGGAGGAGGAGCACAAAAAGAAGGCGGCGGAGAAGTCCTATGTGGAAAAGGGCAACAAGGACGAGGCCTTCCGCTACCATGTGGCTAAGGTGGAGGAGGAGGACGACTCCCTCCAGGAGGAGCCGGTACTCACCAACCAGGACCTGGTGCTGGGCATCCGTCCGGAGTTTTTGGACATTGTGGACAGCGGAAGCCTGGAGGGCGAGATCTACGGCGCCATGCACACAGGCATGGAGTCCACCATCAAGGTGCGCATTGACGATTTCCTGCTCACCGGCGTGATTTTCGGAAGCTCTCTGTTTACCATCGGCGCAAAGGTGCCACTCTCCATTACCGGAGACAATATCATGCTCTTCGACCGGAAGAGCGGGCAGTGTATTGCCCAGGGCAAACTGGAATTTTAACCATATCCCCATCAGAAAGACCGGCGCCGCGAATACGGCGCCGGTCTTTTCAGCGGCGGGGCGGAGGATTCCGGCCTTGACCGGCGGGGCGGAGGATGCTATACTGATTTAAATTATCAATAGGCGAAAGGGGAGGGCGATGGAAGACAGCGGCATCAAGGCGATTGCCCATATCCGGAGCGATTTTCCGGAAAAATTCGGCATTCCCCGGCAGAGCGGCCTGGTGGAAGAGCTGACGGCCCGGATCGTGTTTGAGCCGGAATACCGGCAGATCAGTGCTTTCCGGGGGCTGGAGGGCTTTTCTCACCTGTGGCTCATCTGGGAGTTTTCCAAGGCCAAGGGAAAACCCTGGTCCCCCACGGTGCGCCCGCCAAGGCTTGGCGGAAATGCCCGCCTGGGGGTGTTTGCCACCCGTTCTCCCTTCCGGCCCAATCCCATCGGATTGTCCTGCGTCAAGCTGGTGGGGCTGGAGCAGGACCCAAAGCTGGGCCCGGTGCTGGTGGTGGCGGGGGCCGACCTGATGGACGGGACGCCCATTTACGACATCAAGCCCTATCTGCCCTATGCCGACTGCAAACCCGAGGCTACCGGGGGCTTTGCCTCCCAGCCCAAGGAGCCCAGCTTGCAGGTGGAAATTCCCGAGCACCTGCTGGAATCGATTCCCCCGGAGAAGCGGGAAGCGCTGCGGGGCGTATTGGCCCAGGACCCCAGGCCCCAGTATCAGGACGACCCCCAGAGGGTCTACGGCATGGCCTTTGGCGGCTGTGAGGTCCGCTTCCGGGTGGAAGGGGACCGGTTGGAGGTGCTGGAGATCACCGTTGGAAAAGCTTAATGGAAAATTTACACGCATAGCGCGGAAAGTATGCTATCATAAAAGCCGGACGGACACCCCTGCGCAATGGAGATGCTCCGGCACATTGGCTGAAGGAGGAGTTCTATATGAAACTGATTTTTGCGGTAATCCGGGATAAGGATGCCAACATGGCCATTGAAGGTCTGGCCCAGTCCCACATCGGTGTGACCAAGCTGGCCAGTACCGGCGGCTTCCTCCGGGATGACAATACCACGCTGATGATCGGCGCGGAAGACAACCAGGTGGAGCACGTTCTGGAGATTTTGAAAGAGAACTGTGCCAAGCGTGCTGAGACGGAGATCATCGCCCCCCATGGGACGGGCGGGGTGCCCGCGTGGAACCTGGGCTGCACTCCCATTAAAATTGAAGTGGGCGGCGCCACAGTGTTTGTGCTGGAAATGGAGCAGTTTATCAAGCTTTAAACCAAATCCCCGGCTCCGGCCGGGGATTCTCTTTTATACCAGAGTAAGCCTCCCCCAGGTGGAAACCATATTTTTTGTAAAAACACTTGACCTTCCCCCAGGTGGAAGGTGTAACCTGAGCTTGAAAAGGGAGGAATGACCCCGTGAAAATCAACGAGGTAGAGGCCCAGGTGGGCATCACCAAAAAGAATATCCGCTTCTATGAGGCACAGGGTCTGCTGGCTCCCCGGCGCAACAGCGAGAACGGCTACCGGGACTATGGCCCGGAGGAGGTGGAAGCCCTGCGGCAGATTAAGCTGCTGCGCAAGCTGGGGCTTCCCCTGGAGGAAATCCGCCGCATGCAGGCGGGGAGCAGCACCATCGGTGACGGCATGCGCCGCCATCTGGTGACCCTGGAGCGGGAGCGGCGCAGTCTGGAGCAGTCCATAGAGTTCTGCCGGGCACTGAAAGACCGGGAGGAACGGCTGGACGCCCTGGACGCGGGGACTCTGCTGGAGGAGATGGAGCAGCTGGAGCGCTCGGGTATGACCTTTAAGAACAAGCAGCAGGGCGACACCCGGCCCATTCGCTATGCGGGGGCCATTGTGGTGGCCGTGCTGATGACCGCCCTCATGGCGGGAATCATTGCCCTGATGGCCTGGGCCTTTGCCGCAGATCCCCAGGATGCACCGCCCCTGCCCCTGCTGATTGTGCTCATGGCCATCCCGGCGGCGGTCATTCTGGGGGTGCTGCTGGCGCTTGTTCAGCGCATTCAGGAAATTCAGAAGGGGGAGGAAAACGATGCGAAAAACTACTAAGGGCAAGGGCTTTGGAGCGGCCGTGGTCATCACCGTTCTGGTGGCGGCCCTTATGCTTCTGCTTACCGCCGCTTTGGTGACCGGATACTTCGGAGGCAATACCGATGGGATGGCCACGGCCATCGTGCTCTTCTGTGCCCTGATGTATCTGGCTGTGGCAGTAGGGGTCATTGTGGCCCTGTGGCAGCGGTGGAAAGAAATCCAGGGAGGTGAGGAGGACGAGGCCAAAAAATACTGAGCCCGCCAAGCGCCGGGAGCGCAGGGAAGCCATCCAGGGAACGGTGACCCATGTGGTGATTCAGCTGTTGTCCGTGGCGGTGCTGCTGGGCCTTCGCTGTCTCACCGTTCGGGTGTGGCTGGACAATCTGCTGCTGTTTGTGGTGGTGCTGGACCTGATCACCGTACCCTTTTCCTTTGTGGTACTGCGGCAGCGGCTGCGGGAAATTGAGAGAGGGGAAATGGATGAAGCCAGAAAATACTGATTGGCAAGCGCGGGAAAAGAGAGGAGCGGCAGTGGGGTTTCTGCTCTTCTGTCTGCTCCAGGCCGCCTGCGTCATTGCCTTTGCCGTCCTGGGGTGGATCCCCGGACTGCCCCGCTGGGCACAGATCCTGTTTTATGCCCTGGCGGCCTTCTGCGCGCTGCTGGTGCTGCCAGCCCTGGGTGCGCTCAGGCTGCGGTGGAAAGAAGTTGCACAATGGGATGCCAAACATATTTTTAAGGAGGAAACGACTATGCTGCTGGTAAATATTGATTACATCCCCGGGAAGGAACTGGAAGTGCTGGGTCTGGTGAAGGGCACCGTGGTTCAGTCGAAAAATTTCGGAAAGGACTTTATGGCCGGCATGAAAACGCTGGTGGGCGGCGAGATCACCGGCTACACGGAGATGCTCAACGAGGCCCGTCAGATCGCTATGAAGCGCATGGTAGACGACGCTGAGGGCTTGGGCGCGGACGCGGTTATCAACATCCGCTATGGCTCCTCCGCCGTGATGCAGGGGGCCGCCGAGGTCATCGCCTACGGAACGGCCGTCCGGTTCAAGTAAACAAAAGAAAGCCGCCCCCGGAGCCAACACTCCGGGGGCGGCGCTTTTTTGATTATCGGTGATAGAGCTTGTTGGTTTGATACTGGGGCTCGCAGGTGAGCTGAATGCCCAGCTTGCGGTAGGTCATCTCGTCGGCGGGGGAGAGGATGACCGAGCAGTGGGCCTGGCAGCCCTTCAGCTTAGCCAGCTGCTCCAATGCTTGGGCGGCCTTGGGGACCGCGTTGGCAGAGGAGGCCAGGGCGATCAGGATTTCATCGCTGTGCAGGCGGGGATTGGTGGAGCCCAGGTGCTTGACCTTGACGGTCTGGATGGGCTCAATGGCGCTCTGAGCGATGAGGTGGACACCGTGTCCGCCGGCGTTGGCCAGCTTTTTCAGGGCGTTGAGCAGGGCGGCAGCGGAGCAGCCCATCAGATCGGTGGTTTTGCCGGTGACGATGGAGCCGTCGGGCAGCTCAATGGCCATGGCGGGCTCACCGGTCTTTTCCGCCATCTGGTTGGCCTGGGCGATAACGGGGCGGATGTCGGTGGTGACGCTTGCCTGCTGCATGAGCAGTTCCAGCTTATAGATGGTATTTTCCGATCCCTTGCCCTGGCGGCGGTCACACAGGGCGTCGTAATACCGGCGGATGATCTCCTGCTTGGCAGCGTCCTGGCAGACCTGGTCGTCGGTGATGCAGTTGCCGGCCATGTTGACGCCCATGTCGGTGGGGGACTTGTAGGGGCAGTGGCCGGTGATTTTCTCGAAAATAGCGGACAGGACCGGGAAGACTTCCACGTCCCGGTTGTAGTTCACGGTGGTCTCACCATAGGCCTGGAGGTGGAAGGGGTCGATCATGTTCACGTCGTCCAGGTCGGCGGTGGCGGCCTCATAGGCCAGGTTTACCGGGTGCTTCAGGGGCAGGTTCCAGATGGGGAAGGTCTCAAACTTGGCGTAGCCGGCCACGATGCCCCGCTTGTGCTCATGGTAGAGCTGGGAGAGGCAGGTGGCCATCTTGCCGCTGCCCGGTCCGGGGGCGGTGACCACCACCAGGGGGCGGGTGGTGTGGATGTAGTCGTTTTTGCCAAAGCCTTCATCGCTGACGATTTTGGAAATATTGTGGGGATAGCCATCGATGGCGTAGTGGCGATAGACCTTCAGCCCCAGCTCCTCCAGCCGGGCCTGGAAGGCGTCAGCGGTGGGCTGGCCCTTGTACTGAGACACCACTACGCTGTCTACCAGCAGGCCCCGGCCACGGAACACGTCGATCAGGCGCAGCACATCGCTGTCGTAGGTAATACCCAGATCGCCGCGGACCTTGTTCTTCTCGATGTCTCCGGCGTTGATTACGATGATGATCTCCGCGTTGTCCTTCAGCTGCTCCAGCATCCGGATTTTACTGTCCGGTTCAAAGCCGGGCAGAACCCGGGAGGCGTGGTAATCGTCAAACAGCTTGCCGCCGAACTCCAGATACAGCTTGCCGCCGAACTGGGCAATCCGGTCCCGGATGTGCTGGGACTGGGTGGTTAGATACTTTTCATTGTCAAAGCCCACCTTGGACATATTTGGTCTCTCCTTATCTCTCCAAATATTGGTTGCATTTCGTTCCAATTTTACCGCTGGCATTCTGGGCCGTCAAGCCCCGAGACAATCAATCCAGACTGTCCAGGGAAAACAGGCTCGCGGGCAGCACATCGGACAGCTCCACCAGTACCGGGTCCAAGCCGCCGTCCCGCTGTACCCGGGGAACACCTACGCTGGAGCGGGGATCCAGGGGGCCGGTGGGCAGGGAAACGACCACCGTGGGGGAGGACTGGCCCCACTGAATCAGCAGGGAGCCGTGGTGCAACGCTACAATATCCCGGGCAATGGCCAGGCCAAGCCCCGCCCCCTGGGAGGGCAGGGGGATATCCTGTGTGCCGCCCTGCTGGAGCATGGCCTCCAGCTGCCGCTGGTCGGGCAGGGGGCCATTGTCAGACAGGGTGAGCAGGGCACGGCTGCCG
>CALWYG010000093.1 GCA_944385695.1 uncultured Oscillospiraceae bacterium | reverse complement strand
GCGGCTATCTTCCCGATGTGGACGCCACCTTGGCCTCCAAAAAAGGAATCTGCTTTGACTACGCTGCTTTGATGACCGCTATGCTCCGCAGTCAAAATATCCCCTGCAAGCTGATTGTGGGTTATTCCGGCACAGCCTACCACGCCTGGATCAACGTGTATATTGAAGGCACAGGCGGGGCCCCTTCGTCCCTGCCGCCGTTTTCAGAAAGGAAGCAAACTGTCGTGCTCAACGCGCTTTTATGGGCCGCCGCCGGGACCGGGTTCACCGCTTTGATGACCGCTCTGGGCTCCGCCGTGGTCTTTTTGTTCCGCCACCGCTCCTCCCCTGCCCTGCACCGGATCATGCTGGGCTTCGCCGCTGGAGTGATGATCGCCGCCAGTATGTGGTCCCTGCTCATTCCCGCCATTGAAAAGGCCCAGGAGCTGGGCCTGCCCGGCTGGCTGCCGGCGGCGGGCGGATCGGTTCTGGGCATCGGATTTCTGCTGGCCATGGACCATCTCCTCCCCCACTTAACCCCCGAGTCCTTCCATCTACACAACTCCCCCAGCCGCACCGCCCTTCTGGTGCTGGCCGTGACCCTGCACAACATTCCCGAGGCGATGGCGTTGGGCGTTTCCTTCGCCCTGGCCGCCCAGAGCGGGGACCCCGCCCTGCTCACCGCCGCCACCGCCCTGGCCATGGGGGTGGGCATCCAGAACTTCCCCGAGGGGGCGGCCATCTCCCTTCCCCTGCGCCAGGAGGGGATGGGCCGGTGCAAGGCCTTCCTCATCGGGGCGGCCTCGGGGCTGGTGGAGCCCATCTTTGCCCTTCTTACCGTGCTGGTGGCAGGGACGGTGCAGCCCCTGCTCCCCTGGCTTCTCTCCTTTGCCGCCGGGGCCATGCTCTATGTGGTGGTGGAGGAACTCATTCCCGAGGCCAACCTCTCTCAGGGCGGCCACTCCGGTACCCTGGGCGTCATGGCCGGATTTCTTCTGATGATGATTCTGGACGTGGCTCTTGGCTAGTTCTCAACCCCAAATTATAAAGATTTTGCAAGTTTCTCCTCTTAAGTCCTTGACATTTTTCAAATCGGAGCTATAATAAAGCCGCCTTTGGGGGCAGTCCGATGGTTGTGAAATGCCCCGTGTGTATTCTTTCGTTTTTTCGGGAGATGCAGGGGCATTTTTTATGCCCTTTGTGGAAAAAACGGGAGAAAAGAGGAAAAAAGGAGGAAACAAAACCATGATTACGTTCCTGATCTCTCTGGTGGTGCTGCTGGTGGGCTTCGCCCTGTACAGCAAGCTCATCGAGAAGGTCTTCTGTGTGGATGACCGCCAGACCCCCGCGGTGGCCCATCCCGACGGGGTAGACTACACCCCCATGAAGACCTGGCGTCTGTTCCTGATCCAGCTGCTGAATATTGCGGGCCTGGGTCCCATCTTTGGTGCTCTGGCCGGTGCCTGCTGGGGTCCCCGGGTCTACCTGTGGATCGTCTTTGGTACCATTCTGGGCGGCGGCGTCCACGACTTTATGTCCGGTATGATGAGTGAGCGTCACAACGGCGCCTCCATCTCTGAGATCGTGGGTATTTATCTGGGCAAGTTCATGCTCCAGGTCATGCGGGTGTTCTCCGTCATCCTGCTGATCCTGGTGGGCGTCAACTTCTCCAAGAACCCCGCCTCCCTGCTGGCCATTCTCACTCCCGAGACCCTGGACGCCAACTTCTGGCTGGCCGTGGTGCTGATCTACTACTTCATCGCCACCTTCCTGCCCATTGACAAGGTAATCGGCAAGCTCTACCCCATCTTCGGTGCCTGCCTCATCATCATGGCTGTGGGCATTGCCGGTGTTATGCTGGTGGATCCCAACTACCGCGCCCAGATGCCTGAGCTGTGGCAGCACATCGGTGTGGACGACATGGGCCACCCCACCAACACCCCCATTTGGGCCCAGATGTTTGTCAGCGTGGCCTGCGGCGCCATCTCCGGCTTCCACGCCACCCAGTCCCCCATGGTGGCCCGGTGCATGACCTCTGAGAAGGAAGGCCGCACCATCTTCTACGGCGCCATGGTCACCGAGGGTATCATCGCCCTCATCTGGGCCGCTGCCGGCGTTACCTTCTACGGCACCGTGGGTTCCCTGAACGAGGCTCTGGCCAGCGGCCAGTCCGTGGCGGTAGAGGAGATCTGCTCCACCATGATGGGCCCTGTGGGCGGCGTTCTGGCTCTGCTGGGCGTCATTGCCTGCCCCATCACCTCCGGCGACACCGCCTTCCGTTCCGCCCGCCTTACCATTGCCGACTGGTTCCACATTGACCAGGGCAGCACCAAAAACCGCCTGATGCTCTCCATCCCTGTGCTGGGCGTGGGCGCGCTCATCACCCAGTGGGGCGACTTCGCCACCCTGTGGAAGTACTTCTCCTGGTCTAACCAGACCCTGGCCATGATGGTCCTGTGGGCCGGCGCTGTGTATCTCCACCGCAACGGCTTCCCCCCGGTAGCCTGCTTTATGTGCGCGCTGCCTGCCACCTTCATGTCCGCCGTGTCTGTCACCTACTTCATCCAGGCTCCCGAGTGCCTGAACATGTCTACCTCCATCGCCTACCCCGTGGGCATTGTGGTGGCCGTGGTGTTCTTCGCTATCTTTATGTGGCGTGAGTGGGTGTCCCGCAAGAACGACGTGCGCACCTCCGCTGCCGCGTAATCCATTCCCTTCCAATGCAAAAAGCCGTCCAGCCTGAAAAGGCCGGGCGGCTTTTGTTACATCTCTCTGCGGATCTGCCGCAGGGCGTTCTTTTCCAGCCGGGACACCTGGGCCTGGGAGATGCCGATCTCAGCAGACACCTCCATTTGGGTCTTCCCCTGGAAAAAGCGCATGGACAGGATTTTTCGTTCCCGGTCGGTGAGGTGTCCCACCGCCTCCTTTAGGGCAATGCGCTCCACCCAGGTCTCGTCGTTGTTCTTGGTGTCCTTCACCTGGTCCATCACGCAGATGTTGTCTCCGCTGTCTGAGTACACCGGCTCATAGAGGGACACGGGCTCCAGAATGGCATCCAGGGCAAAGACCACCTCCTCCCGGGGGATGTCCAGCATATGGGCGATCTCCTCCACGGTGGGCTCCTTCTGGTGCTGTGCCATGTAGCTCTCCTTGGCCTGGAGGACCTTATAGGCCGTGTCCCGCATGGCCCGGGACACCCGCATGGTGCTGTTGTCCCGGAGATAGCGTCGGATCTCCCCCACGATCATGGGCACTCCATAGGTGGAGAATTTTACGTTCAGGTCGGTATTGAAGTTATCGATGGCTTTGATGAGACCAATGCACACCACTTGGAACAGGTCGTCGGCGTTCTCTACCCGGTTGGTGAAGCGCTGGATGACCGACAGCACCAGGCGCAGGTTCCCGGCAATGAGCTCCTCCCTGGCCTGCTGGTCCCCGGCTTTGGCCCGGAGAAGCAGCGCCTGGGTCTCGTCGCTTTTGAGCACCTTCAGCTTGGCTGTGTTGACCCCGCAGATCTCCACCTTGTGCTGCATAACAAAAAACCTCCCGCCCGGTGATACTGTACTTCCAGTATCTCCCGGGCGGGTTCTTTCATACGGTGGGGCAGGCAGGGAAATTTTTTATCGTGTGACCTGGTTCGATGGATTTTTTCACCCAACGGGGCATTCGAGCCTTTCGGCTGATTCTGTGGTATCCAGCCATGAGCGCCGTTGCCTTTTCGACTTTTTTATGCTATACTCTTCTTGAAAAATGTGGCAGAAATACCCTCACTGCCGCAAAACACGATTCGCTGGGAGGAACGGAATATGAAAAAAACCTGCGCGCGGCTTGGCCGCTCCCTGCTTGCCGCGGCTTTGCTGCTCAGCCTCACCCCCGCCGCTTTTGCCATAGGCGTGGAATCAAAGTCGCCGGATGACTTTGTTGACCTGGACCCCAATGCCTGGTATGCCCAGGCGGCAGCCTATACCCTGGAACACGGTATTCTGTCCGGCACCGAGCCGGACACCTTCTCGCCGGAGGAGACCCTCACCCGGGCCATGGCGGTCCAGATGGTCTACGCCATGGATGGCAAGCCCAACATCGGCTCCCACACCTACGGGGACGTGGACCCTGACGCCTGGTACAATGATGCGGTGGCCTGGGCTTGCTCCAAGCATGTCATGTATGGCTATCAGGAGGGCCGGTTCTTCCCGGATGAGCCCATTACCCGGGAACAGCTGTCCCTGATTCTTTACAATTACGCAAAGCTGTACCACTATAACACCCTGGTCCGCAGCGACCTGTCCGCCTTTGCCGACGGAGACACCACCTCCTCCTGGGCGGAGCAGTCCATGTCCTGGGCTGTGGCCTCTGGCCTGATGACCGGCCGGGAAGGAAATATGCTCCATCCCGGCAGCTCCGCCAGCCGGGCGGAAATTGCTCAGATTATGACCAACTTCTGTCTCAACGTTATGCACTGATGGTGCCACATCATATCATCAAAGGCCCCCCGTCCTGTCATGCAGGACGGGGGGCCTCTTTTGGTGTATATTGTTCAGCCCTGGGATTCAAACAGGCGGCTGTCCAGGTTCTCCTCGTCCATGACGACGATCCCCGCCTCCCGCAGAAGCTTCGCGGTGATTCCCCAGCCGGGGACCAAGGTGTGGGTAAAGGTGCCGTCGTAGACCTCTCCGCAGCCGCAGGAGGGGGAACGGGCCTTGAGCACCGCCAGGGTGCATCCGTTTTTCCGGGCAATTTCCAGGGCTTTTCTTGCCCCGGCCAGATAGGCCTCGGTCACGTCCTCCCCGTCCTCGTTGACCACCCTTCCGTCCGGCTGGATCTCCGCCGGGGCCCGGGGGGTGTCCAGTCCGCCCAGCACCTCGGGGCAGACGGGAATGAGGTTATGGCCCGCCCGGTGCAGCTCAATCACCTGCCGGTCCAGGCGGCTGCAGCCGTCGTAGCGGCAGGGCTCCCCCAAAAAGCAGTGGCTGATGAGAATATTCATGGGTATTCGCTCCCCTCACTGGATGATAAACAGCACAATGGCCCGCCACAGGGCGGGCCACAGACCTTGTGCATGTGCTCAGACGCGCTCAGTGGGTCAGATAGTACTTGACCAGCGTCTGGAGCAGCTCGTCCCGGTCCACCTTGCGGATGAGGGCCCGGGCGTTATTGTGGTTGGTGATATAGGTGGGGTCCTCAGAGAGAATGTAGCCTACAATCTGATTGATGGGGTTATACCCCTTCTCCTGCAGGGCCTGATACACCGTGGACAGGATGGTTTTGATCTCCAGATCCCGCTGATCTCCCAGGCTGAATTTCCGCGTAAAATCCATATCCGCCATAAAAACACCTCCCAACAAAGAATAAATCTTGGGCTTAGTCTACTCCAAAAGGTGTACCCTGTAAAGAGGTTCAAGGAAAATTTAATATAAATGAAATAATTCCTTAAAGTGTGTCCTCTTCTGCCCGGTCCAGAGCCTCCTCCACATCAAAGGGAGGGGCGTCCTCCTCCGCCGCGGGAACCCCCGCCGCAGGAGCTGCCCCGCCGCCCTGGCGGTATTTCATCTCCTGCCACTGCTCCTTGGTGATGAGCAGCTGCCGGGGCTTGCTGCCCTCAAAGGGGCCAACAATGCCCTTCTCCTCCAGCTGGTCCACCAGCCGGGCGGCACGGGCATAGCCCAGCTTCAGCCGCCGCTGGAGCATGGACACGGAGGCCTGGCCCGTCTCCACCACCACCTCGGCGGCGGCGTCAATGAGCTCGTCAAACTCGCTGTCCACATCTTCGGGGGCAGAGCCGCCCACGCCCTTGGCGCCTTTCTCCTTCTCGGCGGCGTTGTGCTCGATTTCCTCCATGACGGCGTCGTCATACTGGGCCGAGCCGCTGTTTTTCTTCACGAAGTCCACCACAGAGGCCACTTCTCCGTCGGAGATAAAGCAGCCCTGCACCCGGGTGGGCTTGCCGCTGCCCAGGGGGGCAAAGAGCATGTCGCCCCGGCCCACCAGCTTCTCCGCGCCCTGGGTGTCCAGAATGATCCGGGACTCCATGGCGGAGGCCACCGCAAAGGCGATGCGGCTGGGGATGTTGGCCTTCATCAGGCCCGTAATCACGTCGGCGGAGGGACGCTGGGTGGCGATGACCAGGTGCATACCGGCGGCACGGCCCATCTGGGCCACCCGGCAGATGGATTCCTCCACCTCTTTTGCCGCCACCAGCATAAGGTCGGCCAGCTCGTCGATGACCACCACAGTGGCGGGCATCTTCTCCATGCCCTCGGTCTTAGCGGCCAGGGCGTTATATTCCTCCAGCTTGCGCACGCCCACCTCGGAGAAGGTGCGGTAGCGCTTCATCATCTCCGTGACCGCCCACTGGAGGGCGCCGGCGGCCTTCTTGGGGTCGGTGACCACGGGGATGAGCAGATGGGGAATGCCGTTATAAATGCCCAGCTCCACCATCTTCGGGTCCACCATGATAAGGCGCACCTCTTCGGGGGTGGCCTTGTAGAGCAGAGAAATAATCAGGGAGTTGGTACACACCGACTTACCGGAGCCGGTGGTACCGGCAATGAGCAGGTGGGGCAGCTTGCCGATGTCCCCCACAATGGCCTGTCCGCTGATGTCCTTGCCCACGGCAAAGGAGATCTTGGATTTGCTGTTTGTAAAGGTATTGGAGCCAATCACCGAGTGGATGGACACCGGGGAGACCACCTTGTTGGGCACCTCAATGCCCACCACGGAGATTTTATCCGGGATGGGGGCGATGCGCACGCCGGTGGCCCCCAGGGCCAGGGCGATGTCGTCGGCCAGGTTGGTGAGCTTATTGAGGCGCACCCCCTGGTCCAGCTCCAGCTCGTACCGGGTGACCGAGGGTCCCCGGACCACATTGACGATGTTGGCCTCGATGCCGAAGGAGCGGATGGTGTCGGAAAGGCGCTGGCGGTTGGAGTTGAGCTCGCCCAGAGCCTCTCCCCCGATTTCGCCGCTCCCCTCCTGCAGCAGGGACAGGGGCGGATACTGGTAGGGCGCGGCCCCCTGCTACATGGTCTGGCGGATGTCCTGGGCCACCTGGGCCGCCTGGGCCCGGGCCTCCTCCCTGGTTACCTTCTCCAACTCGGGCTGGGCGGCAGGGGCGGGAGCCTCTACGCTCTGGACCATGGGCTGAGCCGTCTCCCGGGGCGGGGCGCTCTGGACCTTGGGCTCCCCGGGAGGGGGCGCGGTCACCGGGGGCACCACCGGAATGGGCTGGGGCGCCTGGGGCAGGACCTCGGGCTGTTCCGGCTCCGGCTCGGGCTGGGGCGGCTGCTCCTGCTTCACCTTGGGCTGGAGGAGCAGATCGGGGGCAGGCACCCGGGGGGTGCGGTTGAAGAAGCCCCGCTTCTCCTCCTTTTTGGGCTCCTGGCCCACCAGAGGGCCGTCCTCCACCGGAATGTCGATGGGAGGCCGGGAAGCCGTCTTGGGCACGGGAATCTCCTCCTGGGCCTGCTCCCGGCGGCTTCTGCGGGGGGCAGGCTCAGGCTCGGGCTCGTAGTCATACTCGGGCCGGTCGGTGACCCAGCGCACCACGTCCCCCACCGTGCGGTGGAAGGCGGCAAGGCCCACCACCAGGCCCAGCAGCACAAAGAGGATGGTGGAACCGATGGGGGTAAAGAGGGCCACAAAGCCCTGGGCGATGACACCGCCCACGCCCCCGCCGGACTTCAGCTCCATGCCGCTGGCCACCAGGGTCCCCCACAGCTTGGTGTCCCAGGGCAGGGGGTCTGCCAGCAGTCCGTGAACCAGACAGGAGAAAATCAGGGGCAGCAGCAGCGCACATACAAGGCGCAGCCGCACGGGCCTGCCCCGGTGGAAGGCCAGGATATAGGCCCCCAACAGCAAAGCGGGGGGCGTCAGCCAGAAGCCGTAGCCCAACAGGCCCTTCACCAGGTTGCAGAACCAGTGGATGAAGATCCCCTCAGTATTGAAGTAGCCGAAGGCAGTGAAAATGGCCAGCAGAAAGCAGGCCACGCCCCCCAGTTCCCGGCGGATGGGGCGGCTCTTGGAGGAAGGTTGGCTCTTCCGTCCGCTCCCCTTCCCCCGGGAGGAGGCTGCGGTCCGCTTCCCTCCCGTGGAGGACCTGGCGCGGCCGCCCCCGGTTTTCTTTTGTGTGGATGCCATAAACTCTCGATCCTTTCCGGGCTCAGGCGGCGGGAACCAGGGTCCAGCCCATGAGGGTCAGGATCAGGAACACAAGGCCAGCGGCCCAGCAGTAATAGGCAAAGGCGCCGAACTTGCCCTTGGAGGCCAGCAGATTCACAAGGCCGATGGCAAAGTAGCCCACCACTCCGCCAATGACCATGCCCAGCAGGTACTTGGGCAGGGCGCCCTCGGGCAGGGGCTCGGCGGCCTGAACGGTCTTAATGACCTTCAGCAGGGTGGCTCCCAGCACGGCGGGCAGGGACATGAGGAAGGAATAGCGCACAGCAAACTTCCTCTCAAAGCCCCGTGCCATACCCGCAGAGATGGTGCAGCCCGAACGGGACAGGCCGGGAATGGTGGCAAAGCCCTGGACCACGCCCACCAGCAGTACATCTACCAAGGTGGCGTTCCGGGCGGTCTTCCGGCCCTGGTTCATCCGGTCGGAGAAAAAGAGAATGCAGCCGGTGACCAGCAGAGCGCAGCAGACGAAGATGGGGTTGGAGCCAAAGGCCTCCACCTTGCTCTCAAAGGGCAGCACCAAAAACAGTGGCAGGGTGCCCACGATGATGAGCAGCACCAGACGCCGTGCCTCAGGCGGATTCCCATGGGAGGGGTCCCGGGAGAACAGGGACGCCACGCCCCGGAAAAACTCCACGATCATCTCCACCACATCCTGGAAGTAGTAGATGCAAACCGCCAGCAGGGTGGCAAAGTGGAGCAGGATATTGAACAGGTTATCCGGCTCTTCCATGCCGAAGAAGTGCTGGAACAGCGTCAGATGCCCGGAGCTGGAGATGGGCAGAAACTCGGCCACGCCCTGGACAAAGCCCAGGACGGCAGACATTAAGTAGGTCAAAATCAGATCCCCCTTGAAGTGTTGTTCGCCTCAATGGACGCTATTACTATATTACCACAAAGGGGAAAACAATTCCAGTATTTTATGAATAAATTATGTCAACTTCAGGGTAGAGAGGCCTGGCCCCCTACCCCTGCTTTTTTTCCCGAATCATGTTGTGCAGCTCCTCCAGGGCATCGGAAAGTCCGCCGATCCGGTCGATGAGCCCCAGCTCCACCGCCTCTTCCCCATAGATGACGCTGCCCACGTCGGCGGCCAGCTCTCCAGTTTGGAGCATAAGGCGTGTAAAGTCTTCCCGCTTCACTTTGCTGTTGGCGGTTACAAACTGGAGGATGCGCTCCTGAATCCGCTCAAAGTAATAAAAGGTCTGGGGCACGCCGATGACCAGGCCGTTGAGGCGCACGGGGTGGATGGTCATGGCCGCCGAGGGGGCAATGAAGGACACCTTGGCCGACACCGCCAGGGGTACGCCGATGGAGTGGCTGCCCCCCAGCACCAGGGAGACCGTGGGCTTTGACATGGAGGCAATGAGCTCAGAGATGGCAAGGCCCGCCTCCACGTCTCCCCCGCCGTTATTGAGTAAAATAAGCAGTCCGTCAATCTGGTCGCTCCCCTCCACCGAGGCCAGCAGGGGCAGCACGTGCTCGTACTTGGTGCTCTTGCTGGTCTGGGGCAGGAGCTGGTGGCCCTCGATCTGGCCCACGATGGTAAGCACATAGATGGTCCCCCGGTCCGTTCGGATGAGGGAAGAGCCCAGGTCCACAATGGGCTGGAGTCCCTCCTCGCTCCCCTGATCTTGGATGATTTCGTCCATAAAAATCCCTCCTGTTCCCGGTTAGCATGTGCCAAAGGAGTGACTTTTAGCCAAAAAACGCCCCTCTACTTTCCGTAGGTTGCATTTTTTCCGCCCCTGGAGCATAATGGCCCCAACGAAAGGAGTTTTGTACCTATGGACAATCTGCAATTCGGGTCCTTTGTGGCCCAGCTGAGAAAAGAACGAAATATGACCCAGAAGGAGCTGGCCGACATCCTTCACGTCACCGACAAGGCGGTGTCCAAGTGGGAGACGGGCAAGGGCTTTCCCGATATGAAGCTTCTGGAGCCCCTGGCCCGGGCCCTGGGGGTGTCCCTGGTGGAGCTTATGCGGGGCGAGCGGCTGGAGGCGGATGCCCTGCCCGTGGCCGAGGCGGAACAGGTGGTGTCCCAGGCCATGAACCGGTCTCAGCAGACCACCGCCCGGCGGTATCTGAAGCTGCTCTCCGCCCTGCTCATTGGCATTGGCGCGCTGTGTCTGCTCCAGCTTATTCCTGTGATCGGATTTCTCATTTATTTGGGACAATTTAACCCGCTGTTTGCCTCTGACGACTACGGCATCATCGGCGGAGCGGACGGCCCCACCGCCATCATCACCGCCACGCACACCTTCACCTGGTGGGACACCTGGGGCGGAATCCTGATCTCCCTCGTCGGGCTGATCCTCTGCATCGTCCTGGCCGTAAAGGTAATCCGCCTGACAAAGAAAATGAAGTAAGACTGTAAAAAGCCCCGGCTTTCCTAAGAAAGCCGGGGCGCTTTTTTAAATCCAATAGAGCAGCACCAGGAAGGCCACGTTGAGGATGGTAAACAGGAGCAAATACTTCTGCTTCTCCTGGGGATAGCGGTTGGCCACCTGCTTGTAGGAGATGAGGCTGGCCATGGAGGCGATGAGGGTACCAAGGCCCCCCAGGTTCACCCCCACGATGAGCTCCCGCAAATCGCCGCTGTACCCGGACAGGAGCATGGCGGCGGGGACGTTGCTGATGACCTGGCTCACCAGCACCCCCACCAGGCGGTCGTGTCCGGCCATCATGCCCGCAATCCAGTTCTCCACGGCGGTGAGGTGCTTCAGGTTGCCCACGAAGATGAAGAAGAAGACAAAGGTAAAAATGAGAGAGTAGTCCACCCCGGCAAAAAGCTCCCGGCTGCGCCACAAAAGGGCCAGGGTCACCACTGCGAACAGGGCCTCGTGGGGGATGAAGCCGGCAACGGTGAGCACACACAGGAGAAAGAGCACTCCGAAAAAGGCGATGGCCTTCTTGTTCAGGGGGGCGGACTTGCCCACCTCGATGTACAGCTGCGACTGCTTATAGCCAAAAAATATGGCCACCAGCAGCAGCACCGCAGCCCCCACGGTGTAGGGCCCGGTGAGCCGGAGAAAGGACGGAATGTCCAGCCCCGCCAGGGAAAAGAGGTACAAATTCTGTGGATTGCCGATGGGGGTAAACATGCTGCCCAGGTTGGCGGCGATGGTCATAAGGGTGACGGTGTAGCACACCCTCTCCCGCTGGTCGGCCATCTCCAGCACCATAATTCCAAAGGGGACGAAGGTAATAAGGGCCACATCGTTGGTGATGAGCATACTGCTGAGAAAGCACAAAAATACCAGCGTACACACCAGCCCCCGCACCGTCCCCACCCGGCCCAGCACCCGCCCGGCCACATACTGGAGGAAATTCTGCCGCCGCAGACCCTCTACAATGAGCATGAGGCAGAAGAGGATGATGAGGGTGTTGAAGTCGATGTAGGCAAGATACGCGCCACTGGGGGGCGCAATGAAGCAGGAGGCCGCCGCCAGCACCAGGGACACAGTGAGCACCACGTCCCGGCGGAAGGCGGCCAGAATTTTTTTGATCATAAAGATCCCTCTCTCCCATTGGAACAGGCGGAAAGGGCGCTCTCCCAAACGCCCTTTCTCCTATGCCGTCTTCTGACGGCCTTGTTGAAAAAGCCTGATTCCGCCCGCAGGCGGCAAGCAAAGCCTCGCAGAGTTCGCGCCCGCAGGCGCGAAGAAATTTTAACCCTCATCAACCAAGTGATAACATCACTTGGTTGACTCATAAATCGCTTTCATTCCCTTGAAGGTCATATAGCAGTCCAGCTTGCCCACCGTCTCATAGGGGGCGTGCATGCTCAGTACGGGGACGCCGGCATCCAGAGTGTCGATGTCGCGCTCGGCCATGAACACGGCCACGGTGCCGCCGCCGCCGGCATCCACCTTGCCCAGCTCCGCCATCTGCCAGGCCACATGGGCCTCGTCCAGCACCCGGCGGGCCCGGGCCACCACCTCGGCGGAGGCATCGGAGGCCCCGGACTTGCCCCGGGCTCCGGTGTACTTGCAAAGGCCCATGCCGTAGTTCACAAAGGCGCTGTTGCGCTTCTCATACACGTCGGCAAAATTGGTGTCATAGGCGGCGGTCACGTCGGCGGAGAGGCAGAAGGAGTTCTCATAGCACACCCGCAGTGGCACCCCCTGGATCTCGCACAGGTCCTCCATAAAGGTGTCAAAGGCGGCGGCCTTCATGCCGGTGACACCCTCGGAGCCGATCTCCTCCTTGTCGGCCAGCATGCACACGGCGGTGTGCTGAGGCTCCTTCAGCTGGAGCAGGGCGGCCAGACAGGCGTAGGCGCACACCCGGTCGTCGTGGCCGTAGGAGCCGATGAGGGAGCGGTCAAAGCCAATGTCCCGGGCATTGAAGGCAGGGACGGCGGACAGCTCCGCGGAGATGAAGTCCTCCTCGGTGATGCCGTACTTGCGGTTCAAAAGCTCCAGCGCGGCCAGCTTCACCCGGTCCTTGCCCTCGTCATCAGCAAGGGGGCGGCTGCCCACCAGGATGTTCAGGGTCTCGGCGGGAATGGCCTCGCTCAGGGGCTTTTTGGACTGCTCCACGCCCAGGTGGGGCAGCAGGTCGTCAATGGTAAAAATGGGGTCCCCCTCCCCGTTGCCGATGGACACCCGGATTACCTGGCCGCTCTTCAGGGCCACCACGCCGTGGAGCTCCAGGGGAATGGTCACCCACTGGTATTTGCGCAGCCCGCCGTAGTAGTGGGTCTTCAGGAAGGCCAGCTCGTCGGCCTCATAGAGGGGATTCTGCTTTAAATCCAGGCGGGGGGAGTCAATGTGGGCGGCGCCGATGTGGGCCCCCTGGCTCAGGCTCTCTTTGCCGATGACCGCCATCATAATGGCCTTGCCCCGGTTCACCCGGTAGACCTTGTCCCCGGCCTTCAGCTCCTGGCCCCGGACCAGAGGCCGAAACCCGGCGTTCTCCGCCAGGGCGATGGTGCGGTCCACGCACTCCCGCTCGGTCTTGCCCGCGTCCAAAAACTGCTTATAGCCGGTGCAGTAGGCCTCCATAGCCTCATACTCCCCGTCCAGCAGACGGTCATAGCCGTTCTTCCGGTCATAGAGCAGCGCACGGCGCAGCTGCTCGCCCCGGCTCAGTTCCTTCAATTCGTCCATGAAAAAAACCTCCTTTGAGAACTAGTCTGTTAACCTTCCAAAATCTTATGCAGCACAGCCCGTACCTGGCAGGTAAATTCCTCCTGGGTGGGGCAATTGTTGACCAGCGCAATGTCGCAGCCCTGGGTGAAGTAGTCGTCCCCCTTCTGGGCGCGCACCCGGGACCAGGCGTACTCCTCGGAAATACCCTCCCGGGTCATAATCCGCCGCACCCGGATTTCCGGCGGGGCCACCACGGCGATGGTGGCCTCACACAGCTCCCCCAGGCCGCTCTCCAGCAGGGCAATGGCATCCACCGCCGCCAGAGGCCGCCCGGCTTGGCGGTGCTCCTCCAGAAGCTCCTTCGTCTGCTCCACCGTGGCCCGCTGAGCGATGGCGTTGAGGCGCTGGAGCTTCTCGGGGCTTCCGAAGACGATGCTCCCCAGCTTTTTCCGGTCAATGGCCCCGTCCTCACCCCGGAGAGGGCCAAACTCCGCCTCCAGTTTATTCTGTAAAGCTAAATCGCTTTCCAGTAACTGGTGGTACACGGCGTCGCAGTCGATGACCGCGCCCCCCAGGGCCTCCACCTCACGCAGGGCGGTAGTCTTCCCCGCCCCGGTGGGGCCCGTGATGCCGATGATGGTCATATGCTCCCTTTTTCCTCCCTATTTTCCATTTACATGGAAATAATATCGTGTCTCTCTATGCAGCAGCAGGCCCAGTACCAACACTATTCCCGTGGTAGTGAAAAGGCAGCCAAAGGAAATCCCAAAGTCATACCACATCCAAAAGGCCTTGAAGGTTGCAATTACGTGAACAAGTAAGCTTGCCCCACCCAGAATCACTGCTCCGCTCCATATAAACCGGTTTGGAAACCGCTCCCCTGCGCAGAGAAACGGCAGGTCCCAGGCATAGAGCAAAAGCACCTTATCTATAAAAAACATACCGATCAGCAGAGTGAGGATACGTACAATCAGCGACATTTGAAGTAAATCCCGGCCTCCCTGACCGGTCTCCTGCTCCTGGTCACAGTCCTCTGTGGCTCCTACCAACTCATCCAGGGTCACGCCGTAAAGCCGCCCCAGTCCTCTCAGCGCCGTTACCCCTGGCTCTGCCTTATCCGTCTCCCATTTGGAAACAGACTGGCGGGAGACAAACAGGGCCTGGGCCACCTCCTCCTGGGACAGTCCCTTCTCCTTCCGCAGCCGCTGCAGATTTTCGCCCAATGTCATACCGATCACCTCAGCTTCAGCCTACCGGAAGGGGGCAAAACCGTCAAGCAATTTCCGTGCAACCTTTGGTTGCGGTTCATGGGGCCGATGGCCTATACCTCGATGATATGAAACCCCGCCGCCTTATTGAGGCGGTTGGCAATGGCAAGGCCGATGCCGCTGGTGTCCGGGCACTGGGCCCAGATGGCCGGGACGGTGGTGTGGTCAAAGGAGCGCAGGGCGTCGAAGATGTGCCGGGCCTGCTCCTCCTTGTCCCCGGCGGGGCCCAGGTCCATCACAGGCCGGGCGGAGGAGCGGCCGGTAAACAGGGGCAGAAATTCATCAAAGCAGATGATGCCGTCCTCGCTCTGGGCGTGGGCGGCGATGTATTCCGCACTCCTCTTGGGGTCGCCGGTGACCACGGTTACCGGGGCCTTGGGGGCGTAGTGGCGGTACTTCATGCCGGGTGCTTTGGGCTTCTCCCCCGCCCCCAGCAGCCGGGTGACCGCCGGGTCCACGTCCACCTCCCCCAGCACGTCCCGGAGCTGCTCCAGAGTGATGCCGCCGGGCCGCAGCAGACGGGGCGGGGTACAGGTCAGGTCGATGATGGTGGACTCCACCCCCACGGCGCAGGGCCCTCCGTCCACGATGGCCTCGATCTTCCCATCCATGTCCTCCAGCATATGCTGGGCGGTGGTGGGGCTGGGCCGGCCGGAGGTGTTCCCCGAGGGGGCGGCCACCGGCACTCCGGCGGCGGCGATGATGTCCCGGCACAGCTTATGGGCCGGGCAGCGCATACCAACCGTGTCCAGTCCCGCCGTCACCGCATCGGGAACCACATCCTTGTGGTACAAAATCATGGTCATGGGGCCGGGCCAGTAGGCCTGGGCCAGCTTGTAGGCTGTCAAGGGAATATCCTTGCAATACCGCTCCAGCCAGGACACATCGGGGATATGTAAGATCAAAGGGTTGTCCTGGGGGCGGCCCTTGGCGGCAAAGATGTTCTTCACCGCCTGGTCATTGAGACCGTTGGCCCCCAGGCCGTATACCGTCTCCGTGGGGATGCCCACCAGGCCCCCCTCCCGCAGGATGGCGGCGGCCTGGTCCAGTTCTTTCTCTGTTAAAAGCTTGGTGTTCACAACAAAGACTCCTAATTTCCGGACTTTTTCACCGAGAAAATCAAATGGGGCATAGTCACCCCGTAGTAGTGCTTGACAAACTGTCCCCGGACCTCCATGCCGTTTCGCCGGGCCACGGCCTGGGAGGGCAGGTTGTTGTCCCGGATGATGGAAAAGACCTCCGCCGCCCCTAGCTGCTCAAAGGCATAATCCCGGCAGGCCTGGGCGGCCTCGGTGGCATAGCCCTTGTGCCAGGCGGCTTTCTCCAAAAGATAGCCCACCTCCAGCACCGGCAATCCCCGGCCGCAGTCCTGCCAGGTGAGGCCGCACTGCCCCACCATCTCCCCGGTGGCCTTCTCTACCACCGCCCACAGGCCGATCCCATCCCGGGCGTAGCGCTCCTGTTGGCGGCGCAGCCACTCCCACGCCTCCTCCTCTGGAAAGGCGTGCTCATAGGCGTACATAACCTCCGGATCTTGGAGCATGCGGCACAGGGCGGGGAAATCCTCATCGGTCATCTCCCGCAGGCGAAGCCGCCGGGTGGTCAGAATCTCATTTCCCATGGCCCAGAATCACGGCTTTCAGCTCATCGGTATTCTCCGCCAGGAAATCGGCGCCCTCCCGTTCCAGCTCCTCCCGGCCCCGGAAGCCCCACAGGACGCCGCAACTGGTAAGGCAGCCGTTTCTGGCCGTCTGGATGTCCACGTTGCTGTCCCCCACAAAGAGGGTATTGTCCCGGGAAGCTCCCATCTCCTCCATCAGGCGGCGAAGCAGCGTGGGATCGGGCTTGGTGGGCAGGCCATCCAGCGCCCCCTGGGCGACGGAGAACACCCCGGGGAAATATCCCTCCAGAATGGAGGGCACCAGGGAATGGGCCTTGTTGGACAGCACGGCGATGTTCACCCCTGCCT
>CALWYG010000092.1 GCA_944385695.1 uncultured Oscillospiraceae bacterium | reverse complement strand
ATGTCCGCGGCCTCCATCTCATACCAGGCGTTGGAGCCCTTCTCGCCGAAGAGCTTGGAGACGGCGGCGATGGTCTCTTCGGTGCAGATGGGCTTGCCGCAGTCGGCGCAGTAGAACACGGGGATGGGCAGACCCCACCGGCGCTGACGGGAGATACACCAGTCGGCACGCTCCCGGATCATGGACTTCATCCGGTCGATGCCCCAGCCGGGCACCCAGCGCACGTCGTCACAGGCGGCGCAGGCTTCGTCCTTGAAGGCGTCCACGGAGCAGAACCACTGGGGCGTGGCACGGAAGATGATGGGGTTTTTGCAGCGCCAGTAGTGGGTGTAGGAGTGGACGATCTCCTCGCTGGCAAAGAGAGCGCATATCGCCTTCATGACAGCCTGGATGACGGGGTTGCTTTCGTCGGTCTTCATGCCGGCGTACTTGCCGGCGTAGTCGGTGTGGCGGCCCTGGTCGTCCACGGGCACCACCATGTCGATCTTATAGCGCTTGCAGGTCTCGTAGTCGTCGGCGCCGAAGCCGGGGGCGGTGTGGACGCAGCCGGTACCGGAGTCCATGGTGACGTACTCGGCGGTACACAGCTGGGAGGTCTTAGGCAGGAAGGGGTGCTGGGCCTGCATATACTCAAAGTCGGCGCCCACAAACTGCTTGACGATCTCATAGCCCTCAAAGCCGCCGATCTTCATCACCTTGGCGCACAGGGCCTCGGCCATGATATACATCTCGCCGTTGTTGGCCTTCACCAGCACATAGCTCTCCCGGGGGTGGACGGCGATGGCCAGGTTGCCGGGCAGAGTCCAGATGGTGGTGGTCCAGATGACGAAGTACATCTTGGAGATGTCGCCGTACTGGCCCAGCTTGCCCAGGTCGTCCTTCACCTGGAACTTCACATATACGGTGGTACAGGGGTCGTCCTGATACTCAATCTCGGCCTCGGCCAGGGCGGTCTCGTCCTTGGGGCACCAGTACACGGGCTTGAGGCCCTTGTAGATGTAGCCCTTCTTATACATCTCCCCAAAGACCTTCACCTCCTCGGCCTCAAAGCCGGGGTCCATGGTCTTGTAGGGGTGCTCCCAGTCGCCCAGCACGCCGATGCGCTTGAAGCCCTCCATCTGGATGTCAATATACTTCTGGGCGTAGTTGTGGCAGGCGGTGCGGAACTCGGGCACGCTCATCTGCTTGCGGTTGAGCTTCTGCTCCTTGATGATGGCAGACTCAATGGGCATGCCGTGGTTGTCCCAGCCGGGGATATAGGGGGTGTAGTAGCCCCGCATGGCGTACATACGGGTGATGAAGTCCTTCAGGGACTTGTTCAGGGCGTGGCCCATGTGCAGGTTGCCGTTAGAGAAGGGAGGGCCGTCGTGGAGGGCAAAGCGGGGCTTGCCCTCGTTCTTTTTCAGCATCTCGTGGTAGAGATCCATCTTGTTCCAGTTCTCCAGCATACCCGGCTCCCGGTTGGGCAGACCCGCCCGCATGGGGAAGTCGGTCTTGGGGAGATTGATGGTCTTGTTGTAGTCCATGTCTCGTGTTCCTCCGTCTATATGAAAATTTGATTTCTCTGCGGATGTGGAGAAAAGCGGGGCAAAAAGTTCTTTTTTGTTCCTTTTCTTGCGAGAAAAGAAACAAAAAAACCCTTGTCTCAACAAAGAGACAAAGGCAATATCCTCTGCGGTACCACTCTTCTTGCCGGGAAAAATCCGGCCACTCAAGCTCTGCCCGGTAACGGGGGCGCCCGGAGGAGCCTACTTTTGGTTCAGCCCTCTGCTCCAAGGTGATTTTCCCGGCTCCCTTCCGTCCGCCTCGCACCAAACGGCGGCTCTCTGTGCGTGCTGGGGGCAGGTACTTGTCCTTTTCTGCGCATTTCGTCTATGCGCCAAATATCTTATCTGTTTTTTCGGGGAATGTCAAGGGCCGGGAGGGCGAGAAATGCGGAAATATTAAGGAAATTTAATTTGTTTTCAGGGTGAAATATGGTATACTGAACCAGAAGAATGAAGCTATGCCCCGGAGTGCGGGGCTGGAAAGGATGGTAGTTCCGTGAACGAAGGGTTTGAGGTTCTGGTGGTGGGCGCCGGTTATGCCGGGGCCGTGGCGGCCAGGGCGCTGGCGGAAAAGGGCAAGAAGGTACGGATTTTAGAGCGGAGAGACCACATCGGCGGCAACGCCTATGACCGGCCCGATGAGGCCGGGGTGCTCATTCACCAGTACGGTCCCCATATTTTTCATACCAACGACAAAAAGGTCTTTGACTGGCTGTCCCGGTTTACCAAGTGGCGGGACTACCAGCACCGGGTCATTGCCAACATTCCCGATGACAAGGGCGGGCGCATGACCTATCCCGTCCCCTTTAACCTGACCTCCTTGGAGACCGCCTTCGGCCCGGAGGAGGGAAAGCGCCTGGGGGACAAGCTTCTTGCCGCCTACGGAGCGGAGAAAAAGGTCACCATTCTGGAGCTGCGGCAAAACCCGGACCCGGAGATTTCCAACCTGGCCGACTACGTATATGAGCACGTTTTTGTCCACTATACCATGAAGCAGTGGGGCCAGAAGCCCGAGGAAATCGACCCCAACACCACCGCCCGGGTGCCCGTGTTCCTCTCCCGGGATGACCGGTATTTCCAGGACGCCTATCAGTGTATGCCCCTGGAGGGCTACACCCCCATGTTTGAGGCCATGCTGGACCACCCCAATATCACCGTGGAACTCCGTACCGACGCGCTGAAGCGGCTGAAGCTGGAGGACGGGAGGATCCTGGTAGACGGGGAGGCCTTTGGAGGAACGGTCATCTACACCGGCCAGGCCGATGAGCTCTTCGGCTTCCGCTTCGGTCCCCTCCCCTACCGCACATTGGACTTCGACTTTGAGACCCTGCCCCAGGACGACTTCCAGGGGTATGGCACGGTAAACTACACTGTGGACGAGCCCTACACCCGCATCACCGAGTTTAAACACCTCACCGGCCAGACCATTCCCGGCGTGACCACCATCGTCCGGGAGTACTCCAAGGCCTATTCCGGGGCGGCTGGAGAGACCCCCTACTACGCCATTATCAATCCGGACAACAACGCCCGGTACGACCAGTACCGGCAGGAGGCGGGCAAGTTTGGCGGCCTGTACTTACTGGGCCGTCTGGCGGAATATAAATACTACAACATGGACGCCATCGCGGCCAAGGCGCTGGAGCTGGCGGACAGCCTGAATTAGGAGAGAAAAACATATGGATAAGCTCATTACCTTTGCGGTTCCCTGCTACAACTCCGCCGCCTACATGGAGCACTGCGTGGACACCCTGCTCCAGGGGGGCGACGACATTGAGATCATTCTGGTGGACGATGGCTCCGCCAAGGACGACACCCCTGCCATCTGCGACCGCTATCAGGAGCAGTACCCCAACATCGTCCGGGCCATCCACCAGCCCAACGGCGGCCACGGAGAGGGCGTGAACCAGGGAATCCGCAATGCCCGGGGCATCTATTATAAGGTGGTGGACTCCGACGACTGGGTAGACGTAGATGCCCTCCACCAGGTACTGAACAAGCTTCGGCAGTTTGTCCGGGACGAGAAGCTGGTGGATATGCTCATTGCCAATTATGTCTATGAGCATGTGGAGGACAACACCCAGCGGGTCATCCGCTACACCAACGTCTTCCCCACCGGAAGGGTGTTCGGCTGGGACAAGATCGGCCGCTTCCGCCCCTCCCAGTATCTGCTCATGCACTCGGTCATTTACCGCACCCAGCTGCTGCGGGACTGCAAGCTGGAGCTGCCCAAGCACACCTTCTATGTGGACAACATCTTTGTCTATCAGCCCCTGCCCTATGTGAAGAACATGTATTACATGGATGTGGACCTGTACCGCTACTTCATCGGCCGCGCCGACCAAAGCGTCAACGAGAGCGTGATGGTAACCCGTGTGGACCAGCAGCTGCGGGTCAACTACTACATGATTGACGCCCACGACCTCCACCAGGTCACCGCCAGACACCGGAAGCTGGGCAAGTACATGTTCAACTACTTGGCCATGATGGTGGCCATCTCCTCCATCTTCCTCACCATTGACGGAAGCCCCGAGGCTCTGGGCAAGAAGAAGCAGCTCTGGGAGCACATCCGCCAGCAGGATTCCCGGCTGTACCGGCGCATGCGCTATCTGGCCGTGCCTGCCTTTACCAACATTCCCACCTATCAGGGGCGGCGGCTTTCCGTGGCCCTGTACCGGATGGCCCGGAAAATCTACAAGTTTAACTGACCTTCAGGAGAGCGGCGTCTGCCGCTCTCTTTTTTTCTTGACAATACCTTGAATATCTAGGTATAATATACCTGGAAGAACAAGGTATACGGCCACGGGAATTTCCCGGGAAAGGATGACGGATATGAAACTGGACAAAGGGTTAATGGCGGGCAGCAGCACCATGCTGGTGCTGACGCTGCTGGAGTCGGGGGACATGTATGGCTATCAGATGATTGAGGAGCTCTCCCGTCGTTCCAACCAGGTGTTTCAGATGCAGGAGGGGACCCTCTACCCTATTCTGCACACCCTGGAGAAGGGCAAGTATCTCTCCTCCTATGAGCAGCAGGCCCCCACTGGGCGCATGCGCAAGTACTATAAGCTGACCAGGAAAGGCCGGGAGCTGCTTGGCGAGAAGAAAAGCGAATGGGAGAAGTTTCACAGCGGCGTAGAAGCCGTCCTCTCCTTTTCTTGAACGAAAAGGAGCCAAAGAACGTATGCGAAACTGCGTTTCGCCTCTCTAGGGAATCGGAGGGTGGAGAACATGAAACAGGAGGAAAAGAAAAAGAGCCAGCGGCTGGAACACCAGGAGAACGCGGGCGGGAGAGGACAGGCCCGGCTGGATGGATTTCAGTGGCTGTACATCGCCACCCGGGGCATTCGCTTCCGGCCCGACCGGGCGGCGGTACGCCGGGAGCTGGAAGCCCACCTGGAGGACAAGCAGGCGGATTTAAGGCGGATTTTCCCCGAGATGTCCCAGGAGGAGGCGGAGCGCCGGGCGGTGGAGTCCATGGGGGATGCCTGGGAAGTACGGAAACAGCTGGCCAAAATCCATAAGCCCTGGCTGGGATATTTGTGGCGGCTGAGCCAGGTTCTGGCGGTGCTGGCCTGCCTGTGGCTGGTGTCCTTCGGCCTGTTCCGGGGGGAGGATGCCTATCTGGGGGACGATGGCTATTCAGAGCTGTGGGATGTGGACAATTTGCCCGGAACCGCGGTGATGGGAGACCAGGACGACAGGCGCTATCTGCCCGGGGATGACCCCAACCAGCTGCTGGCCCTGGAGATCGGGCAGACGGAGCACGTGGGGGGACAGAACGTCTCCCTGCGCCGGGCGGCCCTGTGGCAGGGGGACGACAGACGGGAGCTGTATCTCTATCTGCGTGTGGACACCTGGCGCTTTTGGGAGCGGGGCGTGCTGCGGGAGGAGTGGATGAAGGTCACCGACGACCGGGGCAACTGCTATGCCCTTGAGGAGGGCAACTACTATGCCCTGGTGACGGCGGGAGATCCCCCCGAGGACGGGAGCCGGGCCAGCGGCCTGGCGTGGGGCGGCTACGGGCCCTTCCACAGCGGGTATGAGGTATACCTCCGGGATGTGGACCCGGAAGCCCGGTGGATTCGTCTGGATTACGGCCCCACACAGCCGCTGGTTTCCTTTACGGTGGAATTAAAGGAGGAGGACCAATGAAGAAAATGCGGTTTCTTCCCAAGTTGGGGCGGGGCGGAAAGATCGTGCGCAACCTAGTGCTGGTTGCCGGTTTGGCCCTGGTCATCTGGGCCCAGTACGGCTGTCCCCTGCCTACCATTGATATGGAGTTTCGCCGTATGGAGCGGAAAAATCTGCTGCCCCCCTCTGAGATTGTGCTGCATACCGGCCAGATTACCGTCTCCCACTCCCACGACCCGGGCGTACCGCCCCCAAAGATTACAGAGGAGCAGATTCTGGGGCTGGGCGAGGACTATGCCGTGGCCTTTTGGAAGCATCCCTTTTCCACCAGCGGGAATCAGTTGGCCTGCTGGAGCTTTGCGGAGCAGCCGGGACAGGTAAAGCTGGTTCCTCTGCTCTATACCATCAGCGACACCCGGGACAAGGACTGGCCGGAACGGGAGTCCTGCGCGGCCGTGGCGACCCTCCAGCTGCCGGAGGGGACGGTCAGGGGCGAAATGACCGTGGAGGCGGAGGAGGGCATCTATCAGGAGGAGAGCCAAGTGCTGGAGCACGGCCTTTGCCTCTTTGCGTTCCAGAGCCGCCTCGACTCTTATTCGGGCGACTGGGTACAGGGCCTGCCCTATACGCTGCGGCTTTATGATGCGGCGGGCAAGCTGCTGCTGGAGCAGACAGGGACCGTGCCGGTAAGAGCGTGAAGGACATGAGGAGGACGCCATGGAGCGGAACTATGTAAGTGAATACGAGTGGCTGAACGCTGCTACCCGTGGCATTCGCTTCAAACCGGACCGGATGGCGGTGCGGGAGGAGCTCTTTGCCCACCTGGAGGACAAACAGGCGGACTTGCGGCGCATCTTCCCGGACATGACCCGGGGGGAGGCGGAGCGCCGGGCGCTGGAGTCCATGGGTGATCCGGAGGCGCTGGGCCGGGAGCTGGCCAAAATCCACAAACCCTGGCTGGGGTATTTGTGGGTGGCAAGCCGATGGGCGGCGGTACTGGCGGCCCTGGCCATTGCAGCCAGCATCCTGTTGGGCGGAACCTGGCTGGAGGATGTGCGCTGGCGGGTGGAGGACTGGCTGGACAATTCGGAGAGTGCGGCCGTGTCTCAGGCCCTCTACGGAGATGGGCAGCCCCAGTGGGAGGGAGAGCGCCTGGCGGTCTACGCCCCGGAGGCGGAGGCCAGGCTGGGCCGGTGTACCATCTCGGTGCCCCGGGCGGCCATGTGGGAGGAGCAGGGGAAAAACGTCCTCTATCTGGAGCTGCGCCTCTCCTATGACCTGCCTTGGGAGCGGTCCGAGGCGCCCCTGTCCTATTTGTGGGCAGAGGTTGACCAGAGAAACGGCTATGGGGAGCGGCAGGGCTATACCTCCAGAGGTCATCGGCAGATGGGCTTGCGCTGGGTCTCCATCAATATGATGGTGGAGGATGTGCCCCGGGATTTGGAGTACGTCACCCTCCACTACCTGCCCGGAACTAAGTTGGATCTGAGGGTGGATTTAAAGGAGGTGGCGGCATGAAGAAGCTGTGGAAGTGCCTCCCCAAGCTAAGCCGGAAGTGGAAGACTGTCCGGAACATTACCTTTGTGCTGCTGACGGCCCTGCTGCTCCCGGCGGCTCTGGGGTGGCCTGCCCTGACCCAGGACGGGGCCCTGGCCAAGATGCAGGGCAAGTATCTCCTCACCCCTTCTGAGATCCTTTACCGCACCAGACAGGGGGACACCCAGGGTTACCTTCTTCAGGGAGAGGGTTGGGTGGCAGCAGGCCGGGTAGAGAAGTACGACAGCACCAGCCGGCCCCTGGAGCGGGATGTGCCTATGATTACTCGGATGCTGTCCCGGGAGGAGCCGGGGGTTCTGGTAATTCCGGCCCGGGACAGGGACAGCGCTACGGTGCTGGCCGCCTTTGGCGCTCCGGAGGAGGCGGTTCAGGCGGAGCTTACGTTGGAGGTGGCGGCGGTGGAACCGGACTGGGGGCCCAGCAAGACAGTGGAGGACGAGACCTTCACCGCCCGGTGCCAGCGGGAGGAAAACGGCTATTATTTCTTCCGCCTTCTGCCCCATGACCATAAAGGGGCGCAGTACTGCGTTTTGGACGCGGTATGGATGCGGCTGCTGGGAGCGGGAGATGATTTTGCTGGAGACCGCTATACGCTCATCTGGGAGGATGCCCAGGGGCAGGAACTGTCCCGGCTGACGGGAGAAATTCCGGAAAATTGGAATTTGAGAGATTTTTGGTAAATGGAGCGGTCCCCGCCTGATTGTGGGCAGGGACCGCGTTTTTGTCCAGATATTGTGCCCAAAAACGCTGGGGTAACTTCTATAAAAATCCGACGAAATTTTTTTCAAAAAGTGCTTGACACACACGGGAGAGTGTTGTATGATAATCGAGCGTCTCAAGGGCGCAGTCTGCGATGATGCGGGAGATTGCTCGTCAAACGAGGTAACTTCCGCGGAGTATGTCCGTAAATCGGGCGGCTGAGAGCTTCGTGTCACGGCGTATATCGCCTGGCAGGAAGGAAACCGGCCTGCATTGTGCCGGTTTTTTCGTGGCCTGGAGTGATACGCACGAAAGCGTGTACAAGGCGGCTCTCACCGTACGAAGGCTGGACACAGTCAACTTTCGTATGTATTAAGGAGGAACACCCAAATGGCTCAGAAAGAAATGATCCGCATCCGTCTGAAGGCCTATGATCACCAGCTCATCGACCAGAGCGCTGAGAAGATCGTGGAGACTGCCAAGCGCACCGGCGCTGCCGTTTCCGGCCCCATCCCCCTGCCCACCAAGAAGGAAGTCGTCACCATCCTGCGCGCCGTCCACAAGTACAAGGACAGCCGTGAGCAGTTTGAGCGCCGCACCCACAAGCGTCTGATCGACGTCATCAAGCCCTCCCCCAAGACCGTGGAGGCCCTGATGAGCCTGGAACTTCCCGCTGGTGTGGAGATCGAGATCAAGCTGTAATAGGCCTGATTTCAGCAACATTCCTTTGTTAGTACCGCAGTCCATCGCGTTATTTGAGATGGACGGGTCAAGTCGCCGGAGCAATGGCCCCCAGCCCAATGGGGTGACCAACTACGCCGACCAATAACCTTAATAGGAGGAAATCCAAATGCAGAAAGCGATCATCGGCAAAAAGATCGGCATGACCCAGATCTTCGATGAAGCCGGCCGTGTGGTGCCCGTCACCCTGATCCAGGCTGGCCCCTGCACCGTGGTGCAGAAGAAGACCGCCGAGAAGGATGGCTATGAGGCCATTCAGCTGGGTTATGAGAATGTCCCCGAGCGCAAGCTCACCAAGCCTGAGATCGGCCATCAGAAGAAGGCCGGCCTGACTGAGTTCGTGAAGGTCCTCAAGGAGTTCCCTCTGGAGGACTGCTCCAAGTTTGAGGTGGGCGATCAGCTCACTGCCAACCTGTTTGCCGCCGGCGAGTTTGTCGACGTGACCGGCATCAGCAAGGGCCACGGCTTCCAGGGCGTTGTGAAGCGCCATGGCGCCGCTGTCAAGCGCAACACCCACGGCGGCGGCCCTGTCCACCGTCACCAGGGCTCTCTGGGCGCTGGCACCACCCCCGGCCACATCTTCAAGGGCCGCGACGGCGCCGGTCAGATGGGCAATGAGCAGGTTACCGTTCTGAACCTGGACATCGTTCAGGTGGACGAGGAGCTGGGCCTGATCGCCGTGCGCGGCGCTATCCCCGGCCCCAAGGGCGGCGTTGTGTTCGTGAAGAACACCGTCAAGGTCCACGTGGAGAAGAAGGCCACCGAGGCTGGCCGCGTCAACCCGCAGAAGGCTTCTGCCCGTGTCAACCCGCAGAAGGCTTCCGCCCGCAACAAGTAAGGAAAGGAGAGATTGAGTCATGCCTAAAGCGAACCTTTATGATATGGCCGGTAAGCAGATCGGCGAGATCGAGCTCTCCGAGGCCATTTTCGGCATTGAGCCCAACGAGGCTGTTGTCCACGAGGTGGTCAAGAATCACCTGGCCAACTGCCGTCAGGGCACTCAGAGCGCTCTGACCCGCGCCGAAGTTTCCGGCGGCGGCAAGAAGCCCTGGCGCCAGAAGGGCACCGGCCACGCCCGTCAGGGTTCCACCCGGGCTCCCCAGTGGACCCACGGCGGCATCGTGTTTGCCCCCAAGCCCCGCACCTATCGCTACACCCTGAATAAGAAGGTGAAGCGTCTGGCTCTGAAGTCCGCCCTGTCCGCCAAGGCTGCCGAGGGCGCCATCCTGGTGGTGGACGGCCTGAAGCTGCCCGAGGTCAAGACCAAGGCTATGCAGTCCTTCATGGACGCCGCCGGGGTCACCAAGTCTGTGATGATCACCCCCGAGGTGGAGCAGAACGTGGTTCTGTCCGCCCGCAACATCCCCGGTGTGGTCACCACCACCGCCAATATCCTCAGCGTCTATGACATCGTAAACGCCAAGCAGCTGGTCATCGACAAGGCTGCCCTGGCTATCATCGAGGAGGTGTACGCGTAATGGCTACCAAGGCTTATGACATCATCAAGCGCCCCATCATCACCGAGCAGTCCATGGGCGAGACCGAGATGAAGCGCTACACCTTCGAGGTCGCCACGACCGCCAACAAGATCGAGATCGCCAAGGCGGTGGAGGAGATCTTCGGCGTAAAGGTCGCCAAGGTCAACAACCTGAACAATCAGGGCAAGATGAAGCGAATGGGAGCCCGGACCGCTGGCCGCCGTTCCATTCCTGCCAGCTCCATGTGGGTGCCCGCCAGCGCAGGCCTATTGCTGGCCCAGTGGGTGATCTCCTATCTCACCGACGGGAACACCGCTCACTGACCCGCCGGACCACCCAACTGGCCAGGATACCACAGCAGGTTCCAATCACTGCACCCGTCAACACATCGGTGGGGAAATGCACCCCCACATACAGCCGGGA
>CALWYG010000091.1 GCA_944385695.1 uncultured Oscillospiraceae bacterium | reverse complement strand
TGTTCCATCCCAGTTCGTCCCGGCACGGCTCCACCAGACGGGTGGAGGTTCCCGCTCCGCTGTCCCACAGCACCTCCCTGAGCCTATACTCCCCTTCAAAGAGCTTCTCCATGGTTCCACCTCCTTTAGGTTTATTCTAATAAACCTTTCTTTGCTTGAAGTTTATCAGAATAAACCTCCCCTGTCAAGGGGGCCGGGCCTCCTGTGCTTCCAAATTTCGCCAGTCTTTTTTGTATACTCTCACATAACCTACTAAAATAGTAGGAATTTTTTGTGATCTTTTTCGCTGGATTTTTCTTGCTAATTACCCACTATTTTGATAGGATATTTACAGAACCGAATGAACCGGAAAAAACCGGACAAACTAGAGAAACCTGCACCATTCTGTCCGCTCCCCGTACCGGTTTCCAAGGGGACAAGCGGACGATCAGGTCATTTGAAAAGGAGCTGGGTAGTATGGTAAACGTGAGAAAAGCGGCCGTCATCGGCTGTGGATTTGTGGGGGCGTCCATCGCCTTCAGTCTTATGCAGCGGGGGCTCTACTCTGAGCTGGTGCTCATCGACGCAAACCGGGAGAAGGCCGAGGGCGAGGCCATGGATTTAAGCCACGGCCTTCCTTACGCCGCCTCCATGAAGATCTATGCGGGCACCTATGATGACGTGGCCGACTGTGCCATGGTCATCCTCACCGCCGGGGCCAACCAGAAGCCCGGCGAGACCCGCCTGGACCTCATCGGCAAGAATGTGGCCATTTTGAAGAGCATTCTCCCCGAGCTCACCAGCCGAAACTTCCAGGGTATCCTCCTGGTGGTGGCAAACCCCGTGGACGTGCTCACTTACGCCGCCTGGAAACTCTCCGGCCTTCCCGCCAACCGGGTGATCGGTTCGGGCACGGTGCTGGATACTGCCCGGCTCAAGTACCTTCTGAGCCAGGAGCTGGGGGTGGACAGCCGCAACGTCCACGCCGCCGTCATCGGCGAGCACGGAGACAGTGAGCTGGCCGTGTGGAGCAGCGCCAACATCTCCAGCATCGACCTGGATCAGTTCTGCCGTCTGAAGGGCATCGAAAACCGCAAGGAGCTGCTGGACAAGATCTACCACGAGGTGCGGGACAGCGCCTATGAAATCATCCAGCGCAAGGGAGCCACCTACTACGGCATTGCCATGGCCGTGGCCCGGATTGCCGAGTGCATTGTAAAAAACGAGCACGTCATGCTCCCCGTCTCCGTTCCCCTCTCCGGCCAGTACGGTCTGGAGGGTCTGTGCCTGAGCATTCCCTCCATTGTGGGCAAGGATGGGGTGGAGCAGGTGCTGGAAATCCCCCTGGACCGGGACGAGCACCAGGCCCTGCTGGCCTCCGCCAGCCAGCTGAAAGAGATCATTTCCTCCATCGGCCTGTAATCCAGATTGTAGTTCTCCCTCTCATAAGACAGCAAAAGGCCGCCGGATCAACCGGCGGCCTTTTCAGCGCTCCCGCAAGGTCACGCTTAGGCAAAGTTGTTCGGAAACCGTGGCCAAGCCACTTGGTCAGACCAGGTTACAGGGTATCCATTTCCTCCTGCTCCACGGTCTTGATGCCCCGGGCGGCCAGGGCGGCGGTGGCTGCCTCGTTATTCTCCACCCGGAAGACCATGTAAGCGTGGTCGGCCTTCTTGCCCCCCAGGAAGGCATACATATATTCCACATTCACCTTGGCGTCGGTGAGCACCTGGAGCACCCGGTTGAGCCCGCCGGGTACATCGGCGATGGCCACACCCAGCACAGGGGTGATGGAGTGGATGTAGCCCGCCTCCTTGAGGACGGTGGTGGCCTTGTACACGTCGTCGGCGATCATGCGCACAATGCCGAAGTCCTTGGTCTCGGCCACACTCAGGGCCCGCAGGTCCACCTGGTTCTGGGCCAGCACGCCGGTCATGGCGTACAGGGCGCCGGGCTTGTTCTCCAAAAAGACAGAGATCTGCTTGATATTCATACTCGCTCCCCCTTTTAAATCTTACGCTTGTCGATGACGCGAACGGCCTTGCCCTCGCTGCGGACAATGGACTTGGGAGCCACCAGAGTGACCTTGGCAGCCAGACCCAGCATGGAACGCAGGCCGTCCACCAGCTCCTTCTGCCGGCGGTCGATCTCGCCCAGGTTATCGGTGAACATCTCGGGAGTCATCTCTACCTGGACGTCCAGGGTATCGGTGGACTTCACCCGGTCCACAATGATCTGGTAGTTGGCGGGATAGCCGTGGTTCAGGAGCACCGTCTCAATCTGAGAGGGGAAGACGTTGACGCCCCGGATGATGAGCATATCGTCGGAGCGGCCCATGGGCTTGCACATCTTCACGTGGGTACGGCCGCAGGAGCACTTCTCCCGGGTGAGCATGCAGATGTCGCGGGTGCGGTAGCGCAGCAGGGGGAAGGCCTCCTTGGTAATGGAGGTGAACACCAGCTCACCCTTGCTGCCCTCGGGCAGCACCTCTCCGGTCTCGGGATCGATGATCTCGGCGATGAAGTGGTCCTCGTTGATGTGCATACCGCTCTGGGCAGAGCACTCGAAGGCCACACCGGGGCCGGACAGCTCGGTCAAGCCGTAAATATCATAGGCTTTAATACCCAGAGTATTCTGAATGTCCTGGCGCATCGCCTCGCTCCAGGCCTCGGCCCCGAAGATGCCCGCCTTCAGAGGGATCTGGTCGGGAGTCAGCCCCATCTCCTTCATGGTCTCGCCGATGTAGGCGGCGTAGGAGGGGGTGCAGCAGAGAATGGTGGCGTTCAGGTCCCGGATGAACATGATCTGACGCTCGGTGTTGCCCGAGGAGGTGGGGATGGTGAGACAGCCCACCTTGTGGCTGCCGCCGTTGAGGCCGGGACCGCCGGTGAACAGGCCGTAGCCGTAGGACACCTGGCACACATCCTCGTCGGTGCCGCCGGCGGCCACGATAGCCCGGGCGCAGCAGTCTTCCCACAGATCGATATCATGCTGGGTGTAGAAGGCCACCACGCGCTTGCCGGTGGTACCGGAGGTGGACTGGATGCGCACACAGTCCTTCAAAGGCTTGGCCACTAGTCCGTAGGGATAGGCTTCCCGCAGGTCGGCCTTGGTCACAAAGGGCAGCTTATAGAGGTCGTCCGTGGATTTGATGTCGTCCGGGGTCAGCCCCTTCTCTTCCATCTTCTTGCGGTAGTAGGGCACGTTGTCCCAGACGTGGCGCACCTGCTTGACCAGGCGCTCGTCCTGCCAGGCTTTAATTTGTTCCCGGGAGGCACACTCAATTTCAGGCTGGTAATATCTTTCCATGGGTATCAGTCCTTTCGGAATGGTTTTTATATGTTCAGATCCCTTTTCGACGGGAAGCAGGATCCAAATATCCGTATAAATGGTTGCTGAAAAATAGGCTTGCTTTTTGTCTGGCTCCACGCCATAATGAAGCCTCGGGAATGAAGTACTCCCTTGGGTAACCTAAACCGCTTGCAACAAGCTGATGACTTCTGCGATGAACATCGTGGGAGCATCGGCTTTTTTGTTTGCATTTTTTGGAAAAGGAGAAGAACTCTATGCTCACTTCACTGGCCTTTGTCTTTCTGGCGGGACTGGCCGCCGCGGCCCTGTGCCAAAAAATCAAGCTGCCCCGGATCATTGGAATGCTCTTTGTGGGCATCCTCCTGGGGCCCTATGCCCTCAATCTGCTGGACGAGTCCATTTTGTCCATCTCCCCGGATTTAAGGCAGATGGCTTTGGTCATCATCCTCATCAAGGCGGGGCTCTCCCTCAATCTTACCGATCTGAAACAGGTGGGCCGGCCGGCGCTGCTCATGTCCTGTCTGCCTGCCACCTTTGAAATCGTAGGTTATACGCTGCTGGCCCCTGTGCTCTTTGGTCTGAGCTGGGTGGAGGGGCCGGAGTGCTCCTGGCCCAGAAGTTCGGCAAGCTGTGGCTGGCCGCGGAGGTCATTTTGTTCGTCCTGGTGGGGGCCGCGGTGGACATCCGCTACACCCTGGAGGCCGGAGCCGGGGCGGTGGCCATTATCTTTGCCGCCCTGGCCATTCGGGCCCTAGGCGTGATCCTGGCCACCGCCGGAACCGCTCTGAACAAAAAGGAGCGGCTATTCTGTGTCATCGCTTACCTGCCCAAGGCTACCGTCCAGGCCGCCATGGGTTCGGTGCCCCTGGCCATGGGGCTAAGCTGCGGAAAACTTGTGCTGTCGGTGGCAGTGCTGGCCATTCTCATCACCGCCCCTCTGGGCGCCTTTGGAATGGACGCCACCTACCGGCGTCTGCTGGAACGGGAATAACGTCTCAGGCGTTCTTGCCCAGCTGGAAGGCCTTCTTGTTCAGCTCCAGGAACTTGGGGGGCACCATAGCCTCCAGGGAGGCCTGCCAGGCCTCCTCGGGCAGATCGAAATAGTGGGACAGCCGGCCCATCAGGACAATGTTTACTGCCTTGGAGGACCCGGCCTCCTCGGCCAGCTTGAGGCAGTCCAGGGCGTCCACCTTGGCCCCGGCGGCCTTCATCTTTTCCACCAGGTTCTCGGGGTACTGGGCAGCCCCGGTGATAACGGGCATAGGGTCGATCTGCTGGGTGGAGGTGACGATCTGTCCGTCGGGCTTTAAGTACTCCAGCCAACGGGCGGCCTCCAGCAGCTCAAAGGAGACGATGTAGTCGGCCTCTCCCTTGTCGATAACCGGGGAATTAACCTTGTCTCCGTAGCGCACATAGGTGACCACACTGCCGCCCCGCTGGCTCATGCCGTGAACCTCAGACACCTTTACATCATAGCCCTGCTCCATGAGCAGGTGGCCCAACAGTTTGCTGGCCAGCAGGGAGCCCTGGCCCCCCACGCCCACAATCATAATATTTTTGGTTTCCATTTCTTAACCCTCCTTGCCGGTACTCTCAAAGGCCCCCACGGGACACAGCTGCTCGCACACGCCGCAGCCCACGCACAGGGTGTTGTCCACATGGGCTTTGCCCTCCTTGATGGAGATGGCGGGGCAAGCGATCTTCATGCAGCTCTTGCAGCCCACACATTTGTCCACATTGACCTTCAGGGGGGCGCTGTGCTTGACGTACTTCAGGAGAGCGCAGGGACGGCGGGAGATAATCACCGAGGGCTCCTTGGCCGCCAGTTCCTCCTTCACCGCCTGGTCACAGGCCTTCAGGTCGTAGGGGTCCACCACCCGCACCCGCTGGAAGCCCATGGCACGGCACAGCTGCTCCAGGTCGATCTTACCGGCGGGGTCACCCTTGATGTTGTAGCCGGTGGTGGGGTTCTGCTGGTGCCCGGTCATGCCGGTAATGGAGTTGTCCAGGATGATGACGGTGGAGTTGGACTGGTTGTAGGCGATGTTGGCAAGGCCGGTCATGCCGGAGTGCATAAAGGTGGAGTCCCCGATGACGGCCACTGTCTTGCCCTCGCTTTCCTCTCCCAGGGCCTTGTTGAAGCCGTGGATGGCGGAGATAGAGCCGCCCATGCACAACGTCATATCCATGGCGGACAGGGGGGCTACCGCGCCCAGGGTGTAGCAACCGATGTCGCCCAGAACGGTGCACTTGTTTTTATTTAAGGTATAGAACAGTCCCCGGTGGGGGCAGCCGGCACACATAACCGGAGGCCGGGGAGGGATGGCGTCGGAGAGGGCCTTGCCGGTGTGGACGGTACCGCCCAGCTTCTGGGCCACCAGGTTCTGAGAGAACTCTCCCTCCATGGGCAGGGCGTCCTTGCCGGTGACTTCCAGCCCCAGGCTGCGGCAGTGGTTTTCAATGATGGGGTCCAGCTCCTCCACCACCACAAGCTTATCTACCTTACTGGCAAAGTCCCGTATGAGCTTTACAGGCAGGGGGTTGGCCATGCCCAGCTTCAAAACGGACACGCTGTCGCCGAAGACTTCCTTCACATACTGGTAGGAAGTGGAGGAGGTGATAATGCCCATCTTGGTGCCGCCCATCTCCACGCGGTTGATGGGGGCGGTCTCCGCCCACTCCTGAAGCTTCCGGGTGCGCTCCTCCACCACCGGGTGGCGGCGGATGGCGTTGCCGGGCATCATCACATACTTGGCGATGTTCTTCTCATAGGTCTTCACCGGCCGCTCTGCCCGGGGAGAGGTCTCCACCAGGGACTGGGAGTGGGCCACGCGGGTGCACATCTTCAGCAGCACGGGGGTGTCAAACTCCTCGGAGAGCTCATAGGCCAGCTTGGCAAACTCCAGAGACTCCTTGGAGTCGCTGGGTTCCAGCATAGGCACCTTGGAGGCGATGGCGTGGTGGCGGGAGTCCTGCTCGTTCTGAGAGGAGTGCATCCCCGCGTCGTCGGCCACGCCGATGACCATTCCGGCGTTGACGCCGGTGTAGGACATGGTGTACAGGGGGTCGGCGGCCACATTGAGGCCCACATGCTTCATGCCGCAGAAGGAGCGCTTTCCAGCCAGGCACGCACCGAAGGCCGCCTCCATGGCCACCTTTTCGTTGGGAGCCCACTCACAGTAGATTTCGTCATACTTGGCGGCCTCCTCGGTGATCTCAGTGCTGGGGGTACCGGGATAGCTGGAGATCACGCAGCACCCCGCCTCATAAAGTCCCCGGGCAACAGCCGCGTTGCCCAACATCAGTTCTTTCATGTTGCTTCCCTACTTTCTAAAACATCCGCAGATTTTATTCCTCTTCCGTTTTGTTTCCCAGGCCCTCCCGCAGGATGACCTCCTGCATCACACCGCCCGCGCCGTTGTCCAGCATGGACCGGCGTACCCGGCTGATGGTGGCGCTGCTGGCGCCGGTCTTTTCCAGAATATCCAGATAGACCAGTCCCTGCTGCAGGTAGACCGCCACATCAAAGCGCTGCTCCAGGGAGCGCAGCGCCGCGGGGGTGCACAGGTCGTCAAAAAACCGGCAGCACTCATCCAGGTCCTTCAGCTTCAAAATCGTCTCATACAGGGCCATACTTCGGGGGCGCTTATCCAATTTCGCCATGGTACCACTCCTTTTCCCCTGGGGGCAATTTATTCCCTTAAAGTGTAGCACACAAAAGCGTAAAGGTAAAGGCCCTTTCCCGAAAAAGGGTGCAAAAAAACCCCTGCCTGATCCACCATGGATCAAACAGAGGACGAGAAAAACCGTTCCCGCGGTACCACCTCTATTTACCGCCCACTCACGAAGGCGGCCTCAGCGGGTATCCAACAATACCCTGCCCCTGTAACGGGAGGCCCCGTTCCGCTCTACTTAGCCATCTGGCCGTTCCTCGGACAGCTCGGAAGATGAAATTTCAAACGCACAGCCGCGCCCCTCGCACCAACCGGGAACTCTCTGATCGGCCAAACACTGCGTTTTACTTTGTCTTCGTCAACGCTTTTGTTGCTTGCATTATACACCCCCAAAGTCATTTGTCAAGAAAAAATTTTTGATTTTTTTCGGTCGCCCTCTTTTTTCCCAGAGTTTCTTTCCCGGGAGGCCTTGACATTTTCGGAAAAATCAGTTATGATACTTCAACGGTTTAAAGCTTAAACTCAGCGAAGTGTTTCCGGGGTTTCCCCGGTTTGAAAGGAAGGATCGGCTATGCCTATTACCGATTTACTGGAGCGCAACAGCAAGCTCTACGGTGAAGAGATTGCCCTGGTGGAAATTAACCCTGAAATTCAGGAGCGCCAGCGGGTTACCTGGAAGGAGTACGAGCTTATTCAGCCCACCTCCTCCGCCCCCTACCGCCGGGAGATCACCTGGTCTGTCTTTGACGAAAAGGCCAACCGGGTAGCCAATATGCTCCTCAGCCGGGGAATCCGCAAGGGGCAGAAGGTGGCCATTTTGCTGATGAACTGCCTGGAGTGGCTGCCCATCTACTTCGGCATTTTAAAGTCCGGAGCCATCGCGGTGCCCCTCAACTTCCGCTACACCTCCGAGGAGATCGACTACTGCCTGAAGCTGGCGGACGTAGATGTGCTGTTTTTCGGTCCGGAATTTATCGGCCGTGTGGAGACCATTGTCCCCAAGATCTCCCACCAGATGCTGCTCTTCTTTGTGGGCGACACCTGCCCCTCCTTTGCCGAGGATTACCACCGGGCCACCGCCAACTGCTCCTCCATGGCCCCCAAGGTGCTCATTGACGACGAGGATGACGGTGCCATCTACTACTCCTCCGGCACCACCGGTTTTCCCAAGGCCATTCTGCTCAAGCACCGCTCCCTGCTCCAGTCCGCCCGGATGGAGGCCATCCACCATGAGACCACCCACGAGGATGTATTTTTATGCATTCCGCCTCTCTACCATACGGGTGCCAAAATGCACTGGTTCGGCTCCCTGTTCACCGGCAGCAAGGCAGTGCTGCTGAAGGGCAACTCCCCCCAGGCCATTTTTGAAGCCGCCTCCTCTGAGCGGTGTACCATCGTGTGGCTGCTGGTGCCCTGGTGCCAGGACATTCTGGCCGCTCTGGACCGGGGGGATCTGAAGATCGAGGACTACCATCTCTCCCAGTGGCGGCTTATGCACATCGGCGCCCAGCCGGTTCCTCCCTCCCTCATCAAGCACTGGATGAGCTACTTCCCCCACCACAAATATGACACCAACTATGGCCTGTCTGAGTCTACCGGTCCGGGCTGCGTCCACCTTGGCATGGACCACATCGACAAGGTGGGTGCCATCGGCGTACCCGGCTACGGCTGGGAGGGCAAGATCGTGGACGAGCAGAATATTCCCGTCTCCCGTGGAGAGGTGGGTGAGCTGTGCGTCAAGGGGCCGGGTGTGATGGTGTGCTACTACCACAACCCCGAAGCCACCGCCGAGGTCTTGAAAGACGGCTGGCTCCACACCGGAGATATGGCCCGCCAGGACGAGGACGGCTTCTATTTCCTGGTGGACCGGAAGAAGGATGTTATCGTCTCCGGCGGCGAGAACCTCTACCCCGTTCAGATCGAAGACTTTCTCTCCTCCTATCCCAAGGTTCACGATGTGGCGGTCATTGGACTGCCTGACAAGCGCCTGGGTGAGATTGCCGCGGCCATCATCCAGATCAAGGACGGCATGACCTGCACCGAGAGCGAAATCAACCAGTTCTGCATGGACCTGCCCCGGTATAAGCGCCCCCGGAAGATCATCTTTGCCGATGTCCCCCGCAACCCCACCGGCAAGATCGAAAAGCCAAAGCTGCGGGAAAAGTACTGCGGCGTACGCCTGGTTGAGGCCCAGAACAACGCCTAACCGCTCTTTTGTCCATCTCTTCTGCTGCCGGGCCCCCTGCTTCAGGGAGCCCAGCAGCATTTTTCTTTGTATTTTTCCTTGTAGGTTTTTGATTCTTTTTGATGTTTTTTGTCACATTAACAGATATTTTACATTTTTTCTTCTTCTCTTTATGCACTTTTTCTTCCCGCTTATTTTTTCCTATGCTATGCTACTCCCACAGCTCGAGCGGATGCGGGTCCTTCCGGTCTCCGGAAATGCTGGAGGACACCAAATTTGAAGGGAAGAAGGTAGCACGGCTATGCATGAGATCACGCTGAATATGTACCACGCTGTGGCATTGGGCGCAGCTATGTTTTGGATCGGCAACTTCCTCACCGCAAAAATCGCTCTGTTCAACCGCTTTTGTATTCCCGCTCCCCTTGTGGGCGGCCTCTGTTTTGCCCTGACCAATACCATTTTCTACGCCTCCGGAATAGCTATGATCACTTTTGACAACACACTGGAGACGGTGTTTATGACCATGTTCTTCACTACCGTCGGATTTACGGTTAGCCTACCTGCCCTGGTCAAGGGTGGAAAATCCGTCATTCTTCTGTTGCTGCTGGGCATTGTGATGATCGTACTGCAAAACGGCCTGGGCGGTGGTCTGATGTCCCTGCTGGGAGAAAACCCCCTCTACGGCATTGGTTGCGGTTCCATCGCCCTCATTGGCGGCCCGGGCACTGCTGCAGGTATCGGCCCCGATTTGGAGGCATCCGGCGCCGCTGGCGCCAAGGTAGTCAGCATCGCTGCAGCCACGTTCGGCCTGGTGTGCGGCTCTTTGATGGGAGGTCCCACCGCCCGTCTGCTCATCAACAAGCACGCTCTGCAGTGCACCCTCTCACGGAGCACCGCCCAGCCCGCCTCGGTGGAGTTTTCCAGCGATGTCGCCAATGAGGACGAGATTTTTTCCACTAGCAGCCCCCGGTTCATCACCGGCTTTATGGTCATCATGTTGGCCATGGGGGTAGGCAACCAGGTGAGCACCTGGCTCACCGCCCTATGTGGTTTCAGCTTCCCCGGCTATATTGGTGCCATGATCACCGCCGTGGCCGTGCGCAATATTATGGACCTGGTCCTTCACACCAGCTTTCCAGCGGAAGAAGTGGATACCATAGGCAATATGTGCCTGTCTATCTTCCTGGCCATGGCCCTGTCCGGGCTGAAGCTGTGGCAGCTGGTGGACCTGGCCCTGCCCATGATGGTTACCCTTGCCGCCCAGGTACTTCTTATGTTCCTGTTCGCCTATTTTGTGGTTTTCCGCCTTATGGGCCGAGACTACGATGCCGCGGTGATGACCGCCGGTTTTATCGGCTTCGGTATGGGTGCCACCTCCAACGCCATGGCCAACATGCAGGTGGTCACCAAGAAATACGGTCCCTCTCCCGTGGCCTACTTCGCCATTCCCATGGTGGGCAGTCTGTTCATCGACTTTTTCAACGCCGCCATGATCGCTTTTAACATCGGGCTTTGGTCGTAATCGACCTTTGCCTTTCTCCTCTGTCACCCTCTAACGAACGAAGGGCCGCGGCAAATGCCGCAGCCCTTCGTTCGTCCTTTTCAGTCCACACTGGTCTCCAGATCCGTCCAGCTGAGCTCCAGTCCCTCAATGGACTGCCAGGTGGGAAATTTTTCCTCCAGCTCCTCCCAGGTAATAAACCAGAATTTATATACAATCCCCAGATGGGCGGGCAGGATGTCCTCGATGATCACCTTCAGCTCCTGAAAGCCAGGGGGCTCTCCGGCAATGCCCGGGAAGAAAACGGCAACCTGCCCCACGCCCAGCTCTTTCACCAGGGCAGGCACTCCGCATCCGGAGATGGTGTCGTTGATGGCCTCCAGGGTAAAGCTGTCTCCGCCAATGCGCAGCAGGGCGGCCAGCGCGGCCCCCAGCGCCTGCGGCTGCGAGGCCACCGGCCGGCGCACCAGAAGCCGGGCAATGTTTTCCAGTCCCCAGTCCCGGGCTGTCACCAGGGAACTCTCCCGCTGAATCTCCTCCAGGTATTCCATGCACTGATCCAGGGCCTCCCCCTGGGCATCCAGCTCCCCTCCGTTGAAGGGGGCGCTCAGATCATAGACCCCCAGGGGACGCAGCAGCTCCCGCAAATAAGCGGCGTGGCTCATGTCATCCCCTCCACACGCAGTTCTCCCAGGGTGGGCAGCACATCCGCCTCTACCGTCAGATCGGCGTCTGGAGCTAGAATCGCATAATTTTCCACTCCATCGCAATTATATACAAGATTACCCAGCTGGGCCAGCAGAATGTCCTGACCCAGTAGTTTTCCGTCAAACCAGCTGCGCAGGACCTGTTCCACCTGGTTTTTCACCTGCTGGCTGTCCCAGCCTCCCTTGGCGGTCACCTGGACGGACACATCCACCTGCTTCACCTGGGGGGCGCGCACCTGGACATCCACCGCAATCTCCCGCCGCTGCTCAAAATATTCCTGAAGCTGTTCCAGCAGCTCCTCGTCCGGCACTCCCGCCAGCGTAGTGGCCACCACATCCACCGATCCCACTCCACGGGGTCTGGGGATGGCCACCGCCGCGGCCACCTGGTCAAAGGACAGGGCCCCCTGCTCATAAAAAGCGGCGTTGGCCCCGTTGGGCAGGCGGCGGAAGGTATCCAGCACCCGCTCCCGCAGAGCCTCGTCTGTCTCTCCGTCCGCCCCGCCGGTACAGGGCTGAGGATTGGTGCAGGCGGAAATGCCCATAGGCGCCACCGCCATGGATACAATGGCCCCAGCGGCCACATTGCCCGCCGCACCGGCCTCCAGGGCCCGGACCGGAACCTCCACCGCCAGTTCCCCGGCAGGTAAGGTCGCGGGTTTGGTGGTCGCAAAGCGAATGAGTCCCACGGTCATACACACCGTTCCCTGGGGAATCTCCCGGTCTGATTCCGAGGCTTCCCCAGCGGAAAACCGCACGGTTCCCTGGGCGGCCACCGGAGCCTTGCGCTCCAGACTGCGCAGCTGGGCGTGATAATCCAGATATTCTCCCTCTGCACTGTGGGGAAACGCCTGCCGTATGACCCAGTCGGCCTGGATGTACAGGGAATAGATCTGGGCAGCCAGGGCGTACATCCGGGCCGACAGATCCGTCCCCTCCTTGGGCTCCAGACCGGCGTATGCTCCAAAACTACCCAGCAGCTCCCGATAAATTTCCTCAATGGTCTTCACAATCTCTCTCCTCCCGTTACAGGGCCACCTGGCCGGTGAGGGTTTCTCCCCGCCACAGGAGCTTCACGTTCAGCACTCCGCCCTCTCCTTGCTGCTGAAGCTCCACCGACTGTACGCTCACATCCTCCTCTCCCAGTGCCTCAGCCACATACTGTTCGGCCAGGGCCTGTCTGGCAGAAGGTTTTTCCCGGCTGAGCTCATAAAGCCTGCTGCCCAGCCCAGGCAGAAAGGGGAACGCCCCCCGCCGGGCGGTAAGGCGAAACAGCGCCCGGGCCAAAGCCTCCTCTCCACCGCTGACGCTCAGCAGGCTGCCGGCTCCATCTGGGAGATAGTCCCCGTTTTTTAACACACGCTCCATGCCGCACCCCCTTATCCCACAATTTCCAGCACAATTTGGGTGATGATGTCCTCCAGGGTCCGTCCGTTAATGATGACCCGGCCCTCCAGTTCCAGCTGCTCGGTCCCCAGGCGCAGGGAGCAGTCCACTCCGTTCAGCTTTACTTCTCCGGGCCCCAGCTCGTCCATCTGCTGCTGCGTGCCCAGAACGCAGGGGTTTTCTCCCTGGCCGCCCGTCTTCAGTACCAGGACCTTGTCCCCTACCGTAGGCCGCCAGCTGTAGCCCCCCGGCGTAAAAACAGGCAGCCAGCGCCGCTCGCCGCCCATGTTGACGCCTGCCGGGTCGCCCCCCAGGGTGACGGTGCCCAGCTCTGCGGCAGCCTCCCGCACCGGCTGCTTGCCTCTCTGCTCCGATGTCCACATACCTCTTCACCTCACACCGTAAAATCCGGGTCTGCCAGCTCCAAACGGCTCCAGCAGCCCCCTTCATCCATACCTACACTTACCTGTTCGGCTCGGTAGAGCCCGTTGAAGTCCCAGAGGCTGCGCTGCACCCGTACCAGATCCCCCGGCCAGGCGCAGAATGGCTGGGCGACGGTGAGCTCCAGCCTGCGCAGCTGGGAAGCGGATTTATCCATCTGAAACTGTCCGGAGTAACGCATGGCCTGATAACTGCTGCGTTCCGGCATAGTGATTACCCGCCTGGCCCGGCCGCCCTGGGCAAGAAACTCCGAATTGTTTACCGTCTCCACCTGGCCGCTCCACCGGTCCCGGACCAGTACCTGGGACAGCACTCCATACCGTCTCTCCCGCCAGTTCAGGGCGGTGATGGGGGCGCCGTCGCCCACCAGCCGTTCCCGGTCATCCGACCAGCCGGTGAGCACCAGCCGCCCCAGCCGGTCAAACCGGGGGGCCACGCCCCCATAGTACCGGGCAAACTCATAGACCACCGACCACTCGCTGCTTCCGGTAGCCACGGAAAACCGGGCTACCGGGGGCAAATTTGCCCCCGGTGCCGTTTTGATTCCATAGGGAGTCACATGGTCCCGGAGAATATCCGCCTGGGTGGCGGAGATATAGTCCTGTCCCAGGGCCTCGTTGTCCAGCAGCAGGGCAGCCATCCCCCGGCCGGACACCTCCAGCAGCCGTCCCTGGGCAGACAGGGACACCTCACACTCGTCCACCACCCCGCAAAAGACCTGTTCTCCCTCGTGGAAAGCCTCAAAGCGCACCCAGTCTCCGGGCCGGGTGGTGTTCTCTTCGTCCCAGGTACAGCGCAGCCAAAAGCTGTCGCAGGGAACTCCTGCGGTATAATCCAGCCTCCAGGCCATCAGATTGGGCAGCATCCAGCGCACTCCCTGAGCATCTGTCATATAGCCGGTCAACGCACCCGCACCTCCTCTCCCACCCGAATCAGGTTGGGATTTTTAATCTGGGGATTGAGGGCGATGAGTTCTGCCAGGGACAGGCCGTACCGGCTGGCCAGTTCCCACAAAGTATCCCCCTTCACCACCCGGTGATAGGCCGCATCTCCTGACTCTGTTTCTCCCTGAATACCACCGGTCTGGCCGGAGGCCGTGTCCTGAACGGCAAGTCCGGTATACCAGCTGTCATCCTCCCAAAAGGAGAAGGAGTAGCGCACATAGTCGGGTCTAGGCTCCTGCTCCAGGCGCAGGGAGACAAAATAGGCGTTGGCCGCCTGCCAAAGGGGATGGATCAGCAGCCCCGGTCCCGCGTCATAAAACACATTGGCCAGCTGACCGAACTGTGCGTAGGCGTCCTCTCCCACAAACTCCCCCTCGCCCTCCATAATCCGGTTGGTCCTTCCCAGGTCCTGAAGGCGAAACAGGCCAAACGGTGTCTTGTGTACCGCCATTTTCCGCTCATAGTCGATGGAGTACACCCTGGGGTTGTGGGGCCAGGTATATCCCTTGTACCGCATAGGTGACAGGTCCATGGGCACGCCTCCTTTCAATAGAGATAAAATCCGCCGTCATACCGGCGGCTGTCCCGGCGGAAGGCCCGGTCAGTCTGCTCCGCCCAGGTCAAATCCCCGTTGGACTGCAGGGGCTCCCGCCCTCCGGAACGGAAATAGTCCCCTCGCCCTGCCTGGGGCAGGAGGGGCTCAGGACGGGAAGGCCGCCCGGCTGCCCAGGGTTCCGCCTGGCTCCGTCGGATCGGCTTTTCATCCGGCCGGATGGAGTGCTCCTCCGCCCCGGCTTCGACAGGTTCTCCTGTCCACTCCAAGACCCGGTCTGATTGTTTCAATTGCTCCAGCAGCGGCAGTTCCAGTTCCTTTTGCCCCTCCATTTGGGAGGGGAAGGGGGTAGTTTCGCCCTTTTTCGTCTCCGCAACCGGTGCAGCCTCATCCAGGTTATCGTTCTCCAAGGCCTGGCTCTCCCAGTACTTTTCTCCGTCTCCGAAATGGGCCAATGGTTCTTCCCTTTCATTCTCCCGGACTATGAAGGCAGACAGGGCCTGTCCCAGGCGTTTTGCCTGCTCCAGCAGGGCGTTCTCCTGCTCCTCCGGCTGTTCCAGATAATCTGTCACGTACCGCTCCCTCCTTTCAGCTGTTCAAACCGCTCCCGGTCAAAGGAGGGGTTTTCCATGCCCTCGCCAGCCTTCTCTCCGGGCTGGCCGCACACCGGGCAGTGCTCCTCCAGAGCTCTGGAACGGCAGGCGGGACACAGCCGCTCCAGCCGTTCCTCTCCATCCAGCACCTCATTGGCCAGGCACCAGAGATAGTCCCGGTCCTTCATTTCCCGGGCCCGCGCCTCCGTGGGCAGGGCATGAAATGCCTTTAGCACCCGCCATCGGAGCCGTTCTCCCGGGTCATCCCGGAGTTTTTTTTTAGCTTCTCCAGCTCCTCCTCCCCCAGGTTGGGCCCGGGATTGGCCTCCCGGCTGAAGGCGCTCCATCTCCGGGCCAGGGCGGCAATTTCCTCCGCCGTCAGCCCCGCCAGCACCCCGCGGCCATCCGGAAAGACAGGGGTATGATCCTCGCTCTGCTCCAAGGCTCTGGCCAGAAGGCAGGCGTTGGAGCAAAGGGCTCTTTCTCCCGCCTCCTGGGCCAGCTCTCCGGCCTCCCGTCGGGCCTGAAGCACCTCCAGGGCGGAGAGAAGGCGCAGATCCATGCCGTTTCCCAGGCTCAGCCGGTCCCGGCCGGCCAAAATGGACCAGGCCATCTCTTACACCTCCGTCTCAATGCGCCGTGAGGCCACCAGGGTGACCTTCTCCAGCACCATACTGCCAATGGTGGCGTTTTCCTGAATGGAGCTCCACTGGCAGTCGGAATAGATGATCTTCCGGTCGGGCTTGCAGATCACCAGGGAGAAGCCGTCCAGGGAATGAAAATCCACTCCGTCCCGAATGGCCTCATCGGTGGCGTACAGCCGGGTCAGCTCCACCACATGGGAGGCCTGACCAGGAACGGTGGCCACCGGCTCTGACTCACCGAAGGCCTCCACGGCAATGCTGCTCTTTGTGGTCTTGGCGGTGTAGCTCTGCACCACCGCCAGGCGCACTCCGTCAGCCTCCAGATAGATGTGGCTGCTGGTGGGAAATACTGCAATGCTCATACGTTACCGCCTCCTTTCCCCTGCTTATACCGTAATGTGAGCCGTCAGCCAGATCTGGTTGAGGCCGTGGGCCACGGTGAAGGAGAACTCCACCAGGCACCGGGTGGCATCCTCCGGGTCGGCGCTGACCGCCACATTCTCATACCCGGTAATAATCTCCCGGCTGAGCTTGTTTTCCAGCTCCAGCACCACCTGGGAGCGGATGGCGCCCCGGCTCTGCTGGGTATTTTTGGCCCGGCGGAACTTGCTGCGCAGGGCGGCACGCAGTCCGGGAATCACATCGTCCACCACCCGGATGGTGGTCAGATCCCGCCAGGTGCTGTCAGAGCTCTCTCCGGTGGTGGTGCGGGTGGTCACGCCCCGTACCACGCTCACCGTACCGCCCATGCTTTCCACGGGGGTGACCCCGCCCAAAATCAGCAGATCCAGCTCATTGTCCTCATACCGCTGGGACAGGCCATAGAGTCCCAACAGCTGCGCGCCTCCCAGGGGAATGGCAGGGTCGGTCTCTCCGGCGATGGCCCCTGCCACCGCCGCGGCCAGGGAGAGGCCCGTCAGACTCTCCCCCTCCTGGTCCACACAGCCGGGGGCCACCAGAATCATCCGCTCACAGTTCAGATTCTTGGCCCGGGCGGTCAGCTCCTCCACGCTCTCGCCGCTCTCCCCGGCCACCACACCCAGTCTCTCCCGGCGAAGCTGGGAGGCGGACATGACGCTCTCCTTCAGCTTCTGATGCACGCTCTCCTGGGTGCTGTCACAGAGGATCAGGGCCAGATCTTCCATGCCGGAGAGCAGCTCAAAGGCCGCCTCATAGCCGCTTTCATCCTCCACCGGCACCGCCACCACGCCGGAGGCGCCGTTTT
>CALWYG010000090.1 GCA_944385695.1 uncultured Oscillospiraceae bacterium | reverse complement strand
AACAAAAGCCAGTGTGGGAATCCATTTCCCGCACTGGCTTTTTTACGGCAGCACATATATTCTCACCGAAATCCGTCTTCCGTTCTGTCTGCTTACCACTTCTATACTTCTGTTTGATTCGCTTAATGTGAATAGAGGGGGCGCTTGCCTTCAAGCGAACTCCATATCGGCCTCCCTGCTTCATGATTTCCGGTTCCTCCAGCACCAGGGAGTCGATGGGAGGCACCACAATGCCATATCCCGTCTCTTCAACCTCCTTGAGTGCATCGGCCACCTTATCATAGGAGCGTTTCACCCCTGCCAGCTCAGTCAGTAGGGCCATCAGATCTCCGTCATCTCCAATCTGGAAGCCAGACTGTTGAGACAGGGTGTGATAGAACAGTGCCCGGGGCAGCTCCATGGCGGCAACGGACACTCCGGTTCCCAAGTCAATGGAAGAGATCCGCGCATCGCTGACAACCTCACAGTTTTGGAAGGAACTCACTGCGTTTTCCACGTCCCGGATCCGGCGCAGATTTTCCGTCCCCTCCCGAATGGCGGCATAGAGCGCCGCCTTGATGGGGTGCTCCTGAGGCAGTGCATCGACCCAGGGCGGCAGGAACAAATCCAGTTCCTTCACCGGGAACTCATAGAGCACATTCTTCAGAATGGCGTTGATCTCCTCCTGGCTCAGTTCCAGACAATTGACTGCTACACAAGTCACATCATGGCGCTGGGCAATGTCCGCACGAATGGCCCGAGCTCGGTCAGAATCCGGATAGGCGGAATTGAGCACTACCACAAAGGGCTTGCCCAGCTCCTTCAGCTCCGAGATCACCCGCTCCTCTGCCTCCAAATAGTCCTCCCGGGGAATGTCGGTAATGGTGCCGTCGGTGGTCACTACGATCCCGATGGTGGAATGTTCGGAAATTACCTTTCTGGTCCCGATTTCCGCCGCCTCCGTCATGGGGATCTCATGGTCAAACCATGGTGTGGTGACCATACGCTCCTGCTCCCCCTCCAACTGCCCTACGGCTCCGGGGACCAGATATCCCACACAGTCAATCATGCGCATCTGGAAGGCTGCGCCTCCGTCTACCGTCACTGCCACCGCATCCTCTGGAACAAATTTGGGCTCCGCCGTCATAATGGTACGGCCCGAACCGCTTTGAGGCAGTTCATCTCTGGCCCGCTCCCGGCGGTAGACATTCTCGATGTTGGGAATGACCAGTGTCTCCATAAAGCGTTTGATAAAGGTGGATTTTCCCGTTCGGACCGGCCCCACGACGCCGATGTAGATATCGCCTTCTGTACGCAGGGCAATATCCTCATAGATTTTGCGATCTTCCACTTGCAACTCCTCCTTCGGCCGCCCAAGCCGGTTGTTTCCCTACATTCTATTGGGATAAGCCGTGGAATATGACAGGCCGTTGGAAATTGCCCCGCGCATGAAAAAGACCGCCCTGCTTGGGCGGTCTCAAATATGTTTATCGCGTGCTGGGAATCAGAAGCATTCTGCCCAGCGGCAGGTCCTCTTCCTCCAGCTCGTTCGCCTGGAGAATCTGCTCTGTGGTGGTGCCGTAGGCTTTGGCAATATCCCAAAGTCCCTCTCCCGGCGCAGCCAGGCGAAGAACCACGGACGGACGCTCGCCTCCCTCCCAGCTTCGGGCCTCTCCAAAGCGGGCATTCGTCACTGTGGGCACTGCATCGCTGACCGTAGTCAGGCAGGAGAACTCCACCGTGAAGCGTACCTCCACTCCCCCGGCTGCAGGGGCAGCAAACACCTCCCCTGGGCAGGAACAGCGGCAGATACACCGGGCATTTTCCGGACAGTCCAGCCGACAGGACACCGGAATCGACCGCCGGACGCACTGAGGGAGCTCATTTTCATCCAGGTACAGCACACTCAGCCATGCCTCGGTGGTAAGAACCAGCTCATCTCCCTCCCGGCTCTGCTCCACCTTTCCCAGGGTCAGGCGGGCATCCACCACCGAGCGTACCATCTCTCCCGTCTCCAGTAATTCCCGAACCGCCTGGGGGCGCACAGACTGCTCCCACAACCGGCACAGCGGCTGGAGCTGGCTCTCGGTCTCCATCTGAAAGGCGGTGCTGTAGAGATCCTGCAGAAGGGTCAGGCTGCGCCTTCCCCGGACCTGGGCCTGGGCCAGCAGTTCCAAAGTCAGCTCCAGCTCACGCCCATCTCCCGCCTCAGCTTCCCACTGAAATCCAGTGACCTCCACCTCAGCCTGGCAGTCTCCCTCCTCGGCAGCTCCCGCCGCCTCCATGATCTGGGAAAAGGGCATGGATTCATGGCTGGTGGTCAGGGTTCCTCCCGGCTCCTGAAGCAGAAGGTAGACCTCCACCGCTCCCTTGAAAATCAGCTTGCTGCCGATCAGCTTGCTCTCGCTGCATACCGGCTCCACCCGAATTGCCAATACCTGAGGCGGCTCCCCTGCGTTGGAGGGAAGCCGAATCTGGTCTGAAAATGTAAAGGGCTTTTCCTGAACGGAGCAGAGTTGATAATGCTCTCCCTGGAACTGGCGCTGGCAAACCGAACCCTCCTGGGAATTGGCTACACCGCAGCAGATGCTCCGCTCCGTTGGCTGGCAGGCGGTGATATCCACCGCAAGGTCCACCCGCAGCAGCACCTTTCTGGGATTCAGCGCCCGGGCCTCGGCACAGCGCAGGCGGGGGCTGGCCAGCACGGTCCCGCGCTCGGTCAAACCCGGCGCCTCAGCCTGACAGGTGAACGGCAGGCCAACCTCCATACGCCGAAGGCCCGACGCTCCCTCCGGCTGATACAGGATGACCGCCCGGACCATTCCGGTGACTTGGGCCAGCCCCTCCCGGGCCTGTTTGCCGCTCAAGGTGGCCTGGCCGCACACATCAACAATCCGCAGGATGTCCGGACAGGCATCGGGTACAATACTCTCCAGAGTTTCTTCCTGGCACAAAGTGACCTGGGCCACTGTGTCATAGCTGACGATGGTGTCTCGCTCAAATTCCAGTTCCATGGTGTCCTCTCCCTTTTGTCATGGTGTCATTCCGGGTTTGTGACACTATATGAGAGAGCCCCCTGGGATATGTCCCCTTTGTCCTCTTTTGTCACTTCATTCCAAAGATTCTCCGCAGCAGCCCCCGCAGGCACCGGGGGGAACGGACCACTACGATACCCATGAAAACGCCTCCCCTCCCTTTTAGACTGACCGTCTCCGGCTACTCCATTATATGGCGGCCGGCGGAGGATGTGACACATGGCTCCCGCTGAAACTGGGAGATTAAGACAGGGTCTGACCCTGCAGGAATGTAAAGTAAAGAATCACCAGGATCACAGCTGGCGCAACAAAGCGGATGATCCCTGCCCATGTTCTGCGGATGGGGAAGGCATACAGGCCATGGGAGGTAATCTCCTCCTCTGCCCGCCTGGTTCCCAGAATCCAACCGGTAAAGATACACATGAAGAAGGCTCCCAGAGGAATCATCAGGTTATCGGTAAAACGCTCCATCACGGTATTCATGGGCACCATCTGGATACCGTTGGTCAAGTCAAACCAGGGCAGATTAATACCCCGGCTGCTGTCCTGAGACAGAGAATACCCTACGCTGAACAGCGACATGGGGATCGCGAATATGGCCATAGCCTTTCCGCGGGTCAGGTGCCACTCCTCGGTCATAAAGGCCACACAGGTCTCCAGAATGCTCAGGGCACTGGTGAGGGCAGCCAGGAACAGCAGCAGGAAAAACACAGCGCCCAGAACACGTCCTCCGGGAATGCCCTCAAAGACGGCGGGCAGGGCCATAAAGGCAAAGCCGCCTCCCATTCCCAGGCCCTCTGCTCCCAGGGTGACAAAGACCATGGGAATAATGGCAAAGGCCGCCAGAATGGCAACCAGAGTATCCAGGGCGCAGATGACTGCGGCACTGGAGATGAGGTTCTCCTTCTTCGGTACATAGGAACCATAGGTCAGGATAATGCCCATGCCCACAGACAAAGAGAAGAAAGCCTGTCCTAAGGCCCCTACCAAGGTATCCCGGGTAATTTGAGACGGGTCCACCCGCAGCATGAAGGCAATCCCCTCCCCTGCCCCCGGCAGCGTCACCGCACGGACTACGCAGGCGATCAGCAGCAGGAACAGCACCGGCATCAAAAACTTGCTGACCTGCTCGATTCCCTTGGCCACGCCCTTTCCAATGATAAAAACACAGATCCCCAGAAAGACAAGGCCCCAGATGAGCGGTTCCACAGGCTGAGAAATGAAGTTCACAAAGTAATCCTGATACGGTATCGTTCCAAAACTCTGGTCCGTTCCATAGGCTACAATATACTTCAATACCCAGCCGCCTACAATGCAGTAGTAGGACATAATCACAAACAGAGCAATTTGGCCGATCCAGCCCACAAAGGCCCACTTACGATTCAAGGCACGAAAGGCGCCTACGGCGTTTTTCTGCGTACTCCGGCCAATAGAAAGCTCCGCCAACATCACCGGAAAGCCAATCAACACCACGATCAGTACATAGCAAAGAATAAAGGCTCCGCCCCCGTAGGCTCCCACTTTCCCGGGAAATTTCCAGATATTCCCCAAGCCGATGGCAGAACCGGCGGTGGCAAGAATAAAGCCCAACTTACTGACCCACTGTTCTCGTTCTTTCATATACGCTCCCTCCCAATACCTGCGGGACCACACATTTTCCACAGGCTTAAAAAAAGCTCGTCGCAAGCGTTTCACGCTTACGACGAGCTGGTACGGCTGAAGGGATTCGAACCCCCGACCTACTGGTTCGTAGCCAGTCACTCTATCCAACTGAGCTACAGCCGCATACTGTGTGGGGCGTTTCCCCCTGACAGCTACGCTAGTATAGCATAGATATTTTGAAAAGGCAAGAGTTTTTTTGAATTTTTTTGGAAATTTTTCATTGTCGATAATTTTGTCATATTTCTCAGGTTTTCAGCTTATTCCCCCCGCTTTTCAATAAAAAATTGGAGATCCTTTGGCAAAGCCAAAGGATCTCCAAAGAAAACTCGTGTAAATCAGCCGCCGAAGACCTTGATCAGGAATCCAGCTGCAACAGCGGAACCGATCACGCCGGCCACATTGGGGCCCATGGCGTGCATGAGCAGGAAGTTGGCGGGGTTCTCCTTCTGGCCCACCACCTGGGACACGCGGGCGGCCATGGGAACCGCGGACACACCGGCGGAGCCGATGAGGGGGTTCACCTTGCCCTTGGTCAGGACATACATCACGTTGCCGAAGATGATACCGCCGGCAGTGGACAGCATGAAGGCAAACAGACCCAGGAACACGATCTTCATGGTCTCCCAAGTCAGGAAGCTGTCGTAGGTGGCCTTAAAGCCCACGGACAGGCCCAGGGGAATGGTGACGATGTTGATCAGGGCGTTCTGAGCGGTATCGCTGAGACGCTCGGTGACGCCGCTCTCACGGAACAGGTTGCCCAGCATGAGCATACCGATCAGGGGAGCGGTGTCGGGGATCAGCAGGATAACAAAGATGGTCACGGCGATGGGGAAGATGATCTTCTCCGTCTTGGAAACCGCACGCAGCTGGCTCATCTTTACCTTCCGGGCCTCCTTGGTGGTCAGCAGCTTCATAATGGGAGGCTGGATCAGGGGGATCAGAGCCATGTACGAATAGGCTGCAATGGCAATGGCCGGCAAGAGCTTTGTGGCCAATTTAGAAGCTGTCAGAATGGCAGTGGGGCCGTCAGCGCCGCCGATGACGCCGATGGCGGCAGCCTCACAGGGCTGGAAGCCAAGGACCAGAGCCACCAGGAAGGCGGTGAAGATACCCAGCTGAGCAGCAGCGCCCAGCAGCAGGGACATGGGGTTGGCCAGCAGAGGACCAAAGTCAGTCATAGCGCCAATGCCCATAAAGATAATGGACGGATAGATGGCGTACTGAACACCCTGATAGAGAACCCACATAAAGCCAACGGAACCACTATGGGTAGCCGCATCATAGACAGGCTCGTTGAACAGGCCGGTCAGAGGCAGGTTGGCCAGCAGCATACCAAAGGCAATGGGGACCAGCAGCAGAGGCTCAAAGCCCTTGCCGATACCCAGATACAGCAGCAGGCAGGCCACAGCGATCATAATAACCTGACGCCAGTCCTGGGGGAGGTAGGCAAAGCCGGAGCCTCCGAAAATAGCAGACAAAACTTCAGTAAAGAAACTCATACTTCACCCCTCCTCTCAACCGATGGTAACCAGCAGGTCATCGGTATTCACGGCGGTGCCCACCACGGCGGACACGGCCTTCACGGTGCCGTCCACAGGAGCGGAGACCTCGATCTCCATCTTCATGGCCTCCAGCACCACCAGCACGTCGCCGGCCTTCACGGCCTGGCCCACGGAGCACTCCACCTTAAAGATGTTGCCGGGCATGGGGCTCTTTACCGCGGTCTCACCGGCGGCCACAGCCGCGGGGGCGGCGGGGGCAGCGGCAGG
>CALWYG010000089.1 GCA_944385695.1 uncultured Oscillospiraceae bacterium | reverse complement strand
GCCACGGCGCTTACAAGTTCACCGCCGCTCAGTGCACCCGCAATGAGAAGGGCGAGCTGGTTCCCCCGCCCCTGCGCTTCGACATCCTGGACGAGGTCGTCAAGCGTCTGCCCGGCTTCCCCATCGTGCTCCATGGCTCTTCTTCCGTGCCTCAGGAGTTTGTGAAGATGATCAACGAGAACGGCGGCAAGATGCCCGACGCTGTGGGTATCCCCGAGGAGCAGCTGCGTCAGGCTGCCCGTGGCGCTGTGTGTAAGATCAACATCGACTCCGATCTGCGTCTGGCCATGACCGGCACCATCCGTCAGTTCTTCACCGAGCACCCCGACAAGTTCGACCCCCGCGAGTACCTCAAGCCCGCCCGTGCCGCCATCAAGGAACTGGTCAAGCACAAGCTGGTCTACGTTCTGGGCTGCGACGGCAAGGCGTAAGCAAACCGTCTATCTCAAATCCCAAAGGAGCGCTTCGGCGCTCCTTTTTTATATCCCTTTGTTCCCTTGGTGCATAGGCTGGCAGGAAAGGGGAGAGAACCATGCCCGATATCAGGCCCTATGACCGTGCCGCCGCCGTAAATTATGCCCATCAGTGGGCCCACGGACGCAATCCAGCCTATTATAATTTCGACGGGATCGGAGGGGACTGCACCAGCTTTGCCTCTCAGTGCCTCTATGCGGGGGCAGGGGTGATGAACTTCACTCCCACTTACGGCTGGTACTATCGAAGTCTCCAGGACCGGGCCCCCGCCTGGACGGGGGTGCCCTACTTTTATAATTTCTTGACCCGGACCGCGCTCTCCCAGGGGCCCTTTGCCGTCCAGGCCCCTCTGGCGCAGGTGGAGCCGGGAGATTTTGTGCAGCTGCGTTTTGCTCCGGGCGCTTCCTTCACCCATACACCCGTGGTGGTGGCAGTGCTGGGAAGTACCCCGGAGGAGATCCTGGTGGCCGCCCACAGCGAGGACAGTGATTTTCGTCCCCTTAGCTCATATCCTTATGAGTCTATCCGGCTCATTCATATTCTTGGCGTGCGGATGTGAGTTCGTTGACAGAGACATTGCGCCGCCGTATAATAGAACCAGAGAACAACAGGAGGAAACCGGCGTGCGTCAGCTGAAAAAAGCCTATCTGGAGATTACCAATGTGTGCAATCTCGCCTGCGATTTCTGTCCCGGAACCCGGCGGGAAAGAGGGTTCCTCTCCCTGGAAAACTTTCGTACCCTGGCTGCCCGCCTGCGGCCGCACACCCAGTACCTCTACCTCCATCTTATGGGAGAGCCGCTTGTGCACCCCCAGCTGGGAGAATTGCTGGAGATCTGCGGGGAGCTGGACTTTCGGGTGATGATTACCACCAACGGGACCCTCCTGCCAAGGGTTGGGGAGGTGCTCCTCCAGAGCCCCGCGGTGGAGAAGGTGAGCATTTCTGTGCACTCCTTTGAAGGAAACGAGGGGGCCGGAAGTCTGGAGGACTATCTGGAAGGCTGCCTGTCCTTTGCCCGGGCGGCCAGTGAGACGGGGAAGCGCTGTGCCCTGCGGCTTTGGAACCTGGATGGAGAACATACGCTGGGAGCCAACAGCTGTAATGGAACAATACTTGCTATGATTGAGGGGGCATTTCCACGCCCATGGAACGAAGGACGGCGAGGTACCACTCTGGCGCCCAACGTCTTTCTGGAGTGGGGAGAGAAGTTCAACTGGCCTGATCTTTCCGCACCCGAGGAGGGAGGAAGGCGGTTTTGCTACGGCCTGCGGGACCAGGTAGGGGTTTTGTGGGACGGAACGGTGGTACCCTGCTGTCTGGACCATGAGGGGGATGTGCCCCTGGGGAACCTCTACCACCAGGAGCTGGGAGAGATTCTGGACAGCCCCCGGGCCAAAGCTATTTATGAGGGCTTTTCCCAGGGGCAGGCCCGGGAGGAGCTGTGCCGGCGGTGTGGATTTTCCAATCGGTTTCAGTAAAGTAGTTTTACTTGCGGATAATAGGAACGGAGGGGTTTTATGAGAAAGCTTATTGGCTGGGCGGACGGTTATTTGCAGGAGTGTACCTGGAAGGACCTGGCGCTGATCAAGTTCTGCCTGGGATCGCTTGGTGTGCTCATCGGCCTTCAGGTACCCAAAAAGCGGAAGAAGGCAGCGGCCTGGACGGCAGGGGCAGTGTTTGCCGTTACCTATGTGGCCGTGATGGGCAAATTCATTTCCTTTGTGCTTCGCCGGCAGGATGAGGACCGGGAGGAAGACTTCTCCTGAGAGAAAACTGGGGCCGCCCTTTTGGGCGGCCCTCATTTTATGCCTTGGTGGAGGATCTGGGCTGGATTTTGTCAAAGGCGGGGTTGGTGAGATAGATGTTCTTGGCGTCCATCTTCTCTTTGCAAAGCCGCAGGCACTCGCCGAAACGCTGGAAGTGGACAATCTCCCGCTCCCGGAGGAAACGGATGGCGTTGTTCACGTCGGGGTCGTCGCTCAGGCGCAGGATGTTGTCATAAGTGACTCTGGCCTTTTGCTCCGCGGCCATGTCCTCCGTGAGGTCGGCAATGACGTCGCCGGTGGACTGCATGCCGTCGGCGCTCCAGGGGAAGCCAGAGGCGGCGGTGGGGTAAATTCCGGTGGTGTGGTCCACAAAGTAGGCGGCGAACGGAGTGTCTTTGATCTGATCGGCGGTGAGGTTCCGGGTGAGCTGGTGGACGATAGCCGCCACCATCTCCATGTGGCCCAGCTCCTCGGTGCCGATATCGGTGAGCAGCCCCTTGGCCTCGGCGAAGGGCATGGAGTACCGCTGGGACAGATAGCGCATGGAGGCCCCCAGT
>CALWYG010000088.1 GCA_944385695.1 uncultured Oscillospiraceae bacterium | reverse complement strand
GCTAACATCTCCATGGTGGAGTGGACCATGGAAGCGGAAATGGATCTGTTCTGCGCCACGGACGAGTATGACATCAGTTCCACGGAGGAGCTGAGACAGAACCAGGAGGCTGTACTGCTGGCCTTTGGCGCTCCGTCCCTGAAGGTGGGAGATCGATATATCACCATGAAGGCCAACGGAGACGGAGCTGACTTGGGCAGCGCCTTTGTAAAGTTTACGGCTTCTTGGTTTGACCAGCAGCCGGGCTATCACGACCCGGAGGACATGAACGACCCGGTGAGCGCAGCGGTACCCAAGATGGAAGACTTTGAGCTTAATAACGGATTCTCCGCTCTTCCAACAGATGAGCGGGCAAATTCATAGAGAGGTGAATGTGATGGCAACGACAATCGGACTGCCCACGCTGAAAATTGCCTTTGAAAAGGCAGCGGCGGAGGTGGCCAACCGGAGCAAGAAGGGCTATGTGGCCATGTTTGTGCGGGATTCCAACGCCCAGGGCGTATATCTGCTGAACAGCACGGCCTTGATCCCCACGGGCCTGGGGGAGGATAACAAGAAGCATATCCTGACGGCCTTTGAGGGCAGTGACCGGGGTGCCCCCAGTCTTGTGATCCTGGTGGTGATCGCCCCTGGTACGGAAGACACCACTGCTCTGGAGGGCGGCCTGAAAGCCATTGAGAAGTACAGCATCGACTATCTGGCCGGCCCCAAGGATGTGACGGACGAGGAGATGGCCAAGCTGGTGGAGTGGGTAAAGGCGCAGCGCGCCCTATACCGCCCGGTGAAGCTGGTGAAGCCCTGGCAGTCTGCCGGCAGCGATGACATGGGCATTATTGAGCTGGACGAAAGCGGTATGAAGAACGCCGCCGGTTCGGTGACGGCCTCGGAATACTGTGCCCGGATGGCCGGTATCCTGGCTGGCATCCCCATGGGCATGAGCTGCACCAATGTGGCACTGCCCGAGGTGACGGCGGTGACGGCCCGAACCACGGAGGAGCAGATTGAAGCCATCAACAATGGCAAGCTGATCCTGATCCACGACGGCCTGCAGGCCAAGATTGCCCGGGGCGTCAATTCGCTGACCACCATTCCACCCATCGGGAACCAGGACTGGTGCAAGATCAAGATCGTGGAGGGAATGGACCTCATTACCTACTTCCTGCGCACTACCATCGAGAACAGCTACCTTGGCAGATTCCCCAATACCTACGACAACAAGCAGCTGCTGGTGACCGCTATCAGCGAGTATTTCCAGTACCTGGAGCGGGAGGGTGTGTTGTCGCCCGGTGAGAGCTCGGTGGAGGTAGACTATGACCGGCAGCTCCAGTGGCTGAAGAGCCAGGGCGTGGAAGTGGCCGGGCTGACCCGGCAGCAGATCCTGGAGTACCAGACGGGAAGCTGGGTATTCATTAAGTGCCGGGGACGGCTGGTGGACGCCATGGAGGACTTCGAGGTACTATTCAACGCAATGTCCTATGGCATGGCAGCATAAGGAGGAATAAGACATGGCAAGATCGAATTTTTCCGCCCGGCGGGTCATCAACGGTACCTATGGCAGCGTATGGCTGGACGATGAGCGCATGGCTGAATGTCACGCCTGCCAGGCCAAGGTGCAGATCAACACAGAGACCATCAATCAGGACGGGGAGTTTATGGAGAGCTACAAGCCCCTCAGCGGGAAAGGCAGCGGCTCGCTCACCCTGTACAAAGTGGACAGTGGCCTGATTACCAAAATGAAGGACATCCAGAAGGGCGTAATTCCCGAGTTTACCATCACCACCAAGCTGGCCGACCCGGACGCTGCCGGGGCGGAGCGTGCTGCTCTGTACGGGGTCATGTTCACCGATCTGACCCTTGCCGACTGGCAGCGGGCCACCACTGGAAAGGTGACGGCCCCCTTTACCTTCACCCGCTACGAGATGTTGGACAGCATTGACACGTTGTAAGGAGGAGCCGATATGGAACAGAGTAAAAGCGCGGTGCGCTCCTTGCTGGATCTGCCGGTGAGGGAGCGGGAGACGGCAGAGGTAAAGGTGACCCGGCTGAACTTGATCGTGAAGGTGCGGGAACTGCCATATGACCGGCTGAACAAGCTGAGAGGCATGGAGGACTCGGACCTTCAGTATCTGATGGAGAGCGCGGTGGAACCCAAGTTCCGGGACAAGGCATGGTACAAGGGCCGGATGAACTGTCCGACCCCTATCGAGGCTATGAAAAAGCTTTTCCGGGAGGGCGAGGTGCGGGCCATCCTGCACAAGTGCGATGAGCTCAACGGTTATGGCTACGGGGCCGTGGTGCCACTGTCTCCGGATGAGAGGGAACTCAGCGAGGATGAGCTGCAGGCCCGGGCCATTGGCGCGGCCCTGGAGGAACTGGAAAAAAACTGACGGATGACATAGATCTGGCCGTTGCCCAGCGGCTTCTGGTCAAATTCGGCATTTTCCCCGGGGAGTACTTCCGCCGGAGCCCCGGGGAGCGTGCCGTGATCTGTGCCATGCTTTTGGATGACAACCGGCGGAGAGAGGAGGGGGAGTAAATGGGCACGGACGCCAGCATTGCCATGAGTGTGAAGGACAACCTGTCCCAAGCGATCGTTGGCATGAAAAACTCTGTGACCAATTTCCGCAGCGATATTACCGCCCTCCAGGATGAGCTGGACCACCTGAATGCGACCAGGGTTCAAATGCGAATGGATCTGTCCGGAGCAACCCAGGAAGCCAAACGAACTAAAAAGGCCTTTGAGGAGCTGGGGGACAGCGCCACAGAGGCAGAGCGTAAAGCTGCGGAAGCCGATTGGCGGCAGGCAGAAGAAAACCTGGATAATATCCGCCAGCAGTATGATCTGGTCAGCCGTCAGGTGCGCCAGACTACCCGGGATATGGAGAATGCCTCGGGCGCAATATCCCGAATGGAGAACCGGGCAGGGCCCGGAAGCACTGGTGTGCTGGCGGCTCTTGGCAAAGCCGGGATTTTAAACATGGCTGGGGATGCCGCCGGGCAGTGGGCCAATACTTTGGTTGGTTCTGCTTTTGGCAGCGAGGTTGGCGGACTGTTCGGTGGTGCCTTGGGCGGCGCTGTCCAGGGTGCTGCCATGGGAAGCCTGGCCGGGCCGGTGGGTACTGCCGTGGGTGCGGCCGTCGGCGGCGGTATTGGATTGCTGACCGGCGGAGCGCAAGCCTTTTCGGCCCGGGATGATGCGTTCAAGGCCTATTACACTGGGGTTTACGACACCCAGTCAGAGGCCATGCAACAGAACCAGAGCGCAGGCAGCCTGACTGCGTCCCAGCGGCAGCTGGACGAGATCGCATTCAACCGGCTGCTTGGAAAGGGGTCAGGAACCCAGTATTTGGAGGATTTGCGTGCATTGGCAGCAGATACCCCCATGGAATACGGAGATTTGACCACCATGTCCCGTGCGCTGGCTACTGGGTTTGGAAACGACCCTTCCAGAATGCTTGCTCTGATGACCGGAATTGGAAACGCAGGCAGCGCCGTAGGTGTAGATGCCCAGGGAATGGCCACCATGTCTCAGGCCATGAGCCGGATGCAGAGTAGCAACAAAGCGAGTCTGGAGTATCTTAATGTGTTCCAGGAACGCGGCATCGATGTGATCGGTATGCTGGGCGAAGCTCTTGGGAAAGACCAGGGCCAGGTCTATGACATGATTTCCAAAGGTTCCATCTCCGGAACCCAGGCGGTAGACATTATCGAGGAAGGCTTGGGACGCTTTGCAGGGGCTATGGACGAAATGTCCAAGACCTTTGAGGGTCGGACCTCTACGCTCAGCGACACCATGGCGGAGATCTACAATGCTGGCGGTGCAAGTTACAACCAGTCCCGAAGCGAGGCCATGGCCCAGGAGATTGAAGCCTATGGCGGTTCTCTGGGAGAGGCTATGAAAGAAGCCTATGATGCCATTGGAGCAGGAAAAGCTGCTATGGAAAACCTGGGGGAGGCCTACACCAGAGATGCACGTTCCGCTGTTATGGAAGGAAGTACATTGACCCAGGAGTGGGACGCTTCTACCGCTGCACGGCTTACCTCTCTGCGTGAGCAGTATAAGTCGGCCATGGAAGATTTTTATGCAGGGGATGATTCAGCAGGACTAAAAGTCGATGAAATTCTCAAAGCTGCTGATGGCCTGGCCCAACAGCAGTTTGAGGCCAGCGACTTGTATAAGGCAGATTTGGACGCCCAGGCAGAGAGTCTGGAAGCCCTGCGGGAAAACACCGCTGCTGTAAGAGCAGCTGCCGGAATTTACGGGTTAAGCCAGGAACGGACAAAGGGACTTAGCTCTGGTGTAGGTGCTGTCTCTGGCGGGAGCAATCCCCAGCGCGGCGGCACGTCCACAGAGAATGACTATGTGGTTGTGGGCAACCTTCAAAGAGGCGGGTACAAGCTTTACTCAGACGGATCAAAGGGCTATGCGTTCGGCCTGGATCGTGTGCCGAGAAATGGCCTTTACTACCTGCACGAGAACGAACGGGTGAGTACCGCCCGGGAAGCTGGGGAACAGGATCGGGGGAGGAAGTCTTCTCTCTACTTTGATATCCATGACAACAACTTTGGAGCCGGGGTAAGCGCCGATGAAATCGCCCAGCGGCTGGCGGATCAGATCGAGCTGCATTTGGCGGCGGGGGTGGTGTCATGAGGCGCCTCATAAGCTTTCTGGAAGAGAAGACGGGCCGGGAGCTGGTGCTGCCGGTGACCCCGCCAGGTTATACCTGGGAACACCCAAACCGGGTGGAAACCATTCAGCTGGATCAGATCGGGGAAATTAACCTTCCCGGCGGGGCTATGATGGGCAGCTGCACTCTGGACAAGGTTCTGCTGCCCGCCCAGCTGTATTCCTTCTGCAATCCCGGCACGGTGCCAAACCCTTATGTCTATCTGGAACAGCTGGAGCGGTGGAGTGACGCCGGGACTGTGGTACGGTGGATTGTATCCGGAACGCCGGTCAATGCTCCGGTACTCATTGAGAGCATTGACCAGGGGGAACAGGACGGCACAAACGACCTGTATATCACAATCCGGATGAAACAATACCGAAAGCCTGAGGTTCCGGTTCTGGCTGTATCTGGAGGCGGGGCGCAGACCAGCCGGGAGGAAGGCACCGGCGCGGCCCAGGAACGCACCTACACGATGCGGAGGGGTGATACCCTATGGGGGATTGCCCAGAAGTACTACGGGTCCGGAGCGGAGTACAAACGCCTGGCTACGGCCAACAGCGGGCAGATCCAGAACCCAAACCTCATTTATCCCGGACAGGTATTGACCATCCCGCCCAAGGAAAGCCTGCCCGGAGCTATGGCAAACAGCCAAAGCGTTGCCCTGGCGGACGAAACAACGAGCAAATGGGACGCGGTGACGGGAACCTGGAATCTGACGCTGTAATAGCCGAGAGCAATAAAAAACCGCCCCAAACTGGGGCGGTATCAGAAACTAAGATCAATGATCGACTATTGTGCTTGATAAAGAGAAGTCAGGGCATCCGTCAGAACTTGAGAAAAATTGATATTTTGCTTTTCTGCAAAAGTGTTGAGCCAAGCGGGAATTGTTAAGTTTTTTCTAACAGCTTTACTTCCGTATTTTTCTGCGTATGAGTCCATATCCAGTGTAAGAAGGCTGACAAAACCACCTTCGTCTGGGTGAATGTCCTGAATTTGACTGGCCTTTGGAATAACGTGCCCATCTTCCAATTCGTCAAGCACCCAACCGCTGGCAGCATCCTGCCCCATCAAAATGGCATCGGCTAAAGTTGGCCCACCAGACACGCAGCCGGGAAGATCCGGAACCTCCACAGTATAGTTTCCGGTTTCAGGGTCCTGGTAAAAACAAGCGGGATAAACAAGTTTCATATATGATAAAGCTCCTTTCCGGCGGGGCTTATTTCAGCCCCGCCTGTTTGAGGATTCTGGCGTATAAAAGTTTGTCGATTGTGTCGCCCGAATGTTGCGGTATAGTGACTTTTCCGGGCTTTGTAGGATGGACGAAGTGTTTATGACTTCCTTTTGTGGTTTTATAAACCCATCCGTCATCCATGATGATTTTTTCTATGTCTCGCGGTCTCATTTGATCCCCCCTTCTGATCTATATTATACGCATAATGCGCATAATAGTCAAGAGGAATTTTGACATTTTGAAAAATATTGTGTCCAAGTTGGACACAGAAAGGAGAGAGAAATGGAGCTTGCCTATGAGCTGCTGCTGACGCCGCCGGGCGGAGGAGCGCCCCGGGATCTGGCCCAGCTGGTGCAGAGCATCACCTGGAGCGGATCAGACCAGGAGACGGCCCGGGCCCTGTCTCTCTCCATTGCCGTTCCAAAGGACGGCAGCGTGGAGCCGCCCCAGCTGTCAGAAGGATCAGGGCTGACATTCCGAAGAGAAAGAAAGCCGCTTTTTACCGGCCCGCTGCTGACGGCCACCACTACCACACAGTCCGTCGTGGTAGATCTCACTGCATTGGATAACGGACGATTCCTGGTGCGCAATGATGGGTGGTATCAGTTCAAGGGCACCTCCCCGGAACAAGCGGCAGCAGCGGTGTGCGGAGACTTCGGGATCCCGGTTGCCTCTTTGGCTCCGGGCGGAGCCACGGTCAGCCGGAAATTTCCGGGCGTTGCTTTGGACAAGATTATCCGCACTATGTACGCCTTGTCAGGGGAACAGACCGGGAAGCGCTTTCTGGTGCGCTTTACGGGGGCTGGTGCCCTGGAGGTAGTGGAGAAGCCCAGCAGTGCCACGGTAGAGATCCAGTCTACCATGGGAGTGACCAATACCTGGGATATCTCCAAATTGCAGAACAGTGTGGCTATTTACACGGACACGGGGGCGCTAGTGCGCCGGGTGGAGGATGCCGGCTCCATCGGTCTGAATGGGCGGCTGGAACACGTCATTACCCAGCGAAGTGGGGAGGACGCCGGGGCAGAGGCGCAAGCCTGGCTGGAGGATCACGGCTTGCAGCAGAACCTTACTGTGGAGACGTTGGGGGACGCAAGGCTGATCTCCGGTAACGCGGTCAAACTCCGAGACACCGGCAGCGGTGTGAGCGGCCTGTTCTGGATTGAGCAGGACACCCACACATGGAAAAACAAGCAGTATTTTACCAAAGTAAAGCTGAACTTCCGCAACCTGGTGGATGACAGCGCGGCGGGAAGCGAGGTCAAGTAATGGAGCCTTTTGAACAGAGCGCTGGGCGCATTGTCCGGTCTATGGGCGCCGCTGCCCGGAGAGTGGCCCCGGATTCTCCCATCATGCTGGGGAAGGTCCTGCAGGCAGAGCCTTTACGGCTCCAATGCAACGGCCTGACGATTGAACAGGACTCTATCCTGGTCAACGAAGCCATGAAACAGGGCTACAGCCCCAAGCTGGTGGGCACACTGACGGGCACCTGTCCCGACGGCAGCACCACGACGCCGGTGGAAAAAGACGACCTGACCCGGAGCGAATTTGCCCTGAAGGAGGGAGACCAGGTAGTGGTCATGTCTCCGGATGGGCAGATCTATTACATCCTTTGCAAGGTGGTGGCTCTATGACATTGTTCCCTATGTTCTCTGTCCCGGCGACAACCCAAGGGACAGCACTGCCCCTCTATACCGACGTGGCCATGGACTACGACCGGGGGGAACCTAGATGGGAGAGCGGAAACCCGGTGATCGTCACCGGGCTGGAGGCCGTGAAGAGCTGGGCCTGGAGGGCCATTGCCACGGAGCGCTACCGCTGGCCCATTTTCACTTGGTCCTATGGCTGTGAGCTGAAGACGCTGGTTGGCCAGCCTTATCTGGCCGAAACCAAGCGCAGCGAGGCGGCCCGGTATGTGAGCGAGACCCTGATGGTGTCCCCTTACATCACGGCGGTCACCGTGAAAGAGGTGGATTTTGAGGGCTCCACCCTCCACCTGGAGGTGGAGTTTGAAAGCATTTATGGAAAGGAGCGGCTCTATGTTTGAAGATCGCACCACAGAGCAGATCAAAAAAGAAGCTCTGGCGGAAATTAACCCCGCCACGGGGCTTTCGTCCATGGCCGGGAGCTTTGCAGACGCCGTGATCGGCCCGGCTGCCCGAAGATTGAGCGAGCTGTACAAGGCCCTGCCGGCGGTGCTGTCTATGTTGTTTGTAGATCCCACCAGCGGCCGCTTCTTGGATCTGGTGGGCCGTGACTACCACAACCTGACTCGGAGGGAAGGAACCCGCGCCAAGTGCTCCATGGATCTGACCGGGAAAGCGGGGAC
>CALWYG010000087.1 GCA_944385695.1 uncultured Oscillospiraceae bacterium | reverse complement strand
ACCTGACGGCTGTGATGTTCGTGGTGCGGGGCGTAACCCAGGTGCTGGGAACAGAACTTTCCTCCGGTATGCACGCATCCATTTCCGGTATTGCCGGGATCGGCCACATTCTGCTGGGTGTCAGTCTGGTTCTGCTGCTGTTGCAGGTCAAGCGCAGTATACCGGCAAAAGACTGATTTGAGGTTTCTTAAAGGTTCGGCCGCTACACTGAATACATTTCAGAAAGAAGGCAGCGGAATATGCGGATTTTACTGGTGGAAGATGAAGAATACATGGCACAGGCCGTGGCACAGGTTTTGGAAAAAAACAACTATACCGTCGACCTGGCTTACGATGGAGAATACGGCCTGGACTGTGCTCGTTCCGGCATCTATGACATCGTTATTCTGGATATCACCATAAGCCTGGGCGAGATCGTATTGGACAGCAGTGAGGGCTCCGATGAGGTGGCATATGTAGACGAAAACGGAAATCAGGAGATCCGCCCCAGAGATGACAATGCTTTTGCCGGTGAAACTACGATGACCATTGTCGTTCCCATGCCGGAGGATGGGGCCGGGGACAGCGCGGAGGGCAGCACTGGAAACGCCCCCGCAGAGCAGCTGCCCATTGAATTTACCGGGGAGGTACTTGAATTTACCATCCCTGCCGGGGCAAAGATTACCAATGCAATGGGAAACGAGGTCAGCTTTGACAATGTGACCAAGGGCAGCCTGGTACAGCTGATCGTAAACGAAACCACCGGTGTTGTGGAACGGCTGATGGTGATGTAATGTGATCTGCCTGGAGAACGTCAACAAATCCTATCGGATGGGCAAAAATTTCCTCCATGTGCTCCACGATGTATCACTGCAAGTAGAGCGTGGAGAGTTTGTATCCATTCTCGGGGCATCGGGCAGCGGGAAATCCACGCTGATGAATATCATAGGCTGCATGGACACCCTGGACACAGGGCGCTATACCCTTGACGGTATTTCCGTGGAGCAGAGCGAACCGGATGTGCTGGCAGATATCCGAAACAAAAAGATCGGTTTTATTTTTCAAAAATACCACCTGATCCCAAAATACTCCGTGCTGCAAAATGTGATGCTGCCGCTGCTGATTCGGGGCACAGACCGCAAAAGCGCTCAGGAAAAAGCGGAAGAAATCCTGGAGCTGGTAGGCCTTCAGCAGCGAAAAATCCAGAAACCAAATGAGCTCTCCGGCGGGCAGCAGCAGCGGGTCGCCATTGCAAGGGCGCTCATTACCCGTCCGGCTGTTTTGCTGGCAGACGAGCCCACCGGAGCACTGGATTCTAAAACCGGACAGGACATTCTTTCTCTGTTTGGTGCGCTGAACCGCCAAGGCAACACCATCATCCAAATTACCCATGACAGCAATGTGGCCAAAGCCGGAAGCAGAATACTAACTTTGAAAGATGGGGTTCTGTCTCCTTAGCGCACGGAAACAGGCCGCCTTCTCCATTGGAGAAAACAGAGCCGGATGATTGATTCCTCCCAAGCACATTGTCCTGCCAACGAAAAAAGCACGATTCTTACGAATCGTGCTTTTTTATATTCCGGATTGGTTATGCCTTCGGAGGGAACGTAATCCCGCCCACATTCACGTTGACGGCAGAAACTTCCAGACCGCTCATGGACTCGATGGCATTCTTGACTGCATCCTGAACCGCCTTGCCCATCTCAGGGATGGTGGCGCCATATGCCATCAGCACAGACAGGTCTACCTGTACCTTGTCGTTTTCCATTTTGACCCGGACATCCTTGGCCAGGCTCTTCTTACCGGCATTGGCCAGACTGCTGACCCCTTCCACCTCCAGGGCGGCGGCGGCAGAAATGGCCGCCAGAACTTCTTCGGAAATGTGGATGTTGCCCAGCTCATCAGAGCGGGAGACATACTCTTTGCTGTCACTCATGTTATGCCACTCCTCTGTTCCCAGTTTTCAAACAGGTTATGGTTATGATACCACACTTTCCCCTGTTTGACAACCGCGCGGGCAAAAAAGTTTCCCTTCCTCCTCTCACTCCACCTCAATGATCTTGATCTGATCGGCCGTAAACCCGGAACTCTGGTTGACTACATCCACAATTTTTGCAGTATCTGCCTCGGTGAGGCCGCCCTCCGGGGCAGCCACGGCCAGGGAAAGGGCATCCTCTCCAATGAAGGCCACACAGTCCGTATAGCCCTTGGCAATGACCAGGTTTTCAATCTGGGCCTCGGTAACCGTGTAGTCGGCCATGGTCTGGATGGTGTCGTTCACCTGGGTTTTCACGGTCTCATCCGCATCCTCCCGGGCAGCGGCATCCTGAAGCAGGGACAGGGCGCTGTCTCTGGCCTGCTGGCGGTTCAGGCGGGCGGTGGCAAAGTATTCGCTTCCCGTCTCCGCCTGGGCAGACGTCTGGGTATCGCCGCTCTGGGTGCTGTCGGTGCTCCCTGTCTGAGCGGAACTATCCCCGGTCACCAGGGGATCGTTGGCACTCCCCCCCACCATGGCCGACTGCCCCAAAGTCTTGCCCGCTTCGGCCTGCTGTCCATAGCTCCAGTTCAGGTACACTGCCGCGCAGATAAACAGAGCAATTGCGGCCACCACCGCGTTGCGCTTCCACAGCTGGGACCAGTTGGTCCCCTTCTTTCCTGTCCTCATGTCAATTCCTCCAGTTATAAAATTTAAGTATTCCCCTCACAAATCGAAATCCGGTCCGCACTTAACCCGGTCAGTGCGGATACCGCCTCCAGAAGCTGAAGTTTTGTCTGAGCCTGCCCAGCTCCCGGACATACCACCAGCGCCCCACGGAACTGCGGCGCCACCGTCTGAAGGGCCACCACCTCCTGCCCGCCGGAACCTGCGCCCACCGTGACCACAGTGGAACTTCCCCCGCCGTCAGCTTCCCGCTCCACATCCTGGGCCAGCACCTGACGGCCGGAATTGTCCAGCGTCAGCACCACCCGCACCTCTCCCGCCCCTTGGATGCGGGAGAGCGTGCCCTCCAGCCGCTGCTCAAAGGCTTCCAGGTCAAAGGAGGACTCTGATACCGCTTCCGGCTGCTCCGCCTTAGATGATGTCCCACCCCCTGTGGGCAGCAGAAGGAGCAGAACTCCCGCCGCAATGACCAGCAGCACTCCTTGATACTTTCCCAGCGCCCCCTTCCATTTTGGAAGGGACTCCAGCCATTTCCAGTTCATGGCGTCCCCTCCCCGTCCTCGTAATGCAGCGCCTCCGGCGTCAGACCCAGCTCCTCCAAAAGTATGCCGGTCAACTCCTCCCGCTGCTGCTGGGACAGCGATCCGCTGATCCAGACCGTTTCGGGCAGATACAAGCCTTCCTCCTCCCGGCGGCACTCCACCCGGGCGGTGCACGCCGCTTCCAGCTGTGCCGCCTTGTCCACAATATATGCTTCATATTCCTGTTCTATGATTGGTTTCATCTCTTCGTCCACCTGCTTTTTCAGATCCTCTTCCCGCCGTTCCAGACCCACGTCCCAGTCCTCCAGCCACTGCTGTCCGCTCTCCAGATCCAGCCGGGCCACCGGCGACACCACTGCCGCTGTCAGCACCAGGCCGCACACCAGCTTTCCCACTCCCTTTACCGGCCCCTTCGGCATCAGAGTCTCGGCCAGAGCACACAAAAAAGAGACCGCCAAAACGGACAGCAGCCATACACGCACTTGCTCCATCATCCGGTCACCGCCGTAATGGCCGACACCAGACTGACCAGCAAAATAAGCGCCCCCGCCCCGGTCATCCCCAGCACCAGTCCAAAGGCGCCGCCGATGGCGTCAATCAGCTGGCTCAGTCTGGGCTGGGCCACACAGGCACTGATGGCCCCCGTTGTCTTAAACACAAAATACTGTACTGCCAAGCGGAGAAAGGGCGTCAGGCAGATGGCCAGCACCGTTACCAGTCCCACCGCCCCTACAGTTCCCCGAAGCGCTCCCGCCCCGGCAAGCACCGATTCGGAGGCATCCGCCAAAATCCCTCCCACCACTGGAATGGCCCGGGAGATGGTCAGTTTGGCCGCCTTCACTGCCGCCGCGTCCACGCTGCCTGCAATGGCTCCGCTGGCCGTCAAATAGCCCACGAAGGCCAGCAGCATGGCCGTAAGAAGGAACGTGGCCATGCTTTTCACCAGGCCGGCCAGCTTCTGAAGCCCCGGATTGCCCACCGCCGCATAGGCGCAGCTCAACGCCACGTAGGCATACACCATGGGGATGAGGAGCCTGTCCATGGCGGTCATAAGCAGTTGGGAGAACATCACCGTCGCCCCCTGGCGGGCGGCGGCGGCTGTAATTCCACCGGTAGCCGCCGTCAGGACCGCTATCACCGGCAGCAGCAAAGAGGAAAATCCCTCCATCTTTCCCAGCGTGTCCCGGCCCAGGCCAATCATCACCGACATATCCGTCATAGTCAAGGCAGTGATGGCCAGTGCTCCGGCAATTGTCACCGCCGACAGTCCTCCCTCCATTCCCTGAAGGCTGGAACTTTGCGCAAGGCCGCACAGCAGGACCACTGCCATCAGTTTGATCCCCGTCGCCATTCCGGTCCGCAGGAGTGCTCCCGTCTGCTGGACAGCGTCGGAAATAAGATTCCCCATTCCCTGTTCCAGGCCCCCCTGCGCCTCCACACCATAGCTCTCCGCCTGATCCATTACCTCCTCCAGCCCGGACACAGAAAGCTCCGCGCCCATACTGGGAAAGACACATAGCGCTGTCAAACACAAAAAAATCACCGCCCGCTTCATATCAGCAACTCCCCCATCAGCTGCGCCACCGCCCGCACCAGGGGCAGAGCAACTGCCAGGGCCAGCACGGTCCCAGCCGTCTCCACAAAGGCCGCCACTCCGCTCTCCCCCGCTGCACGGCAGATCTCCGCCGTCAGCTTGGTCAGGATGGACAGGGCCACTGTCTTGACCACCGGCTCCAGCAGTACCTCTGACACCCCGGCCTGACCGGCCAGCTCCTACATCAGCTCTACCGCCGCCCCCAGGCCATCGGCTACCAGAGCCAGCATCCATACCCCCGCGGCCACGGTGAGCAGAAGCGCCAGCTCCGGGGTATTCTTCCGCAGTACCCCGCTGAACACCACTGCCGTCACCGCCACCCCGGCCAGCTTGATCATAACCTCCATCACAGGCCAAACAGGGTCTTTACCAGATCAAACAAGCTGGCAATCTCCCGCACCACCATCATTAGTACCACCACCAACCCCGCCAGTGTGGTCATCATGGCCTGCTCATCCCGTCCCGCCCGGCTGAGCACCTGGTTGAGCACCGCGACTAAAATGCCGATGGCGGCAATTTTAAAAATCAGATCTACGTCCAACATCTTCCCCTACCTTCTTTGGTGTTTCCCCACCGGGCTTTGACCCGGTTACAGGAGCAAAATCGCCAAAAATGCCCCGCCTGACAATCCCAGAACCTGATAGACCCGCCCCTGACGCCGTCGCTCCTCTTCCCACCGCCGTGCCAGCATCTCCAGAGTCCGGCGCACCACCTGCGTTCCCTCTCGCTGGGCCTGTCCGTCATAGCGCCCCAGAATATCCCCCAGGGGAGCCAGGGCAGCCCGCCCCTCTTCCCCCAGTTCCTCCAGTTGGGCCACCTTCCGGCGCCAAAGGGCGGAAAAATCCTCCTGGTCCAGCCGATCCAACCCCTGCGCGCAGGCCTCCAGCAGAGCCTTGGCTGGCCCGGAACAGCGGCCCGCCACCCGCTCCAACAGCTGCCCCAGAGGGGGGGACCCCAATTCCAGCTCTCCCTCCACCAGGGCCAAGGCCCGGGCCATCTCGCTCAAGCTCCTGCTTCTCCGGCGAAGGTTTTCCGCCGCCTGCACGCCCAGGTATCCGCAGCCCGCTGCCAACAATACCGCTCCCATGAGACGGATCATTTATCTCAACTCCTCTATGTGATAGCTGCGGGTTTCTCCGCTTCGCTCAATTTGAACGCAGAAATGAAACAGCCGTTTTTCCATCAGCGCACGGTAGACGGGCCTGCGCTCCAGATCGTCCCGCCCCGCCCCATGGGCAGTAGCCAGCAGCGTCACTCCACATCCTGCCGCCATCTCCAAAGCCGCCACATCTTCCGGGGCTGTAATCTCATCTACCGCCAGCACCTGGGGATTCATGGCCCGCAGAAGCAGCATAAGTCCCTGGGCCTTGGGACACCCCTCCACCACATCGGTGCGGGGCCCCACCTCCAGCTGGGGCACTCCCCGAAAGAGCGCGGCCACCTCTCCCCGCTCATCCGCCAGGGATACCCGCTGGGGACGGCAGCCCTCTCCCCAGGACACTGCCCGGATCAGATCCCGGAGCAAGGTGGTTTTGCCCTGCCCAGGAGGGGAAAGGATCAGCGTATCTGCCAGCCGTCCTTCCGGGCACAGCCCGTCCAAGACCGGAGTGCAGACGCCCTTTTTCTGCCTGGCAATGCGGATGCTGGCCGAGGAGAGCGATCGAAGGGTATGAATTTGCCCTTTTTCCATCGAAGCAGTGCCGCACAGCCCGATGCGGTGTCCTCCCTGAATGGTCAGGTAGCCCCGGCGCACTTGGTCCAGCACGGTGTGTATGGAAGCCTGACTGGCAATCTCCAAAAGCTGCTCCAGCTCCCGTCTCTCCACCGGCGCCCCTCCCAGCGCTCGCTCCCCCTCGGGCAGCAGAGCAGTCATGGGCCAGCCTGTCCGCAGGCGCAGTTCCTCCACCCGTCCCTGTTCCTCCTCGCCCAGTGCCAGTGCCTCATGCTGCAACCGCACCGGCATCGCCCGCACTGCCTGGCAAAATGCCTGGGTTGCTGTTGTCTTTTGCATAACTTCACCCGCCTTTGTCCCATCTATATGAGGACAGGCCCGGCGATATGCAAAAAAATACCGGCGGCCCGATCGGGCCGCCGGTGAAAGCGGTTTTATTTTTTCATTGTCTTGCCGAAGTATTCCCGGCTCAGTCTGGCTACAACGCCGGACAGAGCCAGCAGACCGATGAGGTTGGGGATGGCCATCATGCCGTTCAGGGTATCCGCGATGCTCCACATGAGCTTCCCAGACCCAGTGGACCCTACCACGCACATCAGAACGAACGCAGCCTTATAGATGATCTTTACCACCTTATTATCCCCGGTCAGATAGCCCCAGCATCGCTCACCGTAATAGCTCCAGCCCAAGATGGTAGACAGAGCAAAAAACAGAAGGCTGATCTGGATGATAAGGCCGCCCAACTCTCCGGGGAGGATGGTATTAAAGGCCTTCACCGCCGCGGCGCCGTTGGAGGTGTAAGTTGCCAGGGCAGCTTCACCCAGCTCCAGGCCGGACAAAAGCACCGTCAAGGAGGTAATGGTACAAATTACAATGGTATCGATAAACACCTCAAATACGCCCCACATAGCCTGCTCCACAGGCTCATCCGTGGAAGAGGCAGCGTGGGCAATGGGGGCGGAGCCGAGACCGGCCTCGTTGGAGAACACGCCCCGGGCAAAGCCCTGCTTCATGGCAACCATGATGGCATAGCCAAACACACCTCCGCCCACTGCTTCAAAACTGAAGGCGCTGGTTACAATGTTGGCCAGCACACCGGGGACATCCTCAATGCGCAGAACAATCACAACCACTCCGGCCAGGATATAGAAGATGGCCATAAAAGGTACCAGATAGGAGGCCACCTGGCCAATGCGCTTGACGCCGCCGATGACCACAATGGCCACAATGATGGCCAGCAAAATTCCGGTGACCATATTGTTCATGCCGAACATGCCGTTCATAGCGCCGGCAATCTCGCTGGACTGGGCAATATTACCGATGCCAAAGGAGGCCAGGCCGCCCAGGATGGCAAAGAGCACCGCCAGGGGCTTCCAACTCTTGCCCAGGCCACGCTCGATGTAGTACATGGGGCCGCCCTTGTGGGTTCCGTTTTCATCCGTCACCCGATATTCCAGGGCCAGAGCGATCTCCGCATATTTGGTACACATTCCAAAAAAGGCGGATACCCACATCCAGAACACGGCGCCCGGACCACCGATAAAGATAGCGCCGGTCACACCGGCGATATTGCCGGTGCCTACTGTGCCAGCCAGGGCGGTGGTCACTGCCTGGAAGGGCGAAAGGTTGCTGCCGTGGTCTTTATCCGACTTGCGGAACAGCGACCCTATGGTATTTTTCATAATGTAGCCGAACCGGCGCACCTGAATCCAACCGGTACGGCAGGTGAGAAACACGCCGGTACCCACCAACAGCGCCAACATAATCGGGCCCCACACAAAGCCGTTGATCGCGCTGTTGACCGTGGTGATCATTTCCATCATGTTGATCCTTCCCCTCTCATACTACATAGCACAAACAGACAGAGGAGTCCGGCCCGATGCCAAACCCCTCTTCTCAAAAAATATTGACCGCGTCCCGGCAAGTCCAGATCCGATCTTGCCTGCTGCGCTGTCTCTGTCCTTTTGCCTGAGAGATTGACGGCGGAGGCTCCGCCGCTTTGCACCTTCGGCCCCCGCGCCAGGCGGGTGTCTCCAGAGTGCCATCCGTCCGCAGTCCTCGTACCTGAGAGCGTTACACCGTCGGTGGACCCGTTGCACCGGGCCGCTTCCCTGCGGACATCGTTTGGCCTGTTTAGTTGTCCATTTGTTAAGGACGATTATACGCTCCCAACACACAAATTACAAGAAATTTTCCAACCCGTCACTTTATTTCGCTAATTTATACGAAATGGTCCAATATTTTATCCAGGATTTTGGTGTCCACCACAAAAAGTGGGTCTGAATTCCCTGTATTTTCCCATATCTTGCGTTCCTTCTTCCGGCTTTTCCAATCCTCCACAGGACATTTCTGCAATTTTAAAAAAAATACTTGCAAATCGATATTGCTTTTTCCCGGGCGGCAAGGTATAATGTCAACATATTCGCGCACAAGTGTATTTGCTACAGAAACATTTTTGCAGCAATTCCGCGCGAGCATCCTATTTGGAAAAGGAGTAAGAATGATGAAAAAGTTTCTTGCAAGCGCTCTTTCCGCTGCTATGATGCTGAGCCTCTTGGCTGGCTGCGGCGGAGGAACTACCTCTTCCGGCAGCTCCACCTCCGGCGGTTCCGCCAGCACTGGAAGCTCCGCTGCCACCGGCGACAAGGTTGTTAAGATCGGCGTCTTTGAGCCCGCCACCGGCGACTCCGCCTCCGGCGGCAAGAAGGAAATGCTGGGCATGCAGTTTGCTAACTCTGAGACCCCCACCGTTACCGTAGGCGGCGAGGAGTACCAGGTCCAGCTGGTCTACGCCGACAACGGCTCCTCCACCGATAAGGCCCCCACCGCCGCCTCTCAGCTGGTCAGCGAGGGTGTGGCTCTGGTTCTGGGCTCCTACGGCTCCGGCGTGTCCATCGCCGCTGGCCCCACCTTCGGCAATGCTGGCATTCCCGCCATCGGCGTGACCTGCACCAACCCCAACGTCACCGCCGGCAACGACTACTACTTCCGCATCTGCTTCCTGGACCCCTTCCAGGGCACTGTTCTGGCCAACTTCTCCATGGATAAGTTCCAGGCCAAGACCGCCTATTGTCTGGGCGAGGCGGGCAACGAGTACGACCAGGGCCTGATCGCCTTCTTCAAGACCGCCTTTGAGGCGGCCGGCGGCAAGGTCATCACCGACTCCTTCCCCACCAACAACTCCGACTTCAACTCCTACCTGAACAAGGCCAAGGACCAGGGCGCCGACGTTATCTTCACCCCCGTGTCCATCGCCTATGCCACTCAGATCATCACTCAGGCCGCTTCTCTGGGTCTGGACATCCCCTTCGTGGGCTCCGACACCCTGGACGACAACATGGTTCTGGAGGCCGCCAAGGGCACCGATATCCAGCTGTACGTCTCCACCTTCTATCAGGAGGGCGGCGATCCCACCTTCGATGAGGGCGTGAAGAACTACATCAACACCGCTTCCGGCGCTCTGGACGCCAACGGCGGCAACGACACCGTGGCTGCCGTCACCGCCATGGGCTACGATGCCTACTATGTGGCTCTGGAGGCCATCAAGGCTGCCGACTCCGTGGATCCCGCCGCCATCAAGGCCGCTTTGTGGGATGTGGAGTATGACGGTGTGTCCGGCCACATCGCCTTTGATGACACCAACGGCGACGCGGTCCGCGATACCGCTTACATCAAGCACTCCACCAACGACGGCGCTTGGGAGCTGGAGACCCAGCAGACGGTGGCTCAGTAAGCTCCACCCCGCGCACAACGGACTGGATATTTTGGCGGGGGCCCCAAAGGGTCCCCGCCAAATCCTGATTATCCCCCGGCTGGGCCGCCTCAAAAGGAGGCGGACCTTCCTCTTTTTGAGACAGCCCAGCGTCCCAACCAAACATAAAAAATTGGGAGGAAATTCTATGGAATTTTTTATCTCCACCCTGCTGTTCGGCATCTCCGTGGGCGGCCAGTACGCCCTGATTGCCATCGGGTATACCATGGTATA
>CALWYG010000086.1 GCA_944385695.1 uncultured Oscillospiraceae bacterium | reverse complement strand
CGCCTGGATGCTGTCCCAGAGCGGGATCCCTGTGCTGTACAGCGGAGATGAGCTGGGGCGTCTCAACGACTACAGCTACCACGACGACCCGGACAAGGCCGCAGACAGCCGCTACCTCCACCGGGGGGACTTCCAGTGGGATCAGGCGGCTCTGTGCCGGGATGAGAGCACCTTGCCGGGCAGAATTTTCCAGGCCCTGCGTCGGCTGGAGAAAATTCGGGGGAAGGAGCAGGTGTTCCGTGCGGACGCTGAGGTCACCCTGCCCGACTCCGGAAGTGACAGCGTGCTGGCCCTCTGCCGCCGGTATGGAGAGGAGGAGTTGTTGGCCTTCTTCAACTTTTCGGAGTATGCTCAAACTGTCCAGTGTAAAATGGCGCGGTTCACCGATCTGGTCAGCGGCCAGCAGACGGACGGCGGGAAAATCAGCCTCCCCGGCTACGGATTTTTGTGGCTGAAAGGGACTAGTGGGAACCGGTGAGCCCAGAACTGCTGGCGCCGCCGGGCACAGACGGAATATACGGAAACGCGCATGATATGAAGAAGCTGCGTGCTGCCATAACAGGCAATGCTGGATCGCTGCGCGTACTTGGAAACAGAAGAACCGTGGAAAGCACACCGACGGCACATCTGCCACTGCAGGGGAAGAGCTGGCGGAGCTGACTGCGGAGATGAAAACATGTGCTGAGAACAACAAGCCGCTCTCCGGAAAAAATGTTTCCGGAGAGCGGTTTTTTACCTGCCTGTGGCTGGTGTGGTCAGTAAACTTACTACTGGAGCTAGAAAATGAAAGAGCAACGATAACGAAACTGGGAAATTGATAACAACCTGATCGCTCTGCCTGTTCCCTTGACTATTGTCTGTTGGTTAGGATATTGTGTGTGGCTGAAAAAAGGCAACACGCAATCCTGCTAGCCTACTACAACATCCATACCCTCTCTTTGTGCCTGATGGGCCGCTCCCAACATGGCGTAGGTTTTGCCAACACCTGCGGCATAACCAAAAAATATCTTTAATCTACCGGGAGAAACGGAACCTCCCGAAAAAGGTTCTGTATATCCTGGGCCTTTTTTCTCTTTATCCACACGCATTTCCCTCCTGCTCGTTCTCAAAAAATATAGGATTTGTTTTTATCGTATCATGACCAATACTATGAAATGATTAATAATGCACCTATGTGATTAAGATGGAATAAAGGCCGTAAAAAACCGAGCGCCAAAACTATTTGGCACCCGGTTCGTACACTCCTACAGGAAGTGAGCCAACGGGGAAGTTGCAATCGGAAACGGAAGGACGGATGCTGGGAGGGGGGGTACATGGCTGACCATGATTCGGAGACAGCAGGGCTATCTACAAGAATGTGCTGCACATGCTCTACCTCGTCGTCGGCGACTCCATATCCCCTCTGTCCCTTCGGGACATCTCCCCTTGATAAGGGGAGTCGGCCTCTCCCTGCGCAACCCGCTGCGCTGGGCCTGCGCAGGAGAATCCAGTGGTCAGTGTCTGGTATGCTGGGGAACTTCTCCGCCGGGTTCATCCTGGACACCTACGCCCATGTGACCAGCGCCGCTCAGCGCCAGGCGGCACAAACTATAGGGAATGTCCTCACGGGCAGTCTCCGATCCTCTCTGAAATGCTTTAACCCTTTCCGCTAGAATTTCCCGTATGGGTCGGCGTATGGGTCAAGCCAAAAATAAACCAGACAGAAAAGTGATAAAGAACAAAGAAAGCCGCTGAAATCATACGACTTCAGCGGCTTTTTGGTTGCGGAAGGAGGAAATGAACCTCCAAACGACCGGTTATGAGCTTGTGGCATGGACGTGGTTTCGGCTTCATTAGGAGTTTTTGTATTCTTTCTGCTGGGGACAGAAATACATTTGGAACTCTTTGCTCCGTTGGTTTCGTCTGGCCCAAATCCCGTATGGGTCACGGTTTGGGTCGCATCAAATTTTTGCAGTGCAATAATACAAAGAGAAGGTGTTCAGAGATTCCGTGGCGGTATCCCTGCATTAATGCGATTTCATAACATCATTAGAGTCAACGGATAAGTAAATTACGCGTTCAGACACTTGCACGGGTTGAGGCACCAAATACAGAGGATCCAGCCATCGCATTCAAATTGTTGACATTCTTCATTAAGGCTGTCATTGCTTATTCAGCAAACGCCTTGTACAGGAATGTTACGATCTGGCCACGGGTGCAGGTTTGCTCCGGGGAGAAGGTGGTTTCGCTGGTGCCGCTGGTCACACCGGCCTCCACCGCCCAATCTACGGCATCGGAGGTCACATCGGTAAAGGCAGCGTCGGGAACGATGGGGCTTCCGCTGTAGCGCCACATGAACTCCATGGCCATTTCCCGGGTACAGGGCGCGTCTGGGGAGAACGTATCTCCGCTGGCTATGCCGTTCTCCTTGGCCCAGCGGGCGGCGTAGGCGTAGTAGGCGCTGGCAGCCACATCGGTGAAGTTACCATCGATGCCGCAATTGGGCGCCCCGGCTGCCTTCCACAGGAAGGTGATAATCTGGCCTCTGGTGCAGGTCTGGTCAGGGCCGAAGGTGGTGGCGGAGGTGCCGCTGGTGATGCCATTTTTCACGGCCCAGGCCACGGGGGCGGCGTAGTAGGCGCTGGCGGCCACATCGGTGAAGCCGGTGGGAGCGACCGTCCCGCCGCCGATGACGGCGGTGGTGGCCGGGGTGCCGTCAGCATAGCCGTAGCCCTGGAAGGACATACCGCCTATATCCTGGTAGATACCGAAGATCAGAGGCGTGCCGTCTTGGTCGGTGGCGGGCACCTTGGAATAGGGCGAGAGTGCCGTCTGTTCTGTG
>CALWYG010000085.1 GCA_944385695.1 uncultured Oscillospiraceae bacterium | reverse complement strand
TGATCCAAAGCGTACGCCCCCGCTGCGCCGCAGCGGGGGCTTTTTCCTTCACTGGTGGGCGTCTGATTGGGTGTCGTCTGCCAGCGCCCGCTGGATACAGTCCAGGAAGAAGGCGTTTTGCTTGATGTTGTGCTTCTCCAGATAAGCCTTAAACTGCTCGAACAGCTCTGCGGGTACCTGGAAGGCCACCGTCCGTTTGTCTGTCATACTCATGCTCACCCCTCTCTCATTTTCATAAAACTTCGTCAGCAGCCAGGTCATGTACTGCCCCAGAGTCTTGCCGGAGCTTTCCTGCCCCTCCCGCACTCTGGCATGGAGTGATGCGGGGATGGGCGCGCAGAGATGTTTCATCCGTTCTTCCATATGCCTATGCCTCCTCTCCCAGTTCATCCTGACGGCTGCTTCGCTGCGCCTCCTCCTGCTCGAAGGAGTACAGGCCATCTGTTTCCAGTTCTCGCGCAATTCCCCAGGCCAGCTTGAACCCGGCCATAAAGCTGGCCACAGAGGTTTCTTCTCGCAGCAGATTTTGGGTATCCACCAGGTGCATCAAAATCCGCCGCTGCTCCCGGTCCAGGCAGTCCCGCACCTTCTGACGGGCGTTCTCAATGTCCTTCTCCATTTCTGTAAAATCCGGCTCCCGGAAGAACCGCCGGTGCAGGGCTTTCATATAGTCGTTCATAGCTCCACCTCCTGCTGATCGATGTAATTGCAAAGCAAACATACCCGAACGCAGAAGGAAAAGCCATTCACAAAAGGCAACAAAAAGAAGGCGCAAAGACAAGCAGAACCCACAAGCTATCGGATCACCGCCGTTGCAATGGTCCGGGTGGTGTTCACCGCTGCCTGAGCTGTGTACACCGCGGACATGATATTGGCTCTGGTGGTGGTATCCAGACCGAAGGTTCCCGCGATTCGGGGTACTTCTCCCGCTGAAAGCATAAGGCCCAGGCCCAGAAGAGCGTTTTCACGGAATACCATCAGCCCCGCCACCAGAATGGTGGCCTGGAGAAAGGCGGTCAGGCACAGACCAATGACCTGCTTCATCCACTGGACAAATCCGTCTGTGTAGCCTCTTGGAATGGAGAACATATAGAGGCTGCCCACGGAGATCTGAATGAGCAGGATGCCCCCGCGCTTGAGATTGGCAAAGAATACCTTAATGACAGCGTAGGCCATAAGGATGATACAAAAGAGCAGCATAAGGGGATTGGTCCCGATCCCCCAACGTCCTGAAGCGGCAATTTCCGTCAAGGAAGTGGATTCCATGTTCTCCAGAATCGCCGCACCAAGATCTCCGATCCCGGACCCCGCCCCGGTAATCCCTGCGGAAAAGGTGCCCTGGAGGCTCACCGCCAGCGTATACAGCCGCAGCGGAACCGTAGTAAACAGGTTGACCGCCAAAAAGCCTTTAAGTGCGTCCATCGCCGCCTGCGGAATGTTTCCGCCCCGTCCGGAGGCGTACTCAATCCCACATTCAAACCCTGACACCACCAGGCTCACTCCATACAGCGCCCAGCCCAGGCGCGAGAAAAACAACACCACCATCTGTACCCACTCCAGCTCAAACAGCTCCACGCCCATATTGCCCATCCGGGCAAAAAAGGCCCCCAGGAAGCCCACGATCTGGCTATAAAACCAGTCCAACAGGGCATCCATAATGGGATTGGCCACAAAGTCCCAAATAAACATTGCCCATCACCACCATTTCACGGTTTGTTTCCTGCATTCAAATGCCCACAATGCTCCAAATGTAATTGGGCGCCAGGAGGACGAAGATGAGGCAGACAAACAGGATGGCGGGCCCTGTCCACTCAAACTGTCCGTGCTTGCGATATTCAAAATAGGTCAAGGTAAGCTTGACGAAGAAGGCGACTCCCACAATCATGCTCAGGGCGGGAAAGACCACATTGTCTACTACGGTCTTGATCTGTCCGGCGGCGTCTTCCCATGTCTGTTCCACCGCTCCCGCCACATCACCGTTCGCGGCAAAAGCGGGGACAGCGCAAATCAAGGTCAGCAGAAGGAGTACGACCATAGGCCTCAGATATCGTTTTACCTGTTTCATCGATTACACCTCCATAAAGCTGGGGCCGTCCTTGCTGGACGGCCCCGTGTCGTATTTAATATCCGGTTTTGGGAAGGGGCTCAGAGGGCTTATAGACTTTGGTGACCCACCGGCTGGTCGCCATGATCCACTGGCCATCGTAGACGCCCCCAAGATCCGCCTGGTTGACAAACTGGGTTCCTCCAGTGAGCCAGGGTACCACATTGCAGTAGACCCTTGGCGCTTCCACCTGCCGGAAGTTAGCGGGTACCACACCGAAGGTCACCATGAACGCTGTCACATACTCGTTGGAGGCCAAGCCAAGCGCGGCGGGTGAGGCGTCCAGGGTGTAGCTCTGCATAGTGCTCAGGTTATCATACATGGTGCGCCAGGCTCCGCCGCTCAGGTTCGTCTGGTAGACCACCTTATAATTTCCGGCCACATTGTAGGTTCCGGTTCCAGTCGCGCAGGATGATGTTCACGTCCTCGGCCACGAAGAAGCCCTCGGAGCTGGTGGTGGTAGAGAACAGGGTGCTGCCGATCATAGAGGGATGATCGCCCTGGAAGCCTTCGACGTACAGAACGGTGTCTTCCTCGTCCACACAGTCATCAACCAGGTTGATGTCGTCGACGTAGCTGCCGGTGGTCACAGGCGTGCCAGCCACAGCAGTGGTCAGGCTCCAGTTGCCGAAGGTCGCATCGTTGTATCCGACATAGTCCAGGATTGTCAGCATCTTGCCGCTCATGTCGGCACGGAGGGCGTCCATCACGTCGATGACCTCGCCGTCGGCGTTGAGCTTCACCTGATACCAGGCATCCTGCTTCATGCCGTTCAGCAGGGAGATGCCGTCGGAGACTTCCTTCAGCTCCACTTCCTCGCCGTTCTGGGC
>CALWYG010000084.1 GCA_944385695.1 uncultured Oscillospiraceae bacterium | reverse complement strand
CGGATTTCAGTGAGTTAGAAGAGGACATTGAGAACACCCGCCAGGAGGTCCGAGACTTCTTGGATAAGCTGCAGCGGCGCAGGCTCATGCACTTGGTGGATACTCAGAATCTGCTGCGTGAGGAAATCTCCCTGGCCAGTTTCACTGCTGGGTTCAAACTGGCCTGGGGACTGAGCAAGGAATTGGAGGCGGATGGCCTGTACTCCTTCGATGAGGAGGAGACAGAGCGTGTCCGCCGCTCCATAGAAGCAGGGAAGGAGGGGTGAGCATATGGGAAAACGCAGACCATCTGGGGACGGCATGGTCCGCAAGCGGGAAAATGGACGCTGGGAGGGCCGCATCGTAGTAGGGCACAAGGGAAGCGGTGAGCCCATCTTCCACTATCTATCCGCTAAAACGCAGAAGGAGCTGTTGAAAAAGCTCCATCAGAACATCGAGGAGTACCGGGATGTGGACCTGAGCGAGAACAGCAAAATGCCCCTGGGCCGGTGGCTGGACCGCTGGCTGGAGGAGTACGCCGCCCCCTCGGTGCGTCCATCTACACTGGAGGGCTACCGGGGATATGTCGAGCGCAACATCAAGCCCTACCTGGGAGATAAGCCGGTGGGAAAGGTCACCCGTGAGGACGTCCAGAAGCTGTACCGGGAACTCCAGAAAAACGGGCGGAAAGAACTACACCCGGAGTATGGATACCAGTTGTCCGGCGCGACCATCCGCCGCATCCACGGGGTATTCCACCAGGCCATGGACGCGGCGGTGCGGGAAAACCTCATCGCCCGAAATCCAACCGAGGGCATCACCCTGCCCAAGAAGAAAACGGCCCCGAAACAGATTCTGAATGACGCTCAGCTGGAGCGATTCCTGGGGGTGATCCGGGCGGACAGTGTCTGGCACGACTTCTTCTATACTGAACTGACCACCGGCTTGCGGCAGGGTGAGATCTGCGGCCTTATGTGGAGTGACTTCGACGAGGCACATGGCACCCTCTCCGTCCGCAGGACGCTCCATGTCCAGAAAGGTGGCAGGTTGGTTGCCGGTGAGACCAAGACAGGCACAGGAAAACGGACCATCACCCTGCCGCCCAGCACGGCGGGGCTTCTGGCCCAGCGGAAGAAGCACTCCTACTCCCAGTGGATCTTCCCAAATCCGCTCCGGCCGGAGCAGCCCGCCAGTCCCGGCACCGCCTACAATCACTTGAAAACGCTGCTGAAAAGGGCGGGGCTGCCCAGCATCCGCTTTCATGATCTCCGGCACACCTTCGCCACCCACGCCCTGGCCAGCGGAGTGGATGCCAAGACCCTGTCGGGAATCCTGGGCCATACGCAGGCGTCGTTTACCCTGGATACTTATACTCATGTGACGGGCGATATGCAGAAACGGGCCAGCGAAATTGTGGGCGGTTTCATGGAACACATTATGGTGAGGTGATCGTATGGCAGGCAAGAGAAAGAAGGGGGAAGGCACCGTCCGCCTGCGGAAGGACGGCCGCTGGGAGGGGCGAGTAGTGGTGGGCTATGACGAGGCGGGGAAACCAAAAACAAAAAATGTGCTGGCCAAAACAAAGAAAGAATGTATCGCAAAGCTGGAGGCCCTGAAAAGTACCTGCCAGGTGGTTGGCCCCGTCCAGGTGCGGTCCGATATGCTTGTTCGGGACTGGCTGGACTACTGGTACCAGAATTACTCCAAACCCAGGCTCCGGCCAAGTACCCAGCTCAATTACGAAAGCTGGATTTACCATCACCTTATCCCGGGCGTGGGCGAGATCCCGCTGAATCAGCTGACCCAGGCGGAGCTACAGCAGTTCTTCCGGCGCATGAAGGAGAGTGGGCGAAAAGCCAATGTAGAGCGCAGAGGCCCTGGTATGGCAGACCGCTCAGTGCGCAGCTGCCACGCCGTCTGCCAGATGGCGCTGGACAAGGCAGTGGAGGAGAAACTGATCCACTACAATCCGGCGGTGGGCTGTAAGCTTCCGCCGATGAAGGGTAAGGAGATGAAGATTCTGACTCAAGAGGAGATCCAGCGCTTTCTCATTCAGGCCAAGGCAGAGGGAATGTACGAGCTCTTCCTGCTGGAGCTGACCACCGGAATGCGCCGGGGCGAGCTGCTGGCCCTCCGATGGGACGACCTGGACTTCGCCACCGGGAAACTGCGCATTGACAAGCAGGTCTATCCGGTGGGCGGCAAACTCATCATCAGCGAGCCCAAAACCAAAGCAGCCAACCGCACTATCATCCTGCCACCTGCCATGGTGGAGCTGCTGGTAGAGTACAAAAAAGGCGTCTTCTCTGACCTGATGTTCCCGTCCCGCACTAAGCCCGAGCAGCCCATCGACCCTGGCTATGTCCGAAGAAGGCTCCAAGTGATTTTGGAGCGTGCAGGGTGTAAACGAGTCAGATTTCATGATTTGCGCCACACATTTGCCACCCTGTCCCTGGAAAACGGAATGGATGTAAAGACCCTTTCAACTATTATCGGCCATGTCTCCTCGGCGACCACGCTGAACACCTATACCCATATCACCGACGAGATGCGCCGCAAGGCGGCGCTGAGCATCGATCTGGGGATCGCCAAGGCGGAGGTGCAGCCCATGCCGGAGCAGACAGACGAACCCCAAAAGCAGGACTTTGTGCCGATCTAGCCACCCCGGCGCAGGCCGGGAACCGGATGCGTCAGCCAACTGCGGGAACACCTCTGGGAGGGCCGCTATTCCCCAGTGTGGCCGGACGGAAAGAAGCACTCCCGAAATGTCTATGCCAAAACCCGTGAGGAGTGCGAGGAGAAACTCAAAGTGCTGATCCTGGAGATGAAGGCAGAGATCGCTGCTCTCCGCTCCGGAGCGAGTACGGAATATCCCGACGGGGTGAGCCCCAAGAAGAAAGCCATCGCCGCCTATCTACAGGAGCACCCCGGCGTATCCAGCAAATCTATGATTGCCAGAGAACTGCGGATAGATCGTTCCACGGTGCAGCGGTATTATGACGAGATCCGGATGGATTTCCAAGGTATGGATCGATAAAGAAAGTCTAAAAAGGCCCGTTGTGGTAATTGTAACCGAATAATCAAATAGGCATATTTGTGTCAGACACTGTGGAAATAATAGATTGACACAGTGTAGCTACTAATTCTTGCAACAATGTTCGCGCAGTATAGTTGCCTATAAATGTACAACTTATATCTGTTTATTTCCTAATATGAATATACTTATTAGGAGGTTAACAGGTATGAGTAGGGAAGCAATCGGTCAAAATGGTGCAATATTAGGTAGCCCTGAATATTGGACTCGTATAAATCAGGCTACCAGTCTTGGGCCAATGATGGTTGATTCATCTGGTCCGAATTATGTTGTGTCAATAAAAAATATTGGACAAAGAGCTGAATCAGCGATTAATGCAATTTATGAAGACCTGCAAAATAACACTAAAGTTATTACACTTATACCATCTGATCAACGATTAGCCCTCGCTATGGTAATCTATCTGAGGACGGTGTATACGGGGTAAAGACACTTCAAGCATGGACACAATTCTTACGTGATTTGGAGCATGGTACAGTCCCTACACTTTGTTGGGTTGATGCCTTGCAAAGTGAGGTTACAGGCATTAGAATTGGAAGTACAACAAACGGAGCTCGTGCTGGACTACATAATGCATTTGTCATAGGAAATCATCCTTATATTAGATTTGATCCGACTCCTAATGGTGTAGAAACGGCCTGGGTGAATGGCGTTAAGAGACGTATAGATTATCCTCATATTAATTTGGATAAAGTGGAAAACAGCAACTGGCTGTATGATCAGATACAAAGAAAATATAATCACTATCCTCTGTCAGACGATGCCTACAATCTTTTAAAAGATTTGAGAAACACTGGAAAGAAGGTCAGAATAGCAGGAAAACTTTTATTAGTAGGGGGAATTGCGCTGGATGCTTTAGAAATTGGTATGGCTGTTAACGAGGATTTGCATGATGTGGACGGCAAGTTGGGAAAAACCGCTACGACTGCCATTGCGAGCGTAGGTGGTAGTTGGGCCGGAGCTGCATTGGGGGCAAAGGCTGGAGCTGTAGCTGGTGCCTTGACAGGTCCACTTGCGCCTGCTGCTATACCGATATTAAGTATTCTTGGAGGAATCGGAGGCTCGTTTGGAGGGGATAAGTTAGCAAAATGGGTTGTTGACATCTCGTATACGGAGGATTAAATATGTTGGTTCCCAATCTACTTTCGCTTGGAGGCAGATTTTCGTCGAAATCCAATGTCCCAGACGATTATCCCCCTGAAGGAAGTATGCATTTTATTCGCTACCCTAAACCTGAATTTTCGATTCCTGATGGTTTCGTACAATACAATTTTTCTTCCAATTGGGGGGAAGATGACCGGAACGTTATGGCTTTGGGGGAGGAAATTATTCACCGTCTTGGTGATGAACGTCAGGTTTTTATTCTCATAAATGGCTCTGAGCCTATTACACGGAAACAAAAGGCAGAGGGACCTTGGGTGGATGCCTATACTAAAATAATCGATAAATGTGATCCCCGAGCTTCTGTTTTCCCAATATCAGAGTATTCCATTGCTTGCCTGACCAGTGGAATTTCAAAGGAATTAGGGCAAATTTACTGGCGAGACGAGCCCGCTGGAGGGTGCGAATTTGAGTTTTATTTGTTCCCTCCGGAAATAATCGTTGAAACTGCCAAACAAGCCATTTGTTTAATAAAAGATGCTGCCTATCAGATGCGGCTTCTACCGGAAAACGGTCCACTTGCTTTGGACATTATTGTCAATGACGATCGTGTTGATATTGCGACAATTGAAAATATTATTCAGGCAGCTTGTCTGGAAAAGAATATTCTTTTGCAAAATCCCAACTTATGACAGGAGTGTGACAGGAGTGGCGGAAATTCATTGATAATTTGCCCACAAAACCTGCGCCACGGAAAACAAAAAAGACGGGCACTCCCGAGAGGGGGGTGCCCGCTAAGTGGTCAAAACAGAGATCCATCTGTGGTATTTCTGTGGTCAAATGAGAAATCGCCGCAGTTTTCACTGCGGCGATTTCCAGTTTTGGTGGACCAGAAGGGAGCGTATACGAACCACTGACAGGGTTCGGATTTTCGATGTCGTCAATGACCGAGGCCTCCAGAGGGACCCGGACTGTATTCTTGTTTCCCGAGAAGCTGAAGACAATTTTCATATCGTCATCATAAAGATACACTGCCACCAGGAAGGTGTCAAAGAGCTTCGCCTGGTACTTCTTGTCTTTGATATCTCCGTCGCGGTACATTGTAAGGCCGGCAATAATATCCTCTCTCGGGATAATGATAATATCGGCTCGACCAGCGGCGATCTGTGCAATTAACCTGGACTGATCTGCTTCCAGTTCAAGGAGACGACTCTTTGTGGTATCTGTGATAATCCCCTGCTCAATGGCTGTCATCAGATTTTTGATAGAACGCTTAACATCGGCCAACTCGTTTTCCAGAGCTGCTACATGGGACATAGTCTCTTGTTTCTTGGCATATTCGACTGTGCTGTCAGCGATCCACTCAATAATGTCTGGCTGCAGCGCGTAGTCCTGGATTGCCCTTGCTACTGCCTCCTCCACGACATCACGTCGGACATTCTGCTTATTACAGGCCTTTTCCAGACGGTGCTTCTGACAGGAGTAGTAGTAATGCAGTGCTCCATTTCGTCCGGTTCCGGATATGCCGACCATCGGGCTTTTGCAGTGGCCGCAATATAGCTTCCCGGTCAAGAGGTATTCACCATACGACCGGGGGCGGCCCTGTGGATTCTTTTTCGTCTTCAACACCTCCTGAACCTTGTAGAATAATTCGTCACTAATTATTCGGGGGACTCCGCCGTCCACACGAATATTGTCATAGATATAGACTCCTAGGTATCGCTCGTTCGTCAATATCGAATGAAAGCTATTTTTATTCCATGGTTTCCCTCTGCCAGTCTTAATTCCTTTTGCATTAAGATCATTGGCAATGTCAACAAAAGGTTCCCCGCAAGCAGTACGAATAAAGATTTCCTGGACAACTGATGCCTTTTGCTTGTCCACGGAATAACGTTCATCCTCTCCACGTTTGTAACCAAAGGGTAGGCTACCGTTTACTTTACATTGAAGAGCATTATCATTCATTCCTCTGCGGATATCTTCAGCCATATTCTCAGAATAGAACTGATTGACATTCATCATGGAACGGAGGGCAAAGCGGCCAGCTGCGGTGTTGTCGAAGTCCTCCTCCGTGTAGAGAACACGAACGCCTATCTCGTTGAGCCTGGCTTCGTTCATCATGGCCTGGAGCATATTTCGGCCCATTCTGTTTGATTTCCAGGCGATTACATATCGGAACTTTCCCTTTTCTGCATCTCGCATCATGCGCTGAAAGTCGGGACGCCGGTCTGTCTTGCCAGACACGGCTCGGTCGGCGTAGATCTCCACGATCCGGATACCCTGAGCTTTGGCAAAGGCTGTGCATTCCCGGATCTGCTGCTCAATAGAGGCATCCTTCTGGGCATGGCTGCTGTATCTGGCGTAGATGATGCCGTCTTCCTGTTCCTGGAGCGCGGCTCCTCTTCTCATTACCAACGGCGTCACCTCTCCTTCTACTGATAGACTTACTAAGATATAATTATTACAGTATCAGATATAGATATTGTCTCAGATACAGATACAGGAACAGGACGCGCGCGCCCGCCTACGCGCGCGCGCATAGGCGCACGCGAGAGGTATCTATACCGTATAGATAGGGTATGCATAGGGTATAGGTACCGTATCGATATGGTATCAGCCGTTCAGCTTAACTGCAGTTCCCGTGGCACAGATGTTGGATCCGAAGGGCTCGAAACGGGCTGCTACGATGGCATCGGCTCCCAAGGCAGCCGCCTGTTGCTGAAGGATTTCAGTAGCTCCTTCAACGCCGTTTTGCCATCCCCGCTGTACACCCTTGTTTCCGGCTGCAAGCGCCATGACCTGAGCCGCAGAAACGACCCCCAAATATTCGGAAATCGCACGCCCTTCGATATACTGAGATGTTGTGATAATCATAGTCGTCCTCCTCGTAATACTTAATTGTCCGCCAGAAGTGATTTTATATCTTTTTTCGCCAGAAGATATCGTCTCTGCTATAATGGTGTTACTGCCGGCAGCGATACCAAATGAAAGGAACTGGGCGATATGGAACACAAGAACGAAGACGCGACCACTGTGCGCCGAGAGCTGAAACAGCTGTTCGCCGCCGAACTTTTCTCTAAGCTGCCGGAGGAGAAACAGGACATCGTCATTGACCAGATAATAGCCCTTTTATCACATGAATGACCAGGGCCTGCTGTTCCTCATTCAGCAACCCAAAGAGCTCAATAT
>CALWYG010000083.1 GCA_944385695.1 uncultured Oscillospiraceae bacterium | reverse complement strand
GTTCCAGCCCCGGGTGGGGGTTGAGCTGGAGGCGGCCAACCGGTCGCTCTTTTCCCGGGTGTTCGGAGGACTGGGCGGTGTGGATCCCTACGGCTGGGCGGCCAGCGATGTATACCACGACCTATTTGACCAGGGCAGCTATACCGGCAAGGGAATTTTTGATGTGGAGGCCTTTGAAACCTGTCTGGAGGGCCGCTTTCCCCAGGGGCAGATTCTCTCCCACGACCTGCTGGAGGGCAGTTACCTGCACGCCGGGCTGCTGGGAGAGGTGGAGCTCACCGACGGCTGCCCCTACCAGGTGCGAAGCTACTTTGCCCGCCTCCACCGCTGGATTCGGGGGGACTGGCAGCTGCTGCCCTGGCTGGGGCGGCGCGTGCCCAATGGGGAGGGGGAGTGGGAGGACAATCCCCTGCCCATCCTGGCCCGGTGGAAAATCGCAGACAACCTGCGCCGGTCCCTCTCACCGGTCGTTACTCTTCTGGCTCTGCTGCTGGGTCTTTGCGTATCCGGGCGGGTGTTTGCCCTGGCGGGAGCGGTGGCGGTGCTTTCTGCAGCCTCCAATCTGCTGCTGTCCGGAGCGGAGGCCGCCGCCCGGCCCTGGGGGCGGCGCAGGCGCTATCACTCCACTGTGATCTCCGGGGTGGCGGGCGTGATCCTCCAGACGGCCATCCAGCTGATCTTCCTGCCCTACCAGGCCTGGATTTCCGCTTGGGCGATCTGCAATGCCCTGTGGCGCATGAAGGTGTCTCACAAAAATCTCCTGGCCTGGGTGACGGCAGCCCAGGCGGAGCAGCGGGGCGGTGGTCTTTGGGACTATGTCCGCTCCTTCTGGTTTTCCATTGCCGCAGGGGCGGCGGTGCTGGTACTGGCGCCTTTGCGCGTGGGAAAGTTGCTGGGCCTTGTGTGGATGCTGGCTCCGCTGCTGGCCTATGCAATCAGCCAGCCTGGTAAAAAACACCGGCCTCTGTCCCAGGCAGACCGGGCGTTTCTGCTCCACCAGGCCGCGCTCATCTGGGGGTATTTTGCCCATTTTCTCCGTGCGCAGGATCACTACCTGCCTCCGGACAACTATCAGGAGCAGCCCGGACCAGTGCTGGCCCGGCGCACCTCCCCTACAAACATTGGACTGGGCATGCTGTCGGTGATGGGGGCGGCAGATTTGGGACTCATTCCCCGGAAACAAAGCACGCAGCTGCTGGGGCACATGCTGGATACGGTGGAAAACCTGGAAAAGTGGCGGGGACACCTCTATAACTGGTATGACACCCGTACCTTGGCCCCCCTTCGGCCCCGGTATGTATCCACGGTGGACAGCGGCAATCTGAGAGGCTGCCTGATTGCACTGGAGCAGGGGCTTCGCTCCTGGGGAGAGGAGACCCTGGCCCTCCGGGCCGGAGCGCTGGAGCGGGGCATGGACTGCTCCCCCCTATACGACTGGGGACGAGGGCTCTTTTCGATCTGCTATCTGGTGGAGCACAACAGGCTGACGGCAGGACACTATGACCTGATGGCCAGCGAGGCCCGGCAGACCAGCTTCATTGCCCTGGCCCGGGGGGAGGTCCCGCTGAAGCACTGGCGCTGCCTGGGGCGGATGCTTCTGGGGGACAATGATTACAGCGGCATGGCCTCCTGGACGGGGACCATGTTTGAATACTTCATGCCTCACCTGCTTTTGCCCTGCGAACCTAATTCCTTTCTCTACGAGACGCTCTCCTTCTGCATATATGCCCAGAAGCGGCGGGGGAGCCGGACGAATACACCCTGGGGCATCTCAGAGTCGGGCTTTTACGCCTTCGATCCCGGGATGAATTATCAGTATAAGGCCCACGGAGTTCAGGCGCTGGGCCTGAAATGGGGCTTGGACTCCGAGTTGGTGGTCTCACCCTATTCCACTTTTCTGGCCCTCCAGCTGGCTCCCCACAGCGCGATGAGAAATCTGCGGCGCCTGCGGGACATGGGACTGGAGGGACGGTTTGGCCTCTATGAGGCGGTGGACTACACCCCCTCCCGCCTGTCGGGAGAGGGAACGTACGAGGTGGTACGCTCCTATATGTCCCACCACCTGGGGATGAGCTTTTTGTCCATGGTCAACGCCTTGGAGGAAAATCAGATGCAGCGGCGTTTCTTGGCCGACCGGGATATGGCGGCCTACCGCACGCTGCTGCAGGAGCGGGTCCCTGTGGGCGCGCCCATCCTTCGTCAGCGGGAGCGGAAGCTGCCTGAGGGGCCCGGGCGGGGAGAGAGCCTGGCTTTGGAACGGCGGGGCGACACGTATGCCCTGCGTGACCCTGCCTGCCATCTGGTGAGCAACGGAAGCTACCATGTGCTATGCCAGGACAACGGGCTGACCTCGTCCCGGTTGGGGGAGCGGCAGATTTTGCTGGCCCGGCCGGGGGAGTATTATGCCGGCGCGGGGGTGTCCGCCTTTTTCCGGGAAAAGGAAACCCTGCTGGCCCTGACCCCGGCTCCTCTTTATCAGCAGGGGGAATATCGATGGTATTTTCATGCTGCGGGAGCAAGCTGGGAGCGGGAGGAAGACGGGCTTTTGGCTCGGATGAAACTTTCCGTTCCCCGGAGGGAAAACGGGGAGCTGCGGCAGCTGGAACTCAATTGGCGGGGTGAGGGACAGAGGGAAGGCGAGGCCCTTTTTTATCTGGAGCCGGTGCTGTGCCCGCTTGGGGATTTTCTGGCCCACCCAGCCTTTTCCCGTCTCTTTTTGGAAAGTGAGCTGACCGGGCACGGAGCCATCTTCCGCCGCCGACCAAGAGCAACGGAGGGCGAGGTGTGGCTGGCTGCCCTGTGGGAGGAGCAAAATGTAACGGCCTGCCTGGACCGGGCGGCCTGCCTGGGGCGGGGGGGCCTTCGTGCCCTGGCCGGCCGGACAGGGCCTGTGCCCGGGGGAGGAGCGGGCACCGACCCATGCCTGATGGTCCGTGTTCCGGTTTCCCTGGGGGCGAGGGAGACGAAAACAATTTATCTGGCGCTGGGGGTAGGGGACAGCCGGGACAGCGCTCTGGAGACGGCCAGGCGGATTTTGAAAGGCAGAGGCGGGCCGAAGGGTTCTCTGGCTCCGCTGGCTGTGCGCCTGCACCTCAATGAGGGGCAGACGATGGAGGCCCTCCGCCTGTTGGAGCAGCTGGCTGCCGGACAGACAACCAGGCGCCCCCCCAGGGAACAGGCCTTGTGGCCTCTGGGAATCTCGGGAGATTTTCCCATTGCCGCGGGAGTATTGGCCGGGGAGGAGGACGTGGACCGGGCGGGGCTTTGGTGCCGCTGGCACCAGTTGCTGGGCCGCTCCGGATTTCCCTTTGATCTGGTGCTGTTGGTGGAGGAGGGGGGCGACTACCGCCGCCCCCGCCGGACCGCCGTGACCCGAATTTTAAAGGAACTGGGCGCAGAGAGCGCCCTGGGCGCCCGGGGCGGGATACACCTGGTGGACCGGTCCGCCCAGGAGGGTGTGTTGGCCTGGGCCGGGGCAGTGCTGCCGCTGGAACGGGGAAACAGACCTGCGCAGCCCATTGCACCGCCGCCGCCGGTGCACCTGAAGTCCGGCCCCGCTCCCTGGAGCCTGGAGGAGGACGGGAGCCTGGTGATTCGCACAGGACAGCGCCTTCCTCCGGTGGGCTGGAGCCAGATGCTCTGCAATGCTCGCTTTGGCTGGCTTACAGATGAGACGGGGGAGGGATTCCTCTGGTCCGGAGGCAACTCCCGGGAGAAAAAGCTCACTTCCTGGCAAAATGATCCGCTGGCAGTGGGCGGTGGGGAGCGCATTACCCTGACGGTGGATGGGGTGGAGTACTCTGTATTTGCCGATGGGGACCGCTGCCCATGCACGGTCCGCTACCGCCCCGGCCTGGCCCGCTGGGAGAAAAAGCTGGGAAAGGCGGAGTTGGTGACGGAGGGGTTTGTACCCTTGGAGGAGGATTGCCGCTATCTGACGTTCACACTCACCGGGGGGCGGGGGATTCTGTCCTGCCGCTTGGAAGGAAACGCGCCGACTGTACGCCCGCTGAGTGAGGGAGAGACGGTTACCCTTCTGACCCGTCCGGGGGAGGAGGGGCCGGTATATGAATTTTCCCGGGGGGATTTTGGAGAAAAGCGAGAGCAAACTTTGGCCTGGTGGACAAGGCAGGTATCACAGATTGCCTTCTCTACCCCGGACGAAGCGCTCAACCGCTATCTCAGCGGCTGGTGCCTCTATCAGGTCATCGCCTGCCGCCTGATGGGACGGACCTCCCGGTATCAAAACGGCGGGGCCTTCGGTTTCCGGGACCAGCTCCAGGATGTGCTCGCTTTGCTGTACACCTGGCCGGAGCGGGCCCGGGAGCAGCTGCTGCTGGCCGCCTCCCGGCAGTTTGAGGAGGGGGACGTGCAGCACTGGTGGCACCCGCCCCAGGGGGCAGGGGTGCGAACCCGGATTTCCGATGATCTGCTGTGGCTTCCCTATGTGCTGTGCCGGTACTGTGCGGTCACTGGGGACTGGGCTGTGCTGGAGGAAACGGCTGCTTATCTCACCTCCCGGCCCCTGGAGTTCGGGGAACTGGAGCGGTATGAGGTTCCGCAAGTGAGCCAAAGGAAGGATTCTCTTTACCGCCACGCCCTCAGGGCCATCCACTGTGCTCTGGAACGGGGGGTGGGGGACCACGGCCTTGCCAAAATGGGCACCGGGGACTGGAACGACGGAATGAACCGGGTAGGAGAGCAGGGGCGGGGAGAGTCGGTCTGGCTGAGCTGGTTTCTGGCCCTTGTGCTTCAAGACTTTGCCCCCCTGTGCCGACGAATGGGGGAGGACGAAGAAGGGGAAAAGCTGCTGGATTGGGCGCAGAGGCTGGTGGAAGCGGCCGGAGAGGCCTGGGATGGAGCGTGGTACCGCCGGGGCTATTTTGACGATGGTACGCCTCTGGGGTCGGTCCGAAACGACCAGTGTCAAATTGACTCCATTGCCCAGTCTTTTGCCGCCTTCCCCCAGGGAAATGACCGGGAGCGGGCCCAGGAAGCTCTCTCTGCTGCTCTGGAGCGGCTCTTTGACCGGGAGCGGGGGGTGGTGCGGCTCTTTGCTCCTTCCTTTGATATGGAAGGCAGCCAAGACCCGGGGTATATTAAAAGTTATCCCCCAGGTGTGCGGGAAAACGGCGGGCAGTACACCCACGCCGCCCTGTGGCTGGCCATTGCCTGCTTCCGGCTGGAACGGCGGGAAGAGGGCTGGGCAATTCTGAAGGCACTCCTGCCCCAGAATCACTCCACCCAGCTTTACCGGGGGGAACCCAACGTTCTGGCTGCCGATGTGTCCTACGCGCCGGGCCTGGAGGGCCGGGCGGGGTGGACCTGGTACACCGGAGCCGCCGGATGGTATTGGCAGGGGGCGGTGGAGCATCTGCTGGGACTTCATGTGGAGGCGGGCAGACTGACCCTGAAGCCCAATCTGCCCGAAAGCTGGCCGGGCTTTACCGCGGTGTGGCGCTTGAACCAGGGAGAGCTTACCATCTCGGTAAAGCGCACCGGGACTGCCTCGATGCATTTGGACGGCCGGGCGGAACATTGGGTGGAGCTGAAAACTTTGAAGGGAAACCATGAACTTTCCGTGACCATTTAGGCAAAATATTGCTTTCCCCGGCCAATCGTGATATGATAACCCCAACCGTTTGGAGGAAGGATTTTCCCCCTCCTCCCGAGCAAAGAAAGGAACAATACTATGTCTCAAGTGACAAGACGGGAGCTCTTTCCCGGGGTGTGGCTGCGGGCGGTCCACACCGATAAATTTAAAAGCGCCTACCTGTCTCTGACCCTGCTGTGCCCCCTGGACAAGGACACCGCCGGTCCCAACGCCCTGATTCCGGCCCTTCTTCGCCGGGGAACTGCCGTTCACCCGGATATGGAGTCTCTGTCCGCCGCCCTGGATGAGCTCTACGGCGGGGCGATCGAGCCCTCGGTGCGGAAAAAGGGAGAAACCCAGTGTGTGGGCTTTGTGGCCAGTTTTCTGGATGACGCCTACACCCTGAAGGGAGAGAAAATCCTGGAGAGCGCCGCCGCTCTGTTGGGGGAAATCCTGCTGAATCCCTACACCCAGGACGGCTGCTTCTGCCCCGACTACACCGCCGGGGAGAAGCAGAATCTGATTGACCGCATCCGGTCCCAGATCAACGACAAACGCACCTATGCCACCCAGCGCCTGGTCCAGGAGATGTGCCGGTACGAGGCCTTCGGCGTGGACAAGCTGGGCAGCGAGGAGAGCGTGGCCGCCGTTACCCCTCAGAGCCTGTGGCAGCGGTATCAGCAGCTTTTAAAGGAGTCGGCGGTGGAGGTTTACTACTCCGGCAGCGCCGACCCCGACCGGGTGGAGGTCGCTCTGCGCTCTGCTCTGGCCCCTCTGGCCCAGGGGGGAGAGCGGACCGCGCCCGACTGTGAAGTGCGGCTGACTGCCGGACCTGAGCCTCGCATGGTCACGCAGTCCATGGATGTGACCCAGGGCAAGCTGGCGCTGGGCTTCCGCACCGGCGGGCAGACCTGCTGGGAGGAAAGCTACCCCGCCCTCACCATGTTTAATGCCATCTTCGGCGGCACTACCCTGTCAAAGCTCTTTTTGAACGTGCGGGAGAAGCTGTCTCTCTGCTACTATGCCAGCTCCATGCTGGAGAAGCAGAAGGGGCTTGTGCTGGTGTCCTCGGGCATTGAGTTTGATAAGTTCCAGACCGCCAAAGACGAGATCCTTGCCCAGCTGGAATCCATCCGCCGGGGGGAGATCGAAGACTGGGAGCTGGAGGGTGCCCGGCGCACCCTTATCAGCGGCCACCTGTCCACCCTGGATGACCAGGGACGGCAGGAGGAGTTCTGGCTGGGACAGGCCGCTGCGGGGCTGGACACCACCATTGAGGAGCTTTGTGCCCAGTTTGAGACGGTGACGGCCCAGCAGGTGGCCGAGGCTGCCCAGAAGCTGGAACTGGACACCATTTATTTCCTAAAAGGCAAGGAGGGCTGAGGGATGAAGCAGTTTGAATTTTCCCAGGTTGGGGAGCAGATGTACCGGGAAAAGCTCCCCAACGGCCTTACCGTCTTTGTTTTCCCAAAGCCGGAGTTTCAGAAGGGCTACGCCTTCTTTGCCACCAACTACGGCGGGATGGATATGCGCTTCTGCTTGGATGGAGAGTGGCACGATACCCCGGCCGGAGTGGCCCACTTCCTGGAGCACAAAATGTTTGATACCAAAGACGGAAACGCCCTTCAGGATCTGGCCGCCAATGGGGCCAGCCCCAACGCCTTCACCTCCAGCGCCATCACGGGCTATTACTTTGAGTCCACCGAGAAGTTTGAGGAGAATCTTCGCATCCTCCTCTCCTTTGTCTCCGTGCCCTGGTTTACCCAGGAGAGTGTGGACAAGGAGCAGGGGATCATCGGCCAGGAGATCGGCATGATCGAGGACGATCCGGAGTGGAAGGTGTTTATGAACCTGATGGCCGCGCTCTACCAAAACCACCCCATCCGGGTGAGTGTGGCGGGAAGCGTGGAGTCCATCTCCCACATCACCGCCGACACTCTCTATGCCTGCCATAAGGCCTTCTACGACCCGGCCAACATGGTGCTGTGCGTGGCGGGCCCGGTAGATTCCCAGCACATCTGTCAGGTGGCCCGGGAGATCCTGCCCAAAGAGGCCGGCCCCATTGCCGCCAAGGATTACGGCCCTCAGGAGCCGCCCCGGGCGGCCCAGGCCCTGATTGAAGAAAAGATGGAGGTTTCCACCCCCATCTTCCAGCTGGGCTATAAGGGCGATGCCCTCCCCCAGGGAGAGGAGCGGCTGCGCCGTCAGCTGGTGGGAGAACTGGCCCTTGAGGTACTGCTGGGTTCCTCCAGCCCCCTGTACGCCAAGCTCTACCGGGAAGGTCTCATCAACCGGAACTTCTCCTATGGCTGTGAGAGCTATCCCGGCTGCTTCTTCCTGTGCGCCGGAGGCGAGTCCAAGGACCCTGAGGCTGTGCGGGAAGCCGTGGCCGACGAGGCCGGCCGCATTGGCCGGGATGGCGTGGACGGCAAGCTGTGGGAACGGGTGAAGAAAGGCGTGTACGGCAACAAAGTCCGGGGGCTCAACTCCTTTGAGAACCTGTGCGTGGGTCAGGCCCAGGCCTTCTTCGCCGGGTATGATTTCCTGGACTTTGCCGGGTTGTTTGCTTCCATCACCAAGGAAGAGGCGGAGAGCCTTATTGGCGACTGGATCACCGGGGAGCGCACCGCGCTGTCGGTGGTGCGGCCCAAGGAGGGATAAGGCCCATGGGATTTTTGCAGAACCTCATTGCCCTGCCTGGGGCGGAGACGGTACAGTCCGTCTCCTTCCCCGGCCTGGGGCTGGAATTTGAACTGAACCGGGTGGCCATTATTATTCTGGGACGGCCTATCTATTGGTACGGCATCATCATCGTCAGCGGCCTGATTCTGGCCGTGATTCTCTGCTCCCGGTGGGGGAAACGCTATGGCATTACCGAGGACAATATCCTGGATATGATGCTCTTTGCCGTGCCGGTTGCCTTGGTGGCCATCCGGGCCTATTATGTGATATTTAACCTGAGCATTTTCCAAAATGCCGACGGGTCCCTCAATTGGGGAAAGATTCTCAATTATGGGGATGGAGGGCTGGCCATCTATGGAGCCATTATCTCCTCGGCCATTGTTCTGCTCGTCTTCTGCAAGGTAAAAAAGCTCAATTTCCTGGCCTTTGCCGACCTGGGAGTACAGGGCTTGTTTATCGGACAGCTGATCGGCCGGTGGGGCAACTTTATGAATGTGGAGGCCTTCGGCTCCACCACCGCTCTGCCCTGGCGGATGTGCGGTCCTACCATTGCAGACTACATGGCGCGAAACGGTTATGTGGATGAAGCGGGATATGAGGCCATTCTCAGCGGCACGCTAGGGGTTCACCCCACGTTCTTTTATGAGTCGGCGTGGAACTTGGTGGGCCTTGTGATGACCTATTTTATAGGAAAAAAGCGCCGCTTTGACGGGCAATGCTTCCTCTTTTATGGGTTCTGGTACGGCTTGGGCCGGGCCTGGATCGAGGGACTGCGCACCGACAGCCTCTATCTCTATGTGGGCAGCACCATCCGGGTGTCCCAGCTGCTGGCCGCCCTGTCTGCCCTGGCTGCGGGCGTGGTGCTGCTGTGGGCTCTGCGCGCCACCCGGAACGCGCCCATGGAGCTGTTTGTAGACCGCCTGGCCGTTCAGAAGGCACAGGCAGCAGCGGTCCAGACGGCGGCGGAGGCTGCGGCGCCGTCGGAAACTGAGCAGGCTCCTGCTTCTTCTGAGCCTTCCGGCGAGGAGGAGCAAGCAAGCTCCGGAGAGACAGAGAAAAGGGAGGAATGACCATGTCCGCGGTTATGATGGACGGCAAGGGACTGTCCGCCCGGATCAAGGAGCAGGTCCGTGCCCAGGTGGAGGGGATGTCTCAGCGCCCCGGCCTTGCCATGGTACTGGTGGGGGAGGACCCCGCTGCCCAGGTTTATGAGGCGGGCAAACGGAAGGACTGCAAGCAGTGCGGCATCTATTATGAGACCTATCGCCTGCCCTATGAAGTAAGTCAGGAGGAACTGGTGGAGGTAGTGCAGCTGCTCAACCAGCGGGAGGAGATCGACGGCATCCTCATCCAGTTTCCTCTGCCGGAACACCTGGACGACCGGGCGGTGCAGCTGGCCATCCGGCCGGACAAGGACGTGGATTGTGTCAACCCCTCCAATGTGGGAGACCTCATCCTGGGCGTGGATTCCTTCCGCCCCTGCACCCCGGCAGGCGTTATGCGTCTGCTGAAGGAATATGACATCGATCCCACCGGCAAGCGGTGTACGGTTGTGGGCCGGTCCAACATTGTGGGAAAGCCCCAGGCCATGCTCATGCTGCTCAGCGACGCCACGGTCACCGTCTGCCATACCAAAACGGCCAATCTGCAGGAGGAGTGCCTGCGGGCGGATATCCTCATCACCGCCGCGGGAAAGAACGGTCTCATCACCGGCGATATGGTGAAGGAGGGGGCTGTGGTGGTGGACATCGCCATCAACCGGGACGAACAGGGAAAGCTGTGCGGAGATGCGGTCTTTGACCAGGTGGCTCCCAAAGCCTCTTACCTTACCCCGGTTCCGGGAGGCGTAGGCCCTGTCACCCGGGCTATTTTGATGGAGAATACCCTCTGCGCTGCCCGCCGTCACGGAAAGGGCTGAAAAATTCTGCCGCGGGCGGAATACCAAACGATCAAACGTCAAAAGGGAGGACACCATGCGCGCGAAAATGCGGGAGAGGACTCTGAAAGTAGCCCAGGCCATGGAAATTGTGATGGCTGTGATTATTCTGGCGGCCATTGTGATTCGGGCCGTCCTGCTGGTGGTCGGGATGGCCCGGGAGTTGGGAGAAAACCCCATGGCTTTCTCCATAGATGATTTTCTGGCAAAAGTGCTGCTTATCATCATGGGCATCGAGTTTGTAAAGATGCTCATGCTCCATACATACGGAGCGGTTATTGACGTGCTCCTGTTTGCCATGGCACGGCAGATGATCGTCACTCACAATGGTCCGGAGGGAACCCTGCTGAGCGTGTTGTCTGTGGCCCTCATCTTTGCCATCAAAAAATTCCTGTACACTGGCGAGAGCTGGGGACAAAAGAAGACGGAGCAACCGGCTGAAAAATCTGAATAACAAAAAAGCGGAGCCTGAATTGACCTTCAGGCTCCGCTTTTTTGACTGAGTTTTGTAAGGAGTACGTCCCGGTCATTGGGCAGTTCCCCTTGGGCCACCTGGTCCAGAAGAGAACGCAGCGCCGCCCCGATTTCGGGCCCGTGCAGACCGGCCTTTTTCGCGTCGTGACCGTTGACGGCCAGATCCTTCATGGTGAAACAGGCCTGCTCGGCAATCATAGTTCGGGCCAGCTGTTCCGCCTGACTTCGGATCTGTTCCCGTTCTCCGCCCGGCAGAGCGCAGGCCAGACCGTCCGCCCGCTTCAAGGCCATCAGGTCAAAGAACACTTCTTCCCCCAAGCGGCTGAGCCACCGGCCCACCCAACGCCGGGTGGGCTCTACAGGCAAATCGTGGCGGGCGATGAGGGTGAGGATGCGCTCCTGGGTGGCCTTGTCCAGGCGCAGCCGCCCCAGAGCCTTCTCGGAGAGCATGGCGCTGATTTTCGGGTGGCCGTAGAAGTGACCGATTCCCTCCTCATCCAGGGTAAAGGCGGGGGGCTTGCCTACGTCGTGAAGGAGCGCGGCCAAGCGGAGAGCCGGATCGGGGGGGACATTGGCCAGGGTTTTGACACTGTGGGTGTATACATCGTAGCAGTGGTGGGGGTTTCTCTGGTCAAAGCCCACGGATGGGGCCAATTCCGGCAGAATCTGGACCACAGCCTCGGGGAATTCCAGCAGTACCCGGGGGGCGGCAGGGGAGCAAAGCAGACGGAGAAATTCAGTTGTGATCCGCTCCCAGGCCACATAGCGAAGCTCGGGAATATGCCGCCGCAGGGCGGCGGCAGTGTGCTCCTCCAGAGAGAAGTCCAGCTGGGCAGCCAGACGAAGCCCACGGAGGGGGCGCAGGGCGTCCTCGGAGAAGCGCCGGTCCGGGTCTCCGACGCAGCGGATGAGCCGGTCTTCCAGATCGGCACAGCCGCCGAACAGGTCGATGAGCCCTTCCTGGCCCCAGGCCATGGCGTTGATGGTAAAGTCCCGCCGGGCCAGGTCCAGGGACAGGTCGTCGGTGAAGGTTACCTTGTCCGGACGGCGGTGATCGGTGTAGTCCCCTTCTTTCCGGAAGGTGGTCACCTCCAGAGGGAGGCCACCGGAGAGAACGGTGACGGTGCCGTGCTTGAGCCCGGTTTCCACGCACCGCAGGTCGGCACAGATCTCCAGCACCTGCTGAGGCAGAGCGGCAGTTGCAATATCATAGTCATGGAGAGGGATGGACAGAAGACTGTCCCGCACGCAGCCCCCCACCAGCACGGTACGAAATCCGGCCGTGTTGAGCCGCTCCACGACCGCCAGTGCCCTGGGGTCAAAGTCCGGCATATCCCTCACCTCCTTGTTTTCCTTTTTATCCTACCAGACCGGGGAAATGAATGCAAGGAAAAGGGGCAAAATGTCCGCCCTTTTTCCCTGCGGCCCTTGCAATTGGAACGGGATTCTTGTATAATATTCCGGAATCGTTTTGTTTCAAACCCTTTGGGGCCAACTATACAGGAAAGTGTGATTCAATTGAAGTACGATTTCACCGCCATTGAAAAGAAGTGGCAGACCCGTTGGAAGGACGAAAAGACCTTCGCCTGCAAGACCGGTGACACCTCCAAGCCCAAGTTCTACGGCCTGGTAGAGTTCCCCTATCCTTCGGGCAACGGCCTGCATGTGGGCCACGCCCGGCCCTATACCGCCAAGGACGTGGGGGCCCGGAAGAAGCGTATGGACGGCTAGAACGGCCTGTTCCCCATCG
>CALWYG010000082.1 GCA_944385695.1 uncultured Oscillospiraceae bacterium | reverse complement strand
CCCTCCGGGCTGCGGTGGAACAGCCTAAGATCACCATTCTCAACTGCTCCCTCAACAAGTCTCACCGGTACATCCGAACCTACTACGCCCGGATGTACGAGGCAAAATTCATCATCGGCGCTATCGCGGGCAGCCTGGCCGGCGTGGACAACGTGGGCTATCTGTGCGACTACCCCATTTATGGTCAGATCGCCGGCATCAACGCCTTTGCTCTGGGCGTGCAGATGGTCAATCCACGCACCAAGGTCTATTTGGAGTGGTCCACTGTGGGAGGCGCTGAGGCCGCTATTCGGCGGCTCACCGATCGGAACATCCGCCTTATCTCTTCTCGGGATCTGACCAGACGAGGGGACCGGAGCTGGACCAGCTTTGGCCTGTCCCTCATCTCCGGGGAGGACCGGGTGATCCTGGCCGCCCCCGTATGGCAGTGGGGCGTGTACTACGAGGCCATGCTCCGACTTATTCGGGACAAATCCTTCCAGGCGGAATATGAGGAAAGCGGGAAGGCTCTGAACTACTACTGGGGTATGTCCGCTGGGGTGGTGGCCCTCCACTGCACCGATAAGGTGCCCCCAAGCACCCAAAAGCTGGCTGAGCTGCTGCAGAACAGCATCCGCGCCGACCTCTACTATCCCTTCCGGGGCAAGCTCTATGCCCAGGGCGGAAAGGTACTGGACGGAGATCTGACTCCAGAACAGATCATCGGCATGGACTGGCTGGCAGAAAATATCGTAGGCTCCATCCCTGACTATGACCAGCTGAACGAAATCGGCAAGGCCACAGTGGACATGGTAGGCGTGGAAGCCGCTTCAAAGGATAAGCGGTGACGCCATGAGGATTTTAGCCATTTCCGATGTAACCGCCAAGTACTACTTTGACTACTACACCCCGGGCAAGCTGGACAGTTTTGACCTGATCCTGGTCTGCGGCGACCTCCACCGGGAATATCTGGAGTTTCTGGTCACCATGTCCAATAAGCCGGTGCTCTATGTCCACGGTAACCACGACGAAAGCTACGACCAGGCACCTCCCGGGGGATGCACCTGCATTGATGACATGATTTATGTCTACCAAGGGGTGCGCATTCTGGGACTGGGCGGTTCCTACCGCTACCGAGACGGGAAATATATGTACACTGAGGCTCAGATGCGCTGCCGCATCCGAAGGCTGTGGTTTCAGCTGCACAAATACGGAGGCTTTGATATCCTGGTCACCCATGCTCCTGCCCGGCACATCAACGACTTCGACAATCTCTCCCACCGGGGTTTTGATTGCTTTGTGGACCTGCTGGAAAAATATAAGCCCAAATACTTTCTGCACGGCCACATCCATCAGACTTACGGGGTACGCATCCCCCAAAAGACCATCCGTGGGGATACCACCATTATCAACAGTTACGACCACTATGAATTTGTGTTCTGATGTCCGTAGTTGCTCCAAATGACCAAAGCAGTTGTCCCCTCCTGGCAGAACAGCTGAACAGTATAACTCCGTACGAAAGCAGTCTATATGCCAGAAAACAGAACGATCCATTTTGCGTCCTTAGCGCAGTACGGTTATTTCCATGAATACGCCAATGGAAACGGCCCGGTTTGTGTTGCTTCACAAACCGGGCCGTTCTTCTTATGTTGATCCAAATCTCCCCTCCGGCATTCTCTGCACCGATGAGACCGGGGTGAAACTACCCATCTGCCCCCGGATGTCATTTCCCAGCTGCTGGACATTCCTGTCTCCTGGGACAGAGAAAACAGTTGGGTCACACTGGGACGCGGATGTGCTCCTGACATTTTCTGCTAATTCTCGTCCAGAAACAAATCTAAGAATGCCTGCACGCTGCGCGTATGATAGGTTTTTGGATTATAAATCAATGTGGGATAGCTGGACAGATCCAATCCTTGAATCCGCTTAACATGCAAATCCGGATAATGATTGGATTCTACCGCAGACGCAGGCAAAAAAGTCGCAGCAACCTTATTCAGCGCCAGCGCCAAAGCCACCGAATTATCATAGCAGGTACAGATGATTTTGGGGGCAAACCCATATCTCTCACACTCGGAAAGCAGCTGCGCTCCATAGCCGGAAAATCGATGTTCATCCAAGGTGCAGATGGGAATGCCCTGCAAATACATGACATCCGGGGTCTCATTGTCGGGATCAGTGTCCAATTCCTGATGAATCACAAAATAGAGTGGATCCAGCGGCAGTGTAATATGGGTGAATTTGTCGCTGTTTACCGCGCAATTCCGCAAAAAAAGGAAATCCACTGCTCCGTTGTGGAGATCCGCTTCCAAGGATTCTATTGTTCCCTGGACGATGGAAAAGGTACAGGTGGAATGCTGCTGTAGAAAATACTCCATTTTCTTTGTCACAATGGAGAGGGTGGAGTAACAGGCCCCTATTTTAATATTCCCGCACAGCTCACTGGACATCTCACGCACATCAGTTTGAATATCTTCTACATTACGCAAGAGCTGAGTCGCACGATGATACAAAAGTTGACCCGCTTCGGTCAACTGGATTCCTTTGTTGGAGCGGTGGAACAGCGGAGTCCCAAGCTCATCTTCCAGCATCTTAATGGCCCGGCTCAGCGGAGGCTGGGCCATATGAAGCCGTGTGGCCGCCTCTGTCATGTTTTTACATTGTGTCGCTACGATGAAGTACTCCAACTGCCGTAAATTCATAGTCGCGTTCCCCCGTTCCACTATCCCGATCATTTCCGTTTCGTTCTGAGCGCTGGGGATTTTATGCTCCGGCGGCTGCGCTTTTTGCCGCATCCCACTGTGCAAGAAGCCAAACTCTCCACAATACTTACAAGGTATCACCTGCAAACAAAACGGATATTTTACAATTGTGCCCAAATGAGTATGATAAAACCAAGAGGCCATCCGTGCAGGATGTATTTTATCACAGTCTCGCAGAAATGAGAACAGGGGGTGGCACAACAATTTTAGAGTAGCTCTAATAAACGGCAAGGCAGAAAGGAGATCGAAAAATGGAACAACGTACAAAAACAATTGGCTTTAAAGAAGCGCTCAGCATCGGCATCGGGCAGACCATTGGCTCCGGTGTCATGGCGTACACAGGAATCGCAATCGGTATGACTGGCCGCGGAGTCGTTCTGGCATACATCCTGTCCTCTATTCTGGTCCTAGCGCTGACGATGCCCATTGCCCAGCTGGGGTCCACGCTTCCTACTACCGGCGGTGAGTATATGTACACCAGCCGGATTCTCTCTCCCACCTTGGGCACCTTTTACATGTTCATTTATGTCGTATACAACATGACCATTTCGGTGTATGCGATCTCTTTCACGGAATACCTGCAGCAGCTGGTCCCCGGCATTCCCTTCAAGCTGATTGCCGTTGCCATGCTTACCGTATTCTACATTGCCAATATTTTCGGCCTGCGGACGGCAGCAATGGTTCAGAAGATCATGGTCGTCGTCCTGATCCTGGGGCTGGCTGCGTTTGTTTTCTTTGGTCTTCCCAAGGTTGACTTCTCTGGCTTCACCTCTGAAACCATGTTCCCCCAGGGCTTCAGCGGAATCTTTGGCGCCGCGGCTCTGCTCACCTTTGCCACCGGCGGAGCCAATGTCATCACTCACCTGGGACACGATATGAAAAATCCCGGCCGCGATATCCCTGTAGTAATGGCAATCGCCACCATTGTAGTCGGTATTATCTATGCCTTTATCGCTTTGGTCGCCTCCGGTATTCTCCCTGTGGAGGAGGTTACGAACAAGAATCTCGGCGTGGTTGCCTCCACATTTATGCCTGCCCCTGCCTACCTCTTCTTTATGGTGGGTGGTGCAATGATTGCCATCACCACGACTCTGAACTCTACCCTGGGTTGGGTCACCAAGCCCCTGCTGATGTTCGTGGAGGATGGATATCTCCCCAAACGGCTCGGCGCTGTCAATAAGTACGGGACCCCGTATATTCTCCTGACAGTTTTCTATATCGTCGGACTGGTCCCCATCGTCAGCGGTATCTCTCTGTCCACCATCTCTTCCATCGGGTCCTGCGCAATGCTCTGCCGCTGTCTCATCCCCGCCTGTGCCGGCTTCTTGATCTATAAGAAATATCCCGAGGCATGCCGGAAGTCCTTTTTCCTCTTTAAGCCCCAACTGATGTATGCTACCGTTGCGGTCGCAGCGGTTATTATGCTGCTGCAGATGCAAACTCTGCTCAGTATGCAGACCCAGCAAGCTGTCATTATTACTATTTGTTATGTTGTAGTGGCCTTTATCCTCAGCGTAATTATCAATAAGGTCCGTAACGTCAATTTTTATACTGGAGATGAAAAAAAGGACTTCCGCCAAGATTAGAGCCTGATCCCAATGGCTGCTGACCTTTTTATCTCCCTACCAGCTATCCTAATTTGGCACAAAGCACACCGTGAAACAGAATCTACTGAATAGGAGGAATTATTATGAGCAGAAAAATCATCGACTTGTACCTAGATCTGCCGACCGACAACCTCTATTTGAACCGAATGAGCATGTACTGCCTGGGGGATGGCCCACACACCCGAGACGGCTACCGCCGTTTCTTCTGTGGTTCAGAAGCCAAGACAATTGGACTCACGCTGGAGGAGCTGGACCAAATTGTGGCTGAAAAGGGCGAGGAGGAATTCAAACGCGTTGTCTCCGAGCACGCAGCCAAATATGAGATGACCATGGATCAGTTCATGGACAAGCTGGATGAGCTGGGCGTAGAGTGGGGCTTCACTGGAGTCAATGACCGGAACAACCTGCGGACTGCGGAGCTGGTCAAGGCCTATCCCACTCGTCTGAAGGGCGCCGCGTATATTGACCCCGCCAAAGGAATGGCCGGTGTCCGGGAGCTGGAATACTGTGTCAAGGAACTGGGTCTGTCCGCCCTGTATATTTCTCCAATCCGGATCGGCATGCCAGCCAATGACAAGCGCTGTTATCCTCTGTATGCCAAGGCGCAGGAGCTCAATATACCTGTCTTTATCTATGCCAACATGAATCTGATTACAACCCTCCCCATGGACTTGGGTCACCCCAGAAATGTAGATGAGATTGCCGGCTTCTTCCCCGACCTGCGCATCATGATGACCATTGGCGGCTGGCCCTGGATCCCGGACGCAGTGGGTTCCGTCATCCGGCACAAGAACTTGTTCATCAATATGGAAATCATCGATCCTGCCAAGCTTGCCATTCCCGGCCAGGGATACGAAATGCTTCTCTACGCCATTGAAAACAACTTCCCCGATAAATTCTGCTTTGCCTCCGACTGGGCCATGATGGGCCAGCCGCTGGAAGAGATTATCCGTCACGTAGAGGAACTGCCTCTGAGTGACAAAATCAAGGACAACATCCTGTATTATAACGCCAAGCGATTCTTTGAGTTGGAGTGATGTACCGTGCAGGCAGCAAAAAAGGGATCTCTCCTGTTTTCTCCATTCCAAGTCAAGAGCATGCACCTCAAAAATAGGGTAGTTATGTCTCCCATGGGGAGCAATCTAGCCTTGTGCAACGGAGAAATCAGCGATGAGCATATTGAATACTACCGCCTCCGCGCGGCAGGCGGTGTTGGACTGATCATTGTAGAGAATATGTGCGTTGATTTCCCGGCCGGCAGCAATGGCACCACACAGCTTCGACTGGATCAAGACTGTTTTATTCCACGGCTGTACCGCTTCAATGAAGTGATACACCGGTATGGCTGCTGCACCTCAGTCCAGCTGAATCACGCAGGATGTACCGCCGTTCCAGAACGCATTGGCCGCCCCGCTGTCTCTGCCTCCAGCGTTCCTTTGAAGGATGGGTCCTATTCCGAAGAACTCTCCATTTCGGAAATCCACCGCATCGCCCAGCAATTCGGCCGGGCGGCAGCTCGGGCGAAATGCGCCGGGTTTGACTCTGTTGAAATCCATGCGGGCCACGGATACCTGATCAATCAGTTTCTGTCCCCGCTTTGGAATCACCGAACCGATGAATTTGGCGGCAGCCTTGAAAATCGGGCTCGCTTCTGCCGCTTAGTGACATCAGCAGTTCGGGAAGCTGTCGGCCCCGACTTTCCTGTCCTGATCCGCCTCAGCTTGGAGGAATTTCTCCAAGGGGGAAATTCGCTGGAAGATTCCTTGCAGCTTCTAGAATTCTTCCAGCAGGATGTGGACCTGATCGATGCCTCTGTCGGCACCAAATACGCCATGGATGTGGCCCAACTTCCTGACGGCTGGCGGACCTATCTCGCCAAAGCGGTTAAATCCCGTTATCACCAGCCCTGCGCGGTCATGGGAAATATCCGTTCGCCGGAAGACGCGGAGGAAATTCTCTGCCGTGGTGAAGCCGACCTCATTGTGATTGGACGGGGACTTCTCGCTGATCCACAATGGGCCGCAAAGGCCCAGCAGGGAAGATCCGACGAAATACGCCCTTGCATTTCCTGCAATGTGGGTTGTGTGAACCATCGGATGGTCCAAAACCGACCAATCCGCTGTACGGTTAACCCATCTATTACCTGTGAGCCATGGACCGGTACGCACAAGGTCGCCCGTCCCTGCACCGTTGTCGTGGTGGGCGGCGGAATCGCAGGCCTGGAGGCCGCCTGTACAGCAGCGGAGAGCGGCTGCCGTGTCTTTCTGCTGGAGCAGGAGCCAGAACTAGGCGGCTGGGTGAGGCGAATTTCTGCACTGCCGCAAAAGTTTCGCATGAAGCGCCTTCTGGACTATATGCTCGGCCGCGCACGGGGGCTGCAGAATCTTACCTGTCTGACCGGCGTCTGTGTGACGATAGAGCAGATCCGGGACTACCATCCGGATTTGGTCATCTGGAGCGTTGGCTCCGTCCCTTCACTTCCCAACATCAACGGTCTCCAGATACAGCTGCAGACACCTGGTTCTGACCTGTATGATTTAAACGGCTTTCTTCTCAACCTGCCTCAGGAACGCCAATGGACGGGAAAGACTATCGGTCTCGCCGGGGGAGGTCCGGTTGCCCTGGACATTGCGGAGTTTTTTGCCGAGCAGGGCAACAAGGTCACGATTATCGAGCAGATGCCTGATATTGGGAGCGGGCTAGATCCCCTAACCAAAGGATTTCTTATGGATACCTTTCAAAAGCATGACACAACCATCCTCACCTCCCATAGGCTTGAATCAGTGGCGGACCATGCATTCATTGCATCCGGTTTAGACGGGATGCGGACCATCTCCTTTGATGCCGGATTCATCTGTCTTGGGCTGCGTTCTAATCCCACACAGACAGAGCTGCTTCAGGCCATTCAGAGTGATGGAATCCCCACTCTGCAAATTGGCGACAGCCGGCGAGCACGCCGAATCTACGAAGGAATCCATGAGGGCTATCACATGATTGACTGGCTGAACGAAAACGGGTATTACAACCCCTAAGCACACCATCCCAGTGCTTGGTTCGTCTCATCGAAACGGCTGGTCATCTATACACATAGGTGCCGGCAGTAATACTGCCGGTACCTATGTGTATTGTTCTGCAGCTTTTATCCTATCTACCACAATTTTAGGGAGCAAATTCTGACCTAGAACCTAATCTCATTGAGGGCTAAACCGCTGCGGAGTGAAGCGGGCACGACCTTTCGGTTTGACCATTCCAGGTCAAACCAGCCCAAAAAGTACTGTGCCGCAGCGGATAGAGAAACCGACAGCAGTACACAACCGGCTGCTCAGAGGTTTGAGTCCTTCTCCCGCAATGAAGCAAGCCGCTGAAATCCCATGATTTCAGCGGCTTTCCGTTTTTTCTCGCCCTCCTCCTGGGTTTGGCCCAGCACATTCCGGTAAATGGCCTTACCCGTCTCCAGATCATGTCCTGCCGCGCACTCCCCTCCCAAAGAGGGCACACAACGATCCGCAGGGACAAATTGCGCAGATCCTGCCCATGTCATCTTTTTTATATCGCGTACTAAGTTTTGATTGTCTGGTCTTTGCAGTTTGTTTTCAGCCTGTAACCCCAAAAAGATTTTCCTGATTGGGAAAAACAGCCTATCCATGCCCTTATCTGTTGACAGACGTAGACTCTCTTGCTATAATGTGTTTACAGAGATAAACAGACGGGAGGGAACCAAATGGCGGAGAAACGAATCAGTCTCACCCAGTCAAAGTGGAGCATGATGGAATTCCTGTGGGCGGAGGAGCCTCTTACCGGGTGGGAGGATGCCGCTCTGGGGGAAACAAAGGATTTTCTTGCCCCAGTGTACCAGGGAAGTTTCGGTTTGATGGTCAGCGCCCTGACCCAAAAACAGGCATTCTCCCGGGAGGAACTGGACGAACTCTATGGGCCGCTGAAAGGATTGGAGGGTGAGAACCATGCTTGAATGGGCCGTGACCTCCAGCGTGTTGATTTTAGTCGTGTTGGCTCTGCGCCGCTTATTGATGGGCAAAATCAGCTTGCGGCTCCAGTACGGGCTGTGGGCTCTGGTTTTGGTGAGGCTGCTTGTGCCGGTAAGCTTCGGCACCACGGCGTTAAGTATATTAAACCTCGTTGAGACCGCAAATATTTCTAACCCCGTGATCGGATATATGGGCGGCCATACAATCCAGTTATCCATCAGCGAGCCTGACCCCACCCTCCCATTGGAAGAACAGCAGGAGCAGTACGAGAAGAATCTGGAGCAGTGGCAGGCGCAGATGGACGCTGACCGGGCCGAGAACGGAACTCCCATCTCTTTGGGGACGGTACTCTTGGGCGTGTGGGCGGCGGGAGCCGTTATCCTTAGCCTGTGGCTTTTATGGGCAAATGTACGCTTTGCCCAAAACCTCCGCCGCAGCAGAAGTCCCCTGGCGGTGGACTGCCCCTTGCCGGCCTATGTGACGGGCGCAGCCCAGACCCCCTGCCTCTTTGGGCTGCTTCATCCCTCCATCTATGTAACGGAGGAAGCAGCGGCAAATGAGACGGTACTGCGCCACAGCCTGGCCCACGAGCTGACTCACTTCCACCACAGGGACCACATCTGGGCAGCCCTGCGGGGGCTATGTTTGGCTCTCCACTGGTACAATCCCCTGGTGTGGCTGGCCGCCGTACTGTCCCGGCGGGACGGGGAGCTATGCTGCGACGAGGCTACCGTGAAGCGCCTTGGCGAGGGCGAGCGGGCGGCCTATGGCCGCACCCTGCTGGCCGTCACCTGCCAGGGCCACGACAATCCCCTGCTTACTGCCACCAGCATGACGGGCAGCGGGAATGGGATCAAGGAGCGTATTGTTTTGTTAGCCAAGCGGCCCAAAACCGCGCTTTATACTCTGATCGCAGTGATCCTCATTGCGGTCATAGCAATGGGGTGCACGTTTACGGGGGCGCCAAAGGGCGCACTGCTGGAGGATGCCGTCCTCCATAAACTGGGAGACGGACTGACCCTGGCCATTCCCGCCGACATTGCGGAGGAACTTCTGGTGGAATTCCCTGATGAGCAACAGCAGGAGCCTAGTTTCCCCTACGTCTACCACCGGGCCAGCTACCAGGCGGGCGTTGAGGACTTTGGCAGCCCCGCGGGCTTTCTCTTCAATCTCTTCCGATACGACCAAGTGGAATATGAACAGTCCTATTTGGCCGCCGACGGAGGCACAGGACAGGTCATCTTTGCCCGGGATGACCAATGGTACTACGGCATGGGCGTACCCACGGATGTACAGTTTTATACCGGCAGCGGTGAGATCGACACCAACAGCCCGGAATACCAGCGCTGGGAATATATCCTAAGCCGGATAACCGACATTCAGGCCGATTTTGCGGCCCGCAATGGCCTTACCCTCTATGACGCAAGCGCTGATCTGGACCGGCCCTTCCTGTGGGAGGGAGAGCACCGGTATGTGGAGTGCCGCAATGCCGATGGTAGCTTATCCCTTACGCTCCTTCTCTCCCAGCCTGCCACACAAGGCGATGGCGGCATCTGGTGCGTGGAGGGCAGCTTTGAGAACAAATACGGCGTCTGGAACAAGGAGCTGCCTCTAGATATCCAAATACCGGTATCAGAATACTATGAAAATCTCCAGACCCAGGTGGATGAGGGACACCGGCCAGGGCTTCTGGACCCTGTCCAGGCAGCTATGGACTGGTACCGGGTGAAATATGACACGGAGGATCTGTCCGGCCTAACCTTTACCCTTTTGGAGGGAGAACCCGCCGGAGATCTGCTGCCAACTATCCGCCGGGCAGCGGATCAGGTGAAAACATTAGAGCACATCATCTTGTATGACGGCGCTGACGGCGCCCAGGTGCAGCGGAGTATTTCTGCCCCGGAGTTTCTGGCCAATGAGTTAACCCCCTTCCTCCGTTCCTTTGTGTGGATACAGGTCCAGGAACCAGACTCTATCGCCGGAGCGGCGGTGCGCTGCCGTGCGGAGAGCGGCGACGGGCTCCTTTTCCTGGCAAATGACGGGCTCTTGCGCATGACCCTCGGGGATTCAGTCTCGTGGTATCAGGCCGCCTATTCCTACCAGTCCGGTCCCTATGACAGGATCCTCGGCTATTGCACCGGCCTGACGGGAGACCCTCTGACCCAGGAGGAACTGGAAGCGTACCGTCAGGCCTTTTCGCCGGAGGGGGTTGAGGGGGGCAACCCGGTGAGCGCCTTTTTCACCTCCTACTATGAGCGGCCCGAAAAGCTGAATTTTGAGGAATTCCTGCGCTACCTCCCCGACGACGGGTATGTACCCGACGATTCGGAGGACCCGGAATTTCAAGCCCTGACGTCCCATCCCCTTTGGCCCTTCGACGGGGACCTGGTCCCCACCCCCATTCACCGCTATACCCGCCAGATCGTGGATGAGGTGCTGGAGAAGTACGCGGGCCTCCCCACAGCGGAGCTGTCCGGCGTGGGGATGGATACCGTCATCTACCTGGAGGAATACGACGCCTGGTACAACTTCACCAGCGACTACGGCCCAGGCATGTTTATCCCCGCCTATGGTATGCGGGAGGGCAGTACCGTTACCCTGTGGGAGCTGCCCAGCGGAAACGGTACGCCTGGAGATGTCTTGACATTGGAGGAGACAGCAGACGGTTTCCGTATTCTCTCTCACCTGCCCGGACCATGAACGCAAACGTCTCTCTCACACAACGACTTGGCCATGTTCCAACCAGCGCCCCATATACGGGGCGGACGACCAGAACCACATCCAGACCGCAGCGGATAACCGGTCGGCCGGATGTTTCCATTCTCCCGCGATCAAAAAAGCCGCTGAAATCATGGGATTTCAGCGGCTTTCTTTGTTTTTTTCCCTTTTCCCAAAGTAAACTGCATATGAAACATTTTCCTAAAATAAAAACGTCACCAATCTTTTTGCAAAATGCTTAAAATGTTTTAGGGAAATTCAAAAACTACTTTATAAAGATACAGTTTAGAAACGAATATGTGATATTCTTATACCAAAAACAGCAAAGCCTGCAAAAACAGAACAATTGTCACAGGAGGGAATTCTTTATGAAGCGGTCTCATGAGATACTATTCTCCCCCTATCGTCTAGGCGGAGTGGAATTAAAGAACCGGTATGCAATGGTAGCTATGGGCACCGGAGGCATGGTTACGCAGGAAAACACGTTCAACCAAAGAGGTATTGATTATTATGTGGAGCGTGCCCGCGGCGGAGTTGGCCTGATTATTACCGGTAATACAATCCTTCTTACTCTTGGAAAATCGGCTGAAGTCTCCCACCATGGTCACACCTACCGCAAAGGAGCCTACCACCAGCGAAATTCCCATCGGGATGGTAATGGGGGTTCCCACGGGGTCCGCATTCCAAATCTCAGCAGGAGACATGGTTTGAAAGCTTTTTGCAATGGCCAGAATACATAAGACAAACAGCAACGGCAAACCAATTTCGCTGGGCATCTTGATTGCCTTAAAGCCCATAATGGCAGTGAGCGACATAGCCAGGCCGCCAATAATGGTAAAAATAATATGGTTGACCTGAATTCCAGAAGTCTCATTTAGGACCGTGGCTACGGTAGTTCCAAACATATCCGCCTGATAGGCGTACCAGCCAAAGCTGGAGAAGCACAAAATGATGCCGATGATTTTAGAGCCCTTGATTCCAAATGAGCGGCGGCAGGTAAAGGAGGTGGCCAAATGGGTGTGCGTGCTGACCAGCGCATTCAACGTACCCACAATGGTAATGACAATGGAACCAAGTATGTACACCAGCAACAGGTCTTGAAACGAAAGGCTGTCAGCCAGAACGCCGCCGGTTGCAAGGCCGCTCAGGCCGAACCCTGACCCCAGCCATACCATGCCCTGCTGGAACCATGTTTGACGCGCTTTTTCCGGAACGGGAGTTTTTTCATAGTCGTTAAAGGTTTCTTCTAACGTAACTTTCGTGGTATCTGCCATATTTCTTCCTCCTTTTGTAATCGTAATGCCAGGGAAAACGGTCGGATCAAAAGGAATATCAGTCCTCTAAGAGCACACAGTCACAGTCAAAGCCAAAGAATCTGGGGTCAAAAGTTCCAGCCAAAATATTGTGCATAATACAGTGGTAGCTTATTAAAGCGCTGGTTTAAAATTGACAGTCTGTGGAAAGTCTGATATAACATGTTCAGAAAGAGTAAAGAATCTTGGGAAGGGGGGGAACGTTCCTGTGAGTGTTACGGTACGAGACTTGCTGCGATTGGATTCATTATCTTCGGCCAAAGTGGTGGCCGGAGCGGACGGTCTGGATCGTACCGTCTCCCGGGTCAATTTTACCGATACGCCATTAATGAGGCCGTGGACATTGAGCTGCTGGCCGAGGGAGATGTATTTATCTGCAGCTTTTATGCCGGCCAGGATAATGAGGACTTTTTATATCAAAATATCGACTTCTACATTCGCACCGGCAGCGCCTGCTGCATTGCTCTGGACGAATTTGTTCCCCACTTTCCTCAGCGCGTGCTGGATTTGGCCAATCAGAACCACTATCCCATTTTACACATCGACGGATCAACTCCCTATGGGGAATTGATCCGTAGCATCACGCTCCTCATTTTTCTGGATCAGGATGAGGGAATTCTGGAGAACTGGATCGGAAGGATCGTAAACGGAAGCGCCTCGTCTCTGGAGATTAGCCACATCTATCAAAGTGTCGTTCCTAAAACTGCGTTAAACTATGTGGTCTTTCATACCACACTGGGAAAATTAAACGCAGTACAATATAAAATGTTGAAAGACGATCTCTCCACACAGTTGGGCTGCCGCTTTCTCCCCTATTTTGAAGGCGGTTTTCTGGTCCTCCCGGGGGAAAGTACCAGCACGCTGCTGGAGCATATCGCTCTGGTGCTCTCTCACTATAACCCGGAATACTCGATCGGATACAGCGAAATCTGTTCCGGCTTAAATCAATTTCCCGCTGCATTTGGCCAGGCGCTCTCTGCCGATGAAACAGCCCGTTCCCTTGGAATTCAAAAAATCGGATACGAGAGTCTCTCTGTTTACAAGCTTCTGATCCCTTTGCAAAACAGCGGCGTATTGAAACAGTTTTGTGAAGAAACCTTGTCTCCGCTGCAGGAAGCCAACTTGATTGAAACAGTGGAGACGTATCTGGGCTGTGATGGAAATATCGAGCAGACCGCCCAGCGGCTGGCCCAGCACAAAAATACCATTCGTTTCCGCATGAACAAATCAAAAGCCCTCTTGGGCTTGGAGCACTCCCATTGCGCATTTATTGAAAAGGTTTCCCTGGCGCTGAAAGGTCGGAAACTGCTGTAACGCAGCCTGCAGCGCCGATACGTTCCCTTCTCCCCACTTTGCAAGGCTCAGAAAACAGCAAAACGCCCGCCGAACCCCTACGATTCGGCGGGCGTTTTATTTTTTTGCCATGCGGTGGGCAGCCGCTTTATTTTACTGGAGGAATCCAATAAACCCAAAGATAATAAAGATGTTAATGAAATCAATAAACAGCGCGCCTACAATGGGTACGACAAAATATGGAGTCTTACTATATGTATATTTTGCCGAGACCGCATCCATATTGGCAATGGCGTTGGAGGTAGAGCCCATTCCAAAGCCAATCAGGCCGCAGGCGATCATCGCCGCGTCATAGTCCTTCCCCATCAGCGGGAAGCAAATGTAGTTTGCAAAGATATAGGCCAGAACCACCTGCAGAAGAAGGAGAATCAGCATGGGCAGCGCCAGGTTGACCAGTTCCCACAGCTCCAGAGACATCAACGCAATTCCAAGGAATACATTCCGGGCTGCGTCTCCCAGCGCATCCATTTCTTCTTTTGGCAGCTCGCCAAAGGTGTGGAAGGAATCGGTATAATTTCTAAAAATACAGGCAATCAACATTGCGCCCAGATAGGCCGGGAACGATACGTTATCCACAAAAGTCCCCACCACATTGTTGATTCCAATGGTCACATAGGCTCCTATACCCATGCACAGCAGGATCACAAACATTCCGGTACAAATGGTCTTGGAGCTGAGAAGCTTCTTTTTATCCTCCAGAATAGACAGATCAATATCATCGTCGTTGGTAGCCCGGCTCTGATATTTGCGGAAAAGATCATGCTTCTCGATCAGTCTGGTGGCAACCGGCCCGCCCATAACAGAACCACAGAGGATTCCAAAGGTGGCCGCGGTTACTGCCACTGTCGTGGCAGCGGAATAGCCCAACGCCTCTACACTGGGGGCCACCGCAGCCGATGTTCCCATTCCGCCTGTCAGCGCGGGGGAAGCGGTCAGCAGGGCCAGCAAAGAGGGAATTCCTACCGTGTCCGCCAGGCCAACCGCCAGGGCATCCTGGAGGAATGCAAACACCGAGGCAATAATCAGGAATTTTACCACCTTGGAACCGCCCACCTTCAGCATTTTGAAGCTGGCCGCAAATCCGATGGTACAGAAATACATGATCTGGAAGAAAGACTGCAGAGTTGTGTCAAAATCAAATTCGATGATGTTGGCACTGCGCAAAATTGTAGACAGAATGGAGAAAATGAGTCCGCCAATCACTGGAGCGGGGATACAGTATTTTGTGAAAAAACGAATCCTTTTTCGCACCAAGGTTCCAATCAGAAGTACGATGATCGCAAACCCTGTTGTCTGAACCATGTTCATTGTAAGAACCGCCATACTCTCTCATCTCCTATTTTTTTAATATGATCCGTCATACAAAACACACTAAGCAGACGCGGATAGGAGTGGGTTATACCTTTGGAACACCATTTTCCATTAAGATTTTTCCATCCGCTACGATGGTGCCATCCTTCATAATCACGTCATAGTGACATGCCGCCTTTACCGTTCCTCCTAACGTAATACTTGTGCCGATTCCAATATGGCACGTACCGAAAACCCCCTCGTCTTCCAGCATAAAGCCGCAGAAATGACATTTGGGATTTAATCCAACGCCATGCTCGGCAATATTGTAAACATTTGGATCATGTTTGGATGCCAGATTATCTGCCAGCATCTTCGCCTGATATCCCCCGGAAATATCCACAATTCGGCCGTTTTCCACCTTCAACGTCACAGGCTCTTCCAAAACTCCAATGCCGATATATGGAATCGAACCATCCGCCACAATAATGCCATTGGCCGTTCCCTCCAGGGGGGAGACATTGGCCTCTACCGTGGGAAGTGTAGAAAATTGTCCCGGCTCTACCATGCAATAGAGGTGATTTCCTCGGCGCCCTTTGGCGGAATATTCCAAGTGAGTCCCGCTGGGTGAGGTAAGGACAATTTTTTCCGCACCGGCCATTCCCTGCGCCATGGCGATGCAGACGCGCTTAGCCTGTTCAAAATCCCCTTCAATCCCGCCGTGGATCATCATTTCTTCCGTAAAGTGTGTGAGTACCAGTCCTCTGGAGCCGGCTGCAATGGCCTCTTTTACCGCATGGGTATGGGTAATGGATTTGCCCACAACACTCAAAAACGCATCGCTTGCCTTCATGGCAGCGGCAATCTCCTTAGGCGGTTCTTCTCCGTCCTGCTTTCTGGGCTCCATAATGCAAATCGCCGGCTCAGCCCCTACACGGTAGACTTCCGTGGCCAGCGCCTGTGCGATACTCAGCCTGGACAGTTCCGTGACAATCAGAACCTGCTCCCCCGGCTGAATCTTGGCACAAACATTGACAACCTTGCTTGCACCCCGGGACATATAAATGTTTTCCATTTTGAGCGCCCCCTGTTCCACAGATTTACAGAATAAACTTTATCAAAGCAGTGTTTTAATTCTGTATTTTATATTCTATAGAAAATTGAAAGAATGTCAATTCCTTTTTTACAATTTTATGGAATCTTTATACAACGCAAAATGCAGGGTGGAATCACTCCACCCTGCATTTCAGGTTTTTTGTTCAATAAATTTTCTGCCATTGTGGATATGGATTGAAACCGCCTCCTGGGCTGCCTTCACATCCCGTGCCTCCAGCGCCTGGACAAGGGCCTTATGCTCGTTATAAATGGCATGTCTGCGCTCCAGATTGCTGGAAGAATACTTCCTGTCCCGGCTGATAATCCCCTGGAGGGTATCCAAAAGGTTGTGAAGGATCTGATTGTTTGCCAGACCGTATATGTAGGCATCAAATTGCTGACTGGCAGAACAAATGTCGGCCGAGGCCTCCGCCGTTCGGAACAACTCAATCAGGTCGTAGAGATTCTTAATATCCTGATCCTCCAAATATTTGACACACTCGGCCACAGCCAACCGTTCCAATGCTTCCCGGCAGGCATACGCTTCTGAAATCTCCTGTTGATTCAGCATTCGTACCACGGCGCCGTGATAGGGTACAATGTCCACCAGCCCATCACTTGCAAGACGGCGTATTGCCTCACGTACTGGGGTTGCGCTGACATTCATTTGCTTTGCAAGGTGCTGCTCTTTCAGCTCCGTCCCCGGTGGAATACTCCCTTCCGCAATGGAGTCTACAAGCGATCTGTATACCTGTTCGCTCAAAGGAAGTCTGGAAACCCCGCGAATGTCTTTGTATCCCATATCAGTCCTTCTCCATCCAAACGCTTCTGCCTTTTCCGTTTCATACAGGAATAAATACAGTATAATATAATTCATTCTCCCTTGCAAGCGCTCCCCCGGAAAACCTTTCTGTCTGCCCCCTCTTGGCCCGCATTCCCCCCCTTAATGCCCGACCGCGGCCGCCGAACATCTGTAGGCGGCGCAAGTGCACCTTATCGCTCTTTTTGTTGACATTCGTAGACTATCTTGATACAATATGTTTACAAAGATAGGCAGAGAGGATGGAGACGCATATGTCAGAGAATCGAATCAGCCTGACCCAGGCGGAGTGGAGCGTTATGGAGAGTCTGTGGGAAGCTGGCCCCCTTACCGGGCGTGAGGTAACCCAGCGCATGGAACAAAGCTGCGGCTGGAGCCGGAGCACCACCCTCACTCTGCTCAGCCGTCTTGAAGCCAAAGGCGCGCTGGAGAGCGTCCCGGCGGAGAAGGGCCCCAAGGTATTTTCGCCCCTTCTAAGGCGGGAGGACGCCGCCCTGGGGGAGACAAAGGATTTCCTGGAGCGGGTATATCAGGGAAGTTTAAGCCTGATGGTCAGCGCACTGACCAAAAAGCAGGCCCTGTCTCAGAAGGAACTGGATGAGCTCTATGCGCTGCTGAAAGGATTGGAGGAAGAGAACCATGCTTGAATGGGCCGTAACCTCCAGCGTTTTGATTTTGGTGGTAGTGGCCCTGCGCTGTTTCCTCACAGGCAAGCTTAGTCTGCGGCTTCCATACGGGCTGTGGGCTCTGGTGCTGATAAGGCTGCTTGTTCCGGCCAGCTTTGGCACCACAACCGTGAGTGTTTTAAACCTTGTGGAGAAGGCAAATATTCCAAGCCCCGTGATAGGATACCTGGAAGGCAAGCGGTTCCCGTTATCCATCCCCCAGCCCGACCCTACTCTCCCATTGGACGAGCAGCAGGTACAGTATGCGCAGAACGGCGAGCCGTGGCAGGTGCAAACAGACGCTGCCCGGGACGGGAGCGGCACTCCCCTCTCTTTGAAAACGGTGCTCTTGGGCGTGTGGGCGGTGGGAGCGTTGACTCTTGGTCTGTGGCTTTTGTGGGTAAATGTACGCTTTGCGCGAAAACTCCGCCGCAGCCGCCGCCCCCTGGAGGGGGTGGGCTGTCCTCTTCCTGTATACATCACCGGGGCTACCCAAGCCCCCTGCCTGTTTGGCCTTGTGCGCCCCTGCATCTATGTGACAAAGGAGGCGGCCGCGGACAACACGGTGCTGCGCCACAGTCTGTCCCACGAACTCACCCACTGCCGTCACGGAGACCACATCTGGGCCGCCCTGCGGGGGCTCTGTCTGGTCCTCCACTGGTACAATCCCTTGGTGTGGCTGGCTGCCGCCCTGTCCCAGCGGGATGGGGAGCTGTGCTGTGACGAGGCCACCGTGCAGCGCCTGGGCGAGAGTGAACGGGCGTCCTACGGCCGCACGCTGCTGGCTATCACCTGCCAGGGCCGGGACAATCCCCTGCTTGCCGCCACCAGCATAACGGGCAGCGGCATCAAGGAGCGCATCCGCCTGCTGGCCAAGCGTCCCAAGATGGCCGCCTACACTCTGGCTGCGGTGGTGCTTATCGCCGCCACAGCGGTGGGGTGCACCTTTACCGGAGCAAAGAGCGGGAACGCCATTTCCTCTGATCCGGGAGAGGACCTTACCCCAGCGATTTCCCACGATATGGCGGAGGAAACCATTTTCAACGCATATGAGGATGAGCTTGCCCTTGTGGAAACTCTCTCCGGGCAGGCCATCGATCCGATCACGCCGGCTGTCAGAGAAGCGATTGCAGCCGCAGCCAATCAGAATCTCTACAATCCCTCTTATAAATTTTCTGAGCTGATGACCGCTCTCGCCTACGTCTCCGCCCTTTCCTCCGCCGGTGAGAACAACCCAGACATTGCGGTGGTTGTGCCCTATGGGGCTATTTCCGGCGCGCTGATTGATAACTTGCCCATCTCCGCAGCCACCGCGTCCGGCAGCATCACATTGGAAATCTCAGCCGACTTTTTCCCGGACCTCGAGCTTGGGGACAGCTACTCCCTCTCTGTCCCATATTCGTTTGCAGGGCCCGAGGGGGAGACGGAGCTCTGGAACGGACTGCGGGCCACACATCATGCCGCCTGTGCCGTCGCCTTTGGTACGGTCATGCGGGCCGGAGATGAATATTATCTTGCTGATCTATCGGGTGAGATTTTTGTCAGCCGCGCTGGAGTTGCGGCAGATGGCAGTCTATATATAGACACCGGCGCCCCGAACGTCACCTTCACCAGCTTCTGGGAAAAAAAATCCGATTTTGAGGAGGATCTGTACACCCAGCCGGAGCTGTACCTCTGTGGAAACACCTTGCCGTCCGCTTCCCACTGGGAATGAAGAAGCATCTTTCGGAACTGCACGGCAGCGAGGAGCTCTCTCAGCCTATCGTCTGAATGATGGACACTGCTGGCGATAGAAAGGCAGTGAGCCTTGCCTTGACCGCAGAGGTTTTAAGCCCTTCGCCATGCAACAAGCCGCTGAAATCATACGATTTCAGCGGCTTGTTGTGCTTTTGCTCTTTTGCTGTGTATTCGTTTTTGATCGGTCCAAGATCTATGTGGTAGTACCGAGTACGGAATCAACTGAAGCAGAGGTGGATTCCTGATCTTTAGTTGCCCAACATAATGTTTAAGATCTCCACATCTGTACCCTTCATTCCCACACGTCCCATTCGTCCCACTGCCGCAATGGTGTCCTCCGGGTCCTCCATGGTCATTCCTTCCCCAGGCTGGAAGACGTTTCCTTCCAAGCTCAGCTCCAGCGCCATCAGGGCATTTTCCACTGCCAGACCAATTTTGGCCGCACAGCTGGCTTTCGCACCATCGCAGACCATACCGCCCAGCGTCTCAATACTGTTGGTGATCGTATCGCAGGTGACCTTGTACAGCCGCTCCTGCTCTCCTTTCTGGTGCAGCAGCATATAAGCCACACCGCAAGCCGCACCTGTGGCCGCACTGGTTGCTCCACAATAGGCGCTGAGGCTGCCGATGTATTTTTTCTGATGAACGCTGATCAGATTGCCAACCACCATCGCGCGGTACAGCATCTCCTGATCCACCTGCCAATGACGTGCATACATGACAATGGGCATTGTGATGGTGATTCCCTGGTTCCCGCTTCCGCTGTTAATTACCACCGGCAGAGAGCATCCGCTCATACGGGCATCGCTTCCCGCTGCAGCAGCGGCTCTTGCCTGGACACGGACCTGATTCATGCCGCTGGCATTGATGGAGTTGGACATCAGAATCCGTCCGGTTTCCACACCGTAGCTCCCCTTCAAACCCTCAGCGGAAATGGCGCTGTTATAGTCGATCTGGCGCTGCAGCAATTCCTGTACATCTTCAATGTTCACCTGATCCGCAAACTCCAGAATGTTTTTCACATTCAGCAGCATACGGTCAGCCCCTGTTTTTTCCTTTTTGGCCGCCGGGTCCGGACGGCAGTTCAACAGTACCTGGCCGTCCTTTTCCATAAAGGTGATGTGATTGTGGTGTTCCTGAATCTCCACCTGTGCAGTGTGTCCGCCTCCGGTTACTTCAATCCGCACATATAGATTGTCCACTTCTTCCACAAGATGGCACTGGCAGATATGGTCTTTTAACAGCTCCTGTGCCTGCTGGATGTTTTCCTGCGTCACGCTCTCCAGAACTGCCAGTTCCTGATCCGGGTCTCCGCCTACAATGCCCAGAATTGCCGCCACATCCATTCCCCGCAGGCCACCGGAATTCGGGACAATTACGCCTTTTACATTCTTGATGATATTTCCGCTGCAATAGACCTGGCATTGCTCAGGGAGCTGCCCTAAAAGCTGTCTGGCCTTGGCGCCGGCATAGGCGATGGCAATGGGCTCCGTACAGCCCAGTGCAACCAGCAGCTCCTCATGCAGAATTTCCAGATGATTGTTGTACAACGTTTGGTCCATGAAGGTCAATTCCTCCTAATATGATTTGAAACTGCTTGCATTCCACAAGCAAAAACTATAAACTGGTGATATTCAGACAACTATTTCATTGGGGTGAATCCATATGTTCAGCATGACCAGCCTGAAATGCTTTTATGTCGCAGCCAACGAGCTAAACTTTACCCGGGCGGCCAAACAACTTTACATCTCTCAGCAAGCCCTCAGCAACCATATCGCTAAGCTGGAATCCTACTTTGATGTACAGCTGTTTGACCGCGGTAGCCCTCTGACGCTGACGGACGCAGGGCGTTCCCTTCAAATTCACGCCAGAGAGATTCTGGGCAATGTTGACAACTACCTTCGGGAAGTTCAGGATATCAAGGACTTCCGTCAGGGCGAACTAACCATCGGTATCCCGGTCACCCGAGGGACCATCATGCTTCCGCCGCTGCTCTCCTCCTTTCATAAGCTGTTTCCCCAGATCAAGCTGAACCTGGTGGAGGGAACCAGCAGCGGAAATATCACCGACGTTCTGCATGACGGTACTGCCGATCTGTGCATCGGCTATCAGCCAGACAATCTGGAGGGATTGTCTGTTTTCCCCCTCTATGAGGAAAAATTCATTCTTGCCGTTCCCCAGCGCCTTCTGCGCGAGATTTACCCGAAGAAAACCTTCAAGTCCGACATCTGCACACCCCATTTTCTGAAAGAGTTCGCTAACCTTCCCTTTGTGGCCCAAAGTCCGGACACCATGAACGGACAGACCTTTTTGGAGCTGTGCCGCACAGAAAATATCTCTCCAACCGTGGTGGTGCACACGCAAAATTTGATCACTGAACTGTCCCTTTGTATGGAGGAGCTGGGCGCCTGTGTATTGCCCAGTACGTTTCTTGCCCCCCTGCAAAGAGGCTACAACCATTCTCGCTTTTATCTATTCAGTGAAAAGCAGTTAAGCCGTCTCTCCTTTTTCCTGTTAACGGGACTGCCCCATTCCTATCATATTTCCGTATACCGCTTGAAACGCAAAGCGCTTACCCGTGCAGGAAGGGAGTTTATTCAACTGGCTCAGGAAATCTATCGTGACTATGGATTATAAGATTACTTTTGGTTAAAGACCTCTTCAATTTCGTCCCGTGTCTGGCCGATAAAAGACAGCATATGATCGTCCAGGGGATAGCGGATCACACATCCCGGAGTGAGGATGAGATTGCGTCCCTTGGTCATCTTAAAGCACTCATAGATCTGGTGCTGAATCGCTCCCCGGTTTCCGTTGGTAATGTCGGTTCGGCTTAATCCGCCCATCAGACATTTCCCGGTCAAATCCAGGGCCTCATCCAGGGAAGGAAGCGCCTCCCAGGCGTGCCAGTTGAAAATTTGGACGGGGTAATCCTTCAAAATACGGAACATAATGTGATTTCCGTGGCAATGAATGGTATTCATCCAGCCCTTTTCCGCCGCTTCCAGCACCCGCAGATCGTAGGGTTTTCCGTACTCCAGATACTCCTCTTCCGTGCACTTGTCATAGGAGCTCATCTGAGAGGCATAGAAGATTCCATCGGCCCCCAGATCAATGGCCGCCCGCACCAGTTCCCGGGTGGTCTGGGTAATCACTTCCAGCGCGGCCTTCACATCTTCGCCGTGCCCCTCCCGGATATAGGAGATCAGCTTTCCCCCGCACAGCTTGTCCGCAATGGTGATGGGCGTAAACGCGGTGAAAATGACAGGAACTTCTTCTCCCTTGAGTTTCTCCAGCACCAGCTTCAAATGGCGCAGCTCCCGGGCGTTGCTGCCCTGGTCACAGGGGCAAACACGGATTTTATGCCAGTCCTCGGCACAGGTGATGGGAGTGCTCACCACCTTGGCCACTCCGCCTTTGACGATTTCAGAATAATCCACGGTGCATCCAAAATCTTCAATGGCATACATTCCGTTGTTCATGGTTTTTACAAAATCAAAATCATACTTTTTGTAAAACTCATAGGTCTTGTCCGAAATGGCTTCCGGGTCCAGATCCGTCCCCGGCATATGACTCCAGAAGGAATAAGGGATTTTATCCGGCTTTTCTCCTCGAATAGCTGCCTGGATGCGCTCCTTTTTTGTCATAGGATGTAACACTCCTTAATTAAGTAGTATAAGATTTATGTCGGCCCGCCTCCAGTGGAGGCGGGCCGTCTGGTTTATCCTTTGATACGGATGGTATCCCGCCGGGAATTTGTCAAGAAGTCAAATCCCTCCTCGGTAATCAAAACCGTGTCGCTGTTGCGCACTGCGCCCAGCTCCGCGCTCATCAGGCCAGGCTCCACAGTAAGTACCATACCAGGTGCCAAGGGCGCCTTATTTCCCTTGGTCACCGAGGGGAACTCGTGGGTGGATAGCCCCATACCGTGTCCGCAGCGTCCGGGCAGGATGCTTCCGAAGCCGGCATCCTCATACTCTTTCATAGCTGCAAAATAAAGATCTTCAAAAATTGCGCCAGGGCGCAGCATAGCAAAAATTTTCTCTCTGGCCCGGAGCATGGCGTCATACGCCCGGCTGCGCATCTCGTTTACCTGGCCCACCATAACGCTGCGCTCGTTTTCCACATTGTAGCCGGCCACCCGCGCCCAGCTCATGGGCATGGTCAAATCTCCCGGCATGGGAACATAGCCCGTGGGACAGTCACAGCCATAATTGAGCCGCTCGTTGGACATACACCACACCACAAAGGTATCAATATCCGCTGTCTCCGAGTTGGAAAAACCCGATACCTCATACTGCTGGTACTTCTGATGCCACAGCTGCCGCATGGCATACTGACCCTCCGTTGCCGCCTGAGCCTCGCTGGCTCCGGCCTCCAGCGCCTCAATGGCCCGGGTCACGCCCAGATCCACCAGCTCGCCGGAGATGCGGCACATCCGGATCTCATGGGGGTCCTTGATCAAACGCAGGTCAATGGCATCCTGAGCAACATCCACATAGGACTTTACATTCAGCTTGGTCTTCAGCCGGGCCAGGAAGTTCATGCTGGCATAGTCGCCCTCCACGCCTACCGTCAGGGGCTTGTCCCCTAAAAGCTCTTTCATGGCATCCATGGCATCCATGGCCACGGCCTGAGTGGCTCCCCATTTTCCATAGCACAAAACCTTATCGATTGCGCCCTCGTTGACCGCATGGTCGTGGCGGATACAATGGACCAGCAGGAACGCATCATCCTGGGTCAAAATAAAGTAAGGCACATGGCTGATGATAATGGGATTAAAGTTACTGAAGTAAAACACATTTTCCGGGCGCATCAGGATGGTCACATCCACCCCTTTTTGTGCCATGATCGTCTGCATCCTTTGAATGCGCTGTTTCACATAGCCGCGCAGTTCCGGGGAAGACTTTTTTTCTTCCAGTACATTCATTAAGAAATCCTCCGAATTCAACAACAATAAATATCACATAGAGAATGTGACCGGGCTATTGGGTCCAAGGGGCAGATTGAAGAAGAAGAAGACCAACAATTCAACCACCATAAAGATAAAGAACGCGATCACATAGGGCATAGTATTGGACATCAGCGTACCAAAGCCGGCGCGCTTATCATACTTTTGCGCCAAGGCCAGCAGCATGCCGAAATAAGCATCGGATACATTCATGGGGTTGGTAACCGCGTCGCCGATACTGTGTAATTCTCCCGCTCCCCACCAGGTCTATTTAAAAACGGTTAAACAGACCATGGCGCTCTCCTGTGTCCATCCCGGCGACACCGCTGCCGCCCTGACACGGCTGCGAGGAATCTTCCCCCAGCTTTATGCCGCTTCCAGTGTACTGGATACATCCCTAAACAATGCAAATCCCGTCATACACGGCTCCTTTTTGCTGTTTAATGCCACACGATTGGAAAACGGAGAGGATTACCTTCTCTTCGGCACCGGAGTCACGCCACAAGTGGCACATGTCATGGAGCAGGTGGACGCCGAACGGGTGGCCGTCGTCCGCGCCTGCGGCGTGCCCGCACACAGCGAGCTGGAACTCTTGAACTCCTTTTGGTCACAGCCTCAAAATTCCCTGTATGATGTTCTTCACAATACCCCTTCCTATCAAGTTACCCGTGGTCCCAAAACTCTGTCCCACCGATATTTTACGGAGGATTTGCCCTACGGTCTTGTCCCCTACCTCAAGCTTGGACGCAAGTTGGGCGTGGATACTCCTGTTTTATCCTCTCTCCTTTATTTGCTGGGTGTATATATGCAGGAAAATTATGCTGAACAGGGGCCGGATCTGGTAAACCTTCCACTGTCCCGTTATCTTTTGCAGGAATCCTCCTCTTGATATAAGATCTCACAAGCTCTCAACGGAGTGAACCGTACAAGCAGGCAGCAGCTCACTACCCGGATGCCGGAGATTTGAGTTTTCCTCCAGCAATCAACAAGCCGCTGAAATCGTACGATTTCAGCGGCTTGTTTCCTTTTCGACTGCATTTTCTCCTGCTTTGTTCTTTCTTTGCCCCGCATCGGCACAAGCTCCGGATTACTCTCCCGGCCAACAAAGTCTCTCCCTATGGCGGACATCGCACCGGCTTAGAGGCAGTAGCCCTTTTCCCGGGCCAAGCCGCTGCGTTCCAAGTTTTCCATCTGTTCAAGGGCCTTGATGCCCAGGGGAGTGAGGCGGGTCCCGCCCCGCCCTCTCAGCACTTGTACAAGCTGGTAGAGATGCAGTGTATTCAGCGCAGTGCGGATTTCCTGCTCCGAGCGATACACACTTCTCTCCTCCAAACTATGTTGAATGGAACCCCTCCCCATCCCCGTACAGGTTCGGCAGGTAGGTCTGAGCGCATTCAGCACCTGCCTCAGCCAGGCAAGCTGGTGCTTCTGATCCTGGAAAAACCGTTCCAGAATGGGGTCGTTCCCCTCCGCATAGGGGGAAGCGATCTCCTGGTGAAGATAACGGCGCAGCAGATCCGAATCGATCACCTGACTGTCTGCGTAAAGCAGACGCTCCATCAGGTTTCTCAGCTCTCTCACGTTCCCCTCGAAACGGATCTCCTGAAGCAGCTCCAGAGCGTCCGGCGTCAGCGTAAAGTGCCCGCCCATCTCCTGCATCATGGCCTCCATCAGCACCGGGATATCCTCTTTTCTCTCTTCCAGGGGCGGAAGAAACAGGCTGAGCACATTAAGCCGGTAATATAGGTCTTTTCGAAATTTGGACTGGTTGACCAGGGCCTTCAAATCCTTGTTGGAGGCCGCAATGATCCGCACGTCCACATTGATGATGGTATCGCCTCCTACCCGCGTCACCTCTTTTTCCTGAAGGACCCGGAGCAGGCGGCTTTGCAAATTGATGTCCATCTCACTGATCTCGTCCAAGAACAGCGTGCCTCCATGGGCCAGTTCAAAATACCCTGGCTTTCCGCCCTTTTTTGCCCCAGTGAAAGAGCCCTCCTCATAGCCAAACAGCTCGCTTTCCAACAAGTTTTCTGGAATCGCCGCGCAGTTGATGGCAATAAACGGATATCCACAGCGCGGGGAGGCGTTATGAATGGATTGGGCGAAGAGTTCCTTTCCAGTGCCGGTCTGGCCGCAGATCAGGACCGTGGAGTTGGAGGTGGCAATTTTCTGTGCCATCTGCTTGACCTGCCGAATGATCTCACTGTTCCCCACAATACTGTCAAAGGTATACTTGGCCACATGCCCCCGAGACATCACCTGGCGGCGGATTCTGTATTGCTCTTTCTCCAGATCTGTAAACCGGCGAATCAGCACCAGATAGCCCTGGGAAACCGAATTGTATTCCAGATGATGAATCGATATAATCAGCACATGGGCCTTTGTGGTGATTACCTGGTCTCGGACCAGGACAGGTTCTCCCTTTTCCCACAGAGACGGGAAGATCCGCTCCAAACTCATTCCCTGAAGCTGTCCCGCCGTCATGCCTAACAGGGTGGCGGCCGGCGTGTTGGCAAAGGTCACAGTCCCCCTGTCATCCAGACTGACCACCCCGGAATCAAAGACCTGCATCACAAGGTGAAGGCGCTGTTCCAGGGCGCCAATCTGCCCCAGCATCTCCGGAGTGCTCATGTCGGTGGCCACTAAATCGGCAAAATAGTTTTGGCAAAGAGGCTTGCTGAGCAGTTCGATCATGTTCAGCCGAGTGGCAATCTCTGAAATGGTCTTCATGGACAGCACCCGGTCTCCCAGGTCGATCACCTGTCGGATTCCCGGAGGCACCAGCGAAGTCTCCCCCGGTGTAATCGCCAGATCGCAGTTATACGTGGAGTTGACCGGAGGATACACTGGCGTGAGGTCCAGATTTCGAATGCCATGCTTATAGATCAGAGAAATCGTGTCAATGGCACTTTCCAGGGAAGTGTTGACCAAAATCCCCTTGGTCTGTGGCGGAAACACCCGCAGCTGCTCCAACGCATCCTTGCGCAGGGTGATATCGGCAATGATAATATTGTCAAAGTCCTGTACCCAGCACTTGACCACCTCACACACGGAATAGGTGGAAGCCAGCACGATATCCGCTTCCGGCTGCTGGGAAAAGTGCCGGTACATGGAATAAAAGGAAACTTCTACTGCATCGCCAAACAGGTCCCGCAGCGTCTGAGCGTACTGCCGGCCTGTATCTTCCTCATAGGCCACAACGGTGACTCGCTTCACTGCCCACTCCTCCTCTCCGACAGCTGTGTCGGTATGATTGATTACCATTATATCGGGTCGGCAGGAAAAAGTCTATAATAGGTGAATTATTTTTCAATAAATAACCTATTATTTCAGGGTTTCCCCACAGAGACATTTGTTTTGCTGTCAGACCGTCTCATTTTTTGTCAAAAAAGCCATAAAACGTCCTGAAATAAATTTTTTTGTGCTATTTCGATTTTTGGTATGCTTCTTGCTTTAAATAAAAGTGTCAAGACAAGCGGAAAAGCACACAGCAACTGAATCAAATATCTTTTTTGTTCTTTTGCCATCCGTTACACAGCGCTGCCCACTTCGGGACAGGCCATTCCGGCTCAGACGTTCCGTGCTCAGCGCACCCCGTTTTGCCGCTTGTATCGGTGAAAGTCAAAAAAGGAACGAAAGAAATGGAGGTAATTATGAAAAGACGCAAATTGTTATCGGGTATCTTAGCGCTTGCCATGGCCGTCTCTCTGCTGTCCAGCTGCGGAGGGAATCCATCCAGCTCCGCCGGCAGCACTGGCAGTACCAGCAGTTCCCAGCAGACGTCCAGCCAGAGCGAGCCCCAGTACCTGGTCTGGAACATGGGCTCCGAGCCCAAGACCTGGGACCCCACCCTCAGCTCCGAGACCATCTCCGAGTACATCACCATCAGCATGTTTGAAGGCCTGACCAAGCAGACGGCGGAAGGCTTTGAGCCCGGTGTGGCCGAGTCCTGGGACATCTCCGAGGACGGCCTGACCTATACGTTCCATCTGAGAAAGTCCAATTGGTCTGACGGCACTCCCCTGACCGCTTACGACTTTGAGTACACCTGGAAGCGGATGTGTGACCCCACGGTGGCCTCTCCCGCCGCATCCGGCGTGACTGACTTCGTGGTGGGCGCCGCGGAGTACCTGGCCGGCACCGGCACCGCCGATGAGGTCATGGCCCGGGCCCTGGACGAATATACCTTCGAGGTCGTCCTGAAGAATCCCGCTCCTTTCTTCCTCAACCGAATCTCCGCCGATATCTACTGCCCCGTGAACCAGAAGTCCGTGGAGCAGGGCGAGGGCTGGGAGAAGCGGCCCGAGACCTTTATCTGCAACGGCCCCTTCAAGCTGGCTGAGTATCAGATCGGCTCCCACATCCTGATGGTGAAAAACGACGCCTACTACGACGCCGATAACGTCAAGCTGGCCGGCATCCGGGCCATCATGGTCAACGATGAGAACACCTCTCTCCAGGGCTACCGGGCCGGCGAAATCCACGCCACCGAGATCATTCCCGCCGAGGCAGCGCCCCAGCCGCTGGCCACCGATCCCAACCTGACCGTCACGCCCATCGCCGGCACCAAGGACGTCGAC
>CALWYG010000081.1 GCA_944385695.1 uncultured Oscillospiraceae bacterium | reverse complement strand
GGGTAACGGTACCGGGGCCCTCGGCCAGGATGGCCACCTCGGAGTCGATGCAGTTCTTGTGCTCCTGGCCGGTGGCCACGATAGGGGCCTCGGGGCGCAGCAGAGGCACAGCCTGACGCTGCATGTTGGCGCCCATCAGGGCACGGTTGGCGTCGTCGTTCTGGAGGAAGGGGATCATGGCGGTAGCCACGGACACCATCATCTTGGGGGACACATCCACATAGTCCACCTGGTGGCGGTCCACGGAAATGGTCTCATTGCGGTGACGGCAGGTGATACGCTCGTTGACAAAGCAGCCGTTCTCGTCCAGGGGCTCGGTGGCCTGGCCGATGGTGTACTCGTCCTCCACGTCGGCGGTCATATACTCGATCTGGTCGGTGACCTTGCCGGTCTCCTTGTCCACCTTGCGGTAGGGGGCCTCAATAAAGCCAAAGCGGTTGATGCGGGCATAGGAGGCCAGGTAGGAAATCAGGCCGATGTTGGGACCTTCGGGGGTCTCAATGGGACACAGACGGCCAGAGTGGGAGTAGTGTACGTCACGGACATCGAAGGAAGCCCGGTCACGGCTCAGACCGCCGGGGCCCAGAGCGGACAGACGGCGCTTGTGGGTCAGCTCGGCCAGAGGGTTGGTCTGGTCCATGAACTGGCTCAGGGGGCTGGAGCCGAAGAACTCCTTGATGGCAGCGGTGACAGGACGGATATTGATGAGGCTCTGGGGGGTGACCACGTCCAGGTCCTGGGTGGTCATACGCTCCCGGATGACGCGCTCCATACGGGAAAAACCGATGCGGAACTGGTTCTGAATCAGCTCGCCCACGCAGCGCAGGCGGCGGTTGCCCAGGTGATCGATGTCATCGGGGGTGCCCACACCGTGAGCCAGGCAGTTGAGGTAGTTGATGGAGGCCATGATATCCTCCACGGTGATGTGCTTGGGAATGAGGTCATCCAGGTGCTCCCGGATGGCGTCCTTCAGCTCCTCCCCGGAGAACTGGTCCAGCAGGGAGCACAGAGCCGGGAAGAACACCATCTCATCCACGCCCACCTCAGCGGGGTCGAAGTCCACAAAGTCCTCCAGATGGACCATGTTGTTGGAGAATACCTTGACGAGCTTTCCGTCCACATCCAGGATGGCCTCGTTCACGCCCCGGTTGTCCAGCTCCTTAGCACGCTCGCGGGTGAGGATCTCGCCAGCCTCGGCGATGATCTCGCCGGTGCGGGGATCGGCCACGGGCTGGGCCAGCTTATGGCCGGACAGGCGGTTCCACAGGGCCATCTTCTTGTTGAACTTATAGCGGCCCACCATGCTCAGGTCATACCGGCGGGGGTCAAAGAAGGTGGCCTCCAGCAGAGTCTTAGAGGAGTCAACCGTGGGGGGCTCGCCGGGACGCAGCTTGCGGTAGATCTCCAGCAGGGCCTCTTCATAGCTCTTGCAGGCATCCTTCTCCAGCGTGGCCAGAATGCGCTCATCCTCGCCGAACAGCTCAATGATCTCCGCATCGGTGCGGGGACCCAGAGCACGGATCAGGCAGGTGATGGGCAGCTTACGGTTTTTATCAATGCGCACATAGAAGATGTCGGAAAGGTCGGTCTCATACTCCAGCCAGGCGCCGCGGTAAGGAATGACCGTGGTGGCAAAGGTCAGATTGTCGGCCTTGTCCGCAGTGCGGGAGTAATACATACCCGGGGAACGGACGATCTGGGAAACAATGACACGCTCCGCGCCGTTGATGACAAAGGTGCCGGCCTGGGTCATGATGGGGAAATCTCCCATGAAGATTTCCTGCTCATTGATCTGGTTGTTCTGGGTGTTGCGCAGCTGCACCTTCACCTTGATGGGGGCGGCGTAGGTGGCATCTCTGGCCTTACACTCCTCCACGTCATACTTGGGCTTCTCGTCCATGGAGAAGTCTTCAAAGGTCAGCTCCAGGTTGCCGGCGTAGTCCACAATGGCGCCGACGTCCTTGAAGACCTCCCGCAGGCCGGTCTCCAAAAACCACTGATAGGAAGTTTTCTGGACCTCCAGCAGGTTGGGCATCTCCAGAATCTCCTGGTACCGGGCAAAACTCTTTCGCGGGGTCTTGCCATACATTACATCCTTAACGACCATGCTAAAAAATCCACTCGCTTTCTTCTGAATTCACGGTTGGTTCTTACGTTTCCTCGCCGGATGTCAGGAAAAACGGGGGTTTTGCCGTCATTGTGCACAATTTCGGCGGTTCCTCGTCTTTCCGCACACCCGGCTGTGTGGGCGCTTTATTCAGCTCTTGTCTTGCCTTTTCGCCGGGGACATGTTAGACTAGCGTTACAAATCATGGGGGAGTATTCACTCCCTTTGCGGATACGAAAGCATTTTATTTTAACATGTATGGGATGGGTTGTCAAGGCCCATCCCATTTTTTGTTTTTGCTTTTCCAGTCCTTTCCTTAAATTTATATTAAATTTTCTGGCCAAAAGGATTTGACATCTCCCGGCAGATATGTTACAATTCGGTTACAAGTTTTGTAATCACTTCGTTAGGAGGACTCCCATGTCAGCAGAAAACATTCCTCTTTCCTATAAAGGTCATCCCCTGCGCCGCAAGGGAAACCTTATTTATTACGGAACCATGGCCGAGAAGTATATCATCATGCTGCAGATCCTTTCCACCAAGCAGCAGGGTGACCTTCCCTTGGCCGATAAGGTTTCTGTTCAGCTCCAGCTCACCGACCCGGACCTGAAGAGCCGGGACCGGGTTGTGAAGAAAAGCGAAAAGGACAGCCTGTACGCCGCCATGGATGTGGCCTCTGTCTGGCTGGAACGGGCCCTGAGCGGCAAGTAAGCCGCTCCCACACCATCCACCCACGTACACAGAGATAAAGGAGGACAACCCACCATGCACTTCCCTCATTGTGCCGCCCGTATGGCTGTCAGTCTGCTTCTGGCCGGCAGTATGATTACCCCGGCCTTTGCTGTTTCCGGTACCGTCAACACCGAAGGCTCCAGCCTTCGTGTCCGCTCCCAGGCCGATACCACCGGCTCTGTTCTCGCTCAGCTCCCTCACGGCACCACCGTTGAGGTTCTGAGCAGCGTAGAAAACGGCTGGTATCAGATCCACGTGGACAACACCACCGGCTATGTCTCCGGCGATTATCTGCTGGTGGACGCCGCCGAGGCCGCTACCCTCCCCGTGGAGGCCGAGCCCACTTACATTCAGGTCACCGTTTCTGTTCTGAATGTCCGTTCCGGCCCCGGCACCGACTATGACAAGGTCGGCACCGTCCGCTCCGGCCAGGTCCTCCAGGCCGTGGAGGAGAATGGCTGGTACAAGGTTGACTCCGGATACGTCAGCGCTGAGTACGTCAAAGAGGTGGATGCCTCTGCCGCCTCCCAGGCCGGCAAGGGGCAGGAGATTGCAACCTATGCTCTCCAGTTTGTGGGTTATCCCTATGTATACGGCGGCAGCTCCCCCAAGGGGTTTGATTGCTCCGGTCTGACCAGCTACGTGTACGCCCACTTCGGCTACAGCATCAACCGCACCGCTTCCAATCAGCTCAGCAACGGCTACGCCGTGGAGAAGAGCCAGCTTCAGCCCGGCGATCTGGTGTTCTTCCGCCAGAACGGCTCCACCAAGGCTGCTTCCCATGTGGGTGTTTACATCGGCAACAACCAGTACGTACATGCCTCCACCCCTGGCGTGGGTGTGATCATCAGCGACCTGAACGATCCCTACATTTCCTCCGGCTACGTGGGTGCCCGGCGCATTGTGTAACAACGCAAAAGATCAAGTCCCCTGGAGCTGCTGCTCCAGGGGACTTTTCTTATCTCCCGTGCTTCATGCCGTATTCCAGTCCCGGCCAAAAAAGTATGCGGACGAGGCTCCGCCTCGCCCGCATTTCATATTTATTTCTTAACCTCGGGATGTACACCCTCGGTACTTAGATAAGCCGCAGCGCCGCTGCTCTTTACCTTAGCATAGGCACGTTTTCTCACATACAGGAAGAAGCCAAAGTGCACCGCTCCGGTAATGGCCCAGGTAATCGGATAGGAAATGTACAGGCTTGCAGGAGTCGTATAAATGGGGAATACCGTGGCCACCCACACCAGACGCAATCCACACGCACCTACCAGAGACGCAATCATGGGAATCACGGAATAGCCCAAGCCTCTCAGCACACCCACCAGGGTGTCCATAATTCCGCAGATAAAATAGAACCGAGCAATAAATCCAAGTCGGATAACGGCCTGCGCGATCACATCGTCCTCGCCCGCCTGGACGTAAAAGCCTGCCAAAACATCGCCGAAGTAATACGCCAGGTTACCCAGCACCAAGCCGGTGACAACCACAAAGATCAGGCACTGCTTTGCCACCCGGTCCACCCGGTCGCACTTGCCCGCACCGTAGTTCTGGCCCACAAAAGTGATGGCCGACTGGTAAAAGGCGTTCATAGCTGCGTAAACAAAGCTCTCGATATTGGCCGCAGCGGAGGAGCCGGCCACCAGGACCGGGTCATCGAAGGAGTTCAGGGAAGACTGGATCACCACGTTGGACAGGGCAAACACCACGCCCTGGAAGCCAGCAGGCAAGCCCACCTGGAAAATCCGCATGACCACAAGCTTTCTCAGCCTCAGCTCCTTCAGATCCAGATGGAGCGGTCCCTGTTCCTTCATAAGGCACCGCAGCACCAGTACAGCGGAAATATACTGGGAGATGATAGTAGCCAGGGCCACGCCGGCCACATCCATGTTAAAAACGATGACCAGAATCAGATTCAGAATCACATTGACAATTCCCGCAAAGAGCAGGTAATAGAGGGGACGTTGGGTATCCCCCTGTGCTCTCAACACCGCGGCGCCAAAGTTATAGATCATATTGGCCGGCATACCAAAGAAGTAAATTCTTAAATAAATGGTAGCCAGATCAATGACATCCGTGGGAGAAGACATCCACTCCAGCAGCTGTCTCACCATGATGACACCAAAGACCATCATCGCCACACCGCTGATCAGCGCCAGGGTAATGGTGGTATGCACATCCTTTTGCACCCGGTCGTTGCGCCCAGCGCCCAGGTCCCGGGCCACTACCACATTGGCGCCCACCGACAAGCCCACAAACAGGTTAATGAGCAAGTTGATGAGTGACGTATTGGAGCCCACGGCCGCCAGTGCTTCCTTTCCGGCGAACTTGCCCACCACTACCACATCTGCCGCGTTAAACAGCAGCTGCAGCAGGCTGGAGGCAATGAGCGGTACTGCAAACAGAAGAATCTTGCTAGCCAGCGGCCCGCTGCACATATCAATGTGATATTGCTTCTTCACCCTTGTCTCTCCCTTCTATGCAGGATAAAAGCCATGCAAAAAATCAACCGATTCCCTTAAATACAAACCCAAGAATAACCACCAGGATGGTCAAAGGTACATAAATATATTTTCCCACAGGACCAAACCACTTGCTCACGGGCTTCTCCCGGCCGCATTCCAGCTCCCCGCGCAGTTTCGGCCAGCCCAAAACATAGTAGATGGAGATGGCCCCCATCACCGCTCCGATGGGCACAACTACAATGGTAATAAAGTCCATCCAGGCTCCCACGCGGGCCTCTGCCTCCATAAAGATGCCCACGCCCAGTGTCAGCGCAGAGCAGATCAGCACAGCCGGCTTGCGTCCCAGCTTAAAGTGGCTCTGCCAGCTCTCGGCCACCGCCTCAAACATATTGATGAGGGAGGTAAGGCCGGCAAACATCACCGAAACGAAGAAAAACACCGCGAACAGCTGTCCCATGGGCATCTGCTGGAATACCGTGGGCAGGGTTACAAACATCAGCGAGGGGCCCCGGGCCACATCCAGGTTATAGGCAAAGACCGCCGGCATAATGGCCAGCGCCGCCAGTACCGCCGCCATGGTATCAAAAATAGCCGTGCGGATGGAGGCTTTGGGGATATCCGCACTCTTGTCCAGATACGCCCCGTAAACAATCATACCCGATCCAGTGATGGACAGGGAGAAGAAGGCCTGGCCCATAGCCATAACCCAGGTGTAGGGCTCCAGCAGCTTTGACCAGTCGGGGATCAGCAGGAAGCGATACCCCTCCCCCGCCCCGGACAAGGTAGCCACCCAGACTGCCAGAGCCAGGAACAGCACATAGAACAGCGGCATGAGCACTTTGCTCACCTTTTCAATGCCGGCAGTCACGCCAAACATCAACACCAGACAGACGATCAATACCACCACAGTGTGCCACAGGGGATTGCCGAAATCTACAGCGGCAGCCTGGAAAAAGTCAGAGGGATCCGACTGAAGCAGCACCCCGGATACGGATCCCGCCAGGCTGTTGAGCACCCAGCCCATAATGACGGCATAGCCGATGGCAATGCCCAGCGACCCCATCAAGGGCACCCAGCTGATGATGCCGCCCAGGCGCTTCAGCTTCGGATTGCGCTCTTGAAAGCAGCGCTCATAGGCGCCGATGGTACCGGTTCCAGCCAGACGGCCAATGCCGAACTCGGCAGAAAGTCCTACCCAGCCAAAGAGGAACACAAACAAAAGATAGGGAATCAAAAATGCTGCGCCTCCATATTCTCCCAGGCGGTAGGGAAACATCCAGATGTTTCCCAGTCCCACCGCGGAGCCTACGCAGGCGATGATAAAGCCCACCGAGGAGCTAAAGCCCCCGTTTCGATGCACGGCGGGGGTCTTTTTTTCGTTCGACATAGTAAATACCTCTCCATTCTCACATTCCAGATACTCAAGTATCCATAATGAATCAGCTTATTTTAGCACAATCCCCTACTTCTGTCCAGTCAGAAGCAGCTGTGCCTTTGCCCTTGCTTCCCTCTCCCCACACACGCTTGCAAAGCACGGTTCTTTCTTTACTCCCGGGTAAGCAAAACCACCGTCTCCACATGGGCACACCTGGGGAACAAATCCACTCCCTGGGCCCGTACCACCCGATACCCCAGATTTCCAAAGCGCTTCACATCCCGGGCCAGGGTAGCCGGATCACAGGACACATAGACCATCCGATCCGGCTCCATCCCCGCCAGAATCGCGGGAACTTCCTCGCCCAGCCCTTTCCGGGGTGGGTCCACACAGATTACCTGGGGGCGCACTCCCTCCCGGGCCAGTTTCTCCGCCACGGCTCCCGCGTCGCCGCAGAAAAATTCTGTGTTTTCCATCCCGTTGCGCCGGGCATTTTCCTTGGCATCTTCAATAGCCTGCGGGACAATCTCCGCCCCAACCACCTTTCCCGCCCTCTTGGCCATGGCCAGGGAAATGGTTCCGATGCCGCAGTAGAGATCCAGTACCGTCTCCTCTCCCGTCAGGCCGGCAAAATCAAGGGCCAGGGCATACAGCCGCTGGGTCTGGGTACGGTTGATCTGAAAAAAGGAGGGAACCGAGAGCCGGAAAGAGAGGCCGCACAGCTCCTCTTCCAGCCAGTCCCGCCCCCAAAGGGTGCGGTATTCCGTCCCCAGGATCACATTGGTATCCCGGGTATTGACATTGAGTACAACTCCTGCAAGTCCCGGCTCCGCCTGAAGCAGGCACTGCTGCAGCTCCGCCTCGTGAGGAAGTGCGTTCCCATTGACCACCACACAGACAAGGCTCTCTCCCCGGCTGTTGGTACGCACGTAGAGGTGACGGACCAGCCCCGTCCCCAGCTTCTCCTCATAGGCGGAAACATTATACCGTTCCATCCACTCCTTAAACGCCTTCCGAAGGGCGGTAACGCTCACCGGCTGGAGTGCGCAGTCCGGAGCATCCAGCACATCGTGGCTGCGGCTGCGGTAGTACCCCACCGCCAGCCCGTTTTTCTCCACAGACACGGGGAACTGCACCTTATTTCGATAACGCATGGTATTTTCCGCACCCAACACGCCGGAAAGTTGCACTTCCACCCCGCCCAGACGGCTCAGAGCGTCCTGAATGCGCTGGCGCTTTCCCCGCAGCTCCTCCTCATAGGTCATGTGCCGGAATTGACAGCCTCCGCACCGGCCGTAGAGCGGACAGTCGGGCTCTAAACGCTCCGGCGAGGGGCGAAGCAGCTGCACTCCCCTGCCCCAGGCCACATGCTTGTTGACCTTCAGCAGCTGCACCTGCCACTGTTCTCCCCGGATGGTGCCGGGCACGAAGACCACCCGGCCATCCAGCCGGGCAACCCCCATACCCTCCGCGGTATATCCATCCACCTCCAGGGTGTATACGCTGTTTTTCTTCCAGGCTTCCATGGACAATTCCTCACTATTTCCCTTATTTTCTCCATCATACCATGTCCTCTCCCCTTCGTAAAGAAAAAAAGCCCGGCCTCCTCGCAGAGGCCGGACTGAGGGAGAACTGGTTTACTTTTTGCCGGCGCCTACCCCATGGGTGGAGCTGACCACCATACCGGTGAGGGCAAACAGGCCGATGGCGTTGGGGATCACCATGAGGTTATTGAACATATCGGTCATCTCCCACACCAGATCGTTGGACATCAGAGTACCCAGGAAGATGAATACCAGGCCGATAGCGGAATAGATCTTGGCAGACTTCTTGCCAAACAGATAGATCATATTGATCTTGCCGAACAGGTTCCAGCTGAGAATGGTGGAGAAGGCGAAGAAGAACAGACACACCGCCACAAACATGGCGCCGGCCTCTGTCCCCATCACGCTGCCAAAAGCAGTCTGGGCCAGATTTGCTTTATTTAAGGTAGTGCTGGCCGCGGCGGCACCACACTCAGCCAAAGGTCCGTCCGCAGTATACAGGGTGGAAATGACCACCAGAGCATTCAGAGTCAGCACCACAAAGGTATCCATAAAGACGCCGATCATGGCCACCACGCCCTGGTCGTGGGGATCGCTCACGTTGGCCTGAGCGTGGGCGTGGGGAGTGGAACCCATACCGGCCTCATTGGAGAACAGGCCGCGCTTGGCGCCCTGGCTGATGGCCTCCTTCAGGGCATAGCCAAAGCTGCCGCCGATGATAGCCTGGGGCTCAAAGGCATACTTGAAAATCATGGCGAAGGTAGCGGGGATATAGGAGGCGCGCATCACCAGCACCACCAGACCGCCGGCCAGGAAGACGACAGCCATGACGGGCACGAGCTTCTCCGTCACAGAGGCCAGGCGCTGCACGCCGCCCACGAAGATCAGGCCGCAGACCACAACCAGAACAATACCCACAATCCAGGAGGGCACGCCAAAAGCCGTCTGGAACGTGGAGCCAATGGAGTTGGACTGCACCATACAGCCCATGAAGCCCAGAGCCAGGATAATGGCCACAGCAAAGAAGCCGGCCAGGAACTTACCGAACGCACCCTTGAAGGCGGTGGTGATGTAGTACACCGGGCCGCCGTGGTAGGAACCATCGGGATCCTTCCGGCGGGTCTTGATGGCCAGGGTGGCCTCGGCATAGATGGTGGCCATGCCAAAGAAGGCAATAATCCACATCCAGAAAATGGCGCCCGGGCCGCCGGCCAGAATGGCGCCGGAGGCACCTACGATGTTGCCGGTACCTACCTGAGCGGCAATGGCAGTAGCCAGAGCCTGGAAGGAACTCATACCGTGCTCCTGCTTTCCGCCCCTCAGGGACAGATTGCCGAACACCTTTTTCATACCTTCTCCGAAACAGCGCACCTGGACAAACCGGGTTTTAATGGTGTACCACAGGCCCACGCCAATGAGCAGAAACACCAGAATGTAGTTGGATAAATACACATTGATGTTGGCTACAATGGGATAGAGTACTTCCTCCACTGATGCGATAACTTCTGACATAACTTTTTCTCCCTCCTGAAAATAAAAAACGGAACGACCGATAGAATCGACCGCTCCGGAGAATACACGCCCGGCCATCCAACCGTGCGTATAAAGCAGATGCCCCAAGGGCACCTGTTTTCTCTGTCCTTTTGCCTGAGAGATTGGCAGGGCGTAGACCGCCTCCGCTTTGCACCTTCGGCACTCGGCTTAACGAGCTTCTCCAGAGTTACATCCGCGCACAGTCCTCATCCCCATGGGGAAACCTGAGAGTGTTACTCCTTCGGCAGGCCGCTTGGGCCATTTTCCTGGGCGCTTCGTCTGTCCTATTCAGTTGCTTGGTAACCATACCACAGCGGGAAACATTTGTCAACCCCTGGCGAACAATTATACGTCACATACGGATTGTGCAAAAAGCTTCCCGCTTTCTTTGGACATATACACAGTAAAAGTTTACAATTTGGTCTTTTTTCTCGCCTCTGAGTGTGATATACTCTATCGAGATTAGTTAAAATGTATTACTATGCGCAAATTCTGACGCAAATCTGCAACCGAGAGGTGTTTTCTCATGAGCCTGTTTACCAAGATTTTTGGCACCTCCTCTCAGCGGGAACTGAAGTCCATCTATCCCATTGCCGATAAGGTGGACGCCCTGGAGGAGGAATATAAGGCCCTGACCGACCAGCAGCTCCAGGCCAAAACTCCCGAGCTGAAGGCCCGCCTTGCCAACGGCGAGACGCTGGACGACATTCTGCCCGAGGCATTTGCCGCCTGCCGAGAGGCCGCCTGGCGTGTGCTGGGTATGCGCCCCTATCGGGTTCAGGTAGTGGGCGGCATTGTACTGCACCAGGGCCGCATCGCCGAGATGCAGAACGGCGAAGGCAAAACCCTGGTGGCCACCCTCCCCGCCTATCTGAACGCTCTGGCGGGCAAGGGCGTGCACGTGATTACCGTCAACGACTACCTGGCCAAGCGCGACAGCGAGTGGATGGGAAAAGTCTTCCGTTTCATGGGCCTCACCGTGGGTCTGGTCATCCATGGCGTGGTGGGCGATGCCAAAAAAGCCGCCTACCAGGCAGACATTACCTACGGCACCAACAATGAGTTTGGCTTTGACTACCTGCGGGACAACATGGCTATCTACTCCCAGGAGCTGGTTCAGCGGGGCCACGCCTTTGCCATCGTGGACGAGGTGGACTCCATCCTCATCGACGAGGCCCGCACTCCCCTGATTATTTCCGGTCAGGGCGAGAAGTCCACTCAGCTCTATACCATTGTGGATCAGTTTGTATCCAAGCTGAAGTGCCAGCGCATCGCCAAGGTGGACGACAAAGAAGAAGAGGATACCAACATCGACGCGGACTACATTGTGGACGAAAAGGCCCGCACCGCTACCCTCACCGCCCGGGGCATCCAGAAGGCCGAGCAGTTCTTCCAGGTGGAGAACCTGGCCGATATGGAAAATACCACCCTCTCCCACCACATCAACCAGGCCATTAAGGCCCGGGGCGTGATGAAGCGGGACATCGACTATGTGGTCAAGGACGGCCAGGTCATCATCGTGGACGAGTTTACCGGCCGCCTGATGTTTGGCCGCCGCTACAACGAGGGCCTTCACCAGGCCATTGAGGCCAAGGAGCATGTGGAGGTTGCCAACGAGTCCAAGACCCTGGCCACCATCACCTTCCAGAACTACTTCCGCCTCTACGATAAGCTCTCCGGCATGACCGGTACCGCCATGACCGAGTCGGAGGAATTCGGCACCATCTATGAGCTGGATATCATGGAGATTCCCACCAATAAGCCCCTGGCCCGTATCGACGACCCCGATGTGGT
>CALWYG010000080.1 GCA_944385695.1 uncultured Oscillospiraceae bacterium | reverse complement strand
TACGTCTCGTCTCCAGGAATATCTCCCGTCCTCTGGAGATCCTGCTTCAGCAGCGCCAGCAGTGCGGTGTCGTCCATGGTAGTCTCCTCCTTACTCCTTGGTCACCGTAACGGTATAGACCTTGGAGTTCTTGCCGTTGTTCACGGTGATGGACACCACGTTGGAGCCGCTGGACCAGGTGGCCTCTCCGCCGTTCTGCACACGGGTCTTGCCCACCGTAATTGTCACCGTAGAGCCCATGGTGGGCACCGCGCTGATGGCGTCCTTGGCGTTGCTGGTGGTGGCGGTGTAGGTATCGGTGTCGGAGGCAAAGGTGGGGCTCAGCGTCAGCCCGCCGATAGTCAGAGACTGGAGCGCGGCCACCGCAGGGTTGGCCACATCCTGAGCGAAAGATACGGAGGTCACAGGGGCCTTGCCGATGCCGATGACCACAAAGCCTTCCGGGATGGCGGGCTGACCATCATACCGAGCAGTTCCCTTTACCACAGTCTGATCCTGGAGATACAGGGGCTGGTCGGAGTAGCCAACCGTGGTGCCGTCCCGCTCAGCCAGCAGGTAGAGGTCCCCATATCCGCCGATGATGGTATCATTGGGCATGACGTCATCGGAGAACACCACCATATCACCGCCCACCACGGGCATGGTACCGTCCATCACAGCGACAATGGCGCCGGCAGCGTTGACGGCGGCGGCCTCCGCCTTGATCTTAGTCTCGGTGGTCTCATTCATGGCCCAGAACTTATCCCCGCGGGAATACTTGCCCTTTGCCGCTCCGGAGGCCAGGGTGATCTTCTGGAACAGCGTCAGGCCGCTGGTGGAGCCGGAGGGAATGGTGATCACATTGGAAGCGGAGAGATTGACCCAGGGGCGGGCATTCTTCGGATACTCGCCCGGCTGCTCAGTCTGGGCCAGACGGGTGGCCACACCCAGGAGCATTTTCACGCCGGTACCAAAGAGAATCGCCTTGTCAATGGCAATGCCGATGGCGGCGCCCATGCCCACGATGAGCTCGGAGAGCAGGGCGTAGTCGGTATCCTCCAGCAGGGCGTTGCAGATGGGCACATAGCCGCCCACCTTGTAGCCGTCCACCTCCGCCTGGTTGAGGGCAAAGGCCAGCTCATTGAGGGCCCCGCAGGCCTCCGTCCATACCGCCTCGGGGATGGTACCCATAATAGGCTGGCGGGACCGGCCGGGGACGGGCACCAGGCGCACCCGGCGGCTCAGCCTGGAATAATCCTCGATGTTCTGCCGGATCAGCTCCAGCACCACCTCGGGGATCAGCAGCTCACCGCCGGTCACGCTCCGGGTCTGATCGGACTTGAACTTGCTGCGGAACTGGGTCAAAAAGTCCTGCACCTCATCCCGCTGGATAAAGGCGGAGCGCTGCTCCATAGTCATGGCGCCAAAGGCGCGGATCTGACGCTTGGTCATGATATTCTCATCCTTTCGTGCCGTCTCAGAGGACGGAAGTTTAGGGGGCTGGGCGGGGGCTTTGGGCTGGTTCTCCTCCAGGGAGCGAAGCTCCGCCTGGTCGGCGTCGATCTCCCCCTGAAGGGCGGAAATGGCCTCCTCGTTGCTGCGCTGCTCGGCGGTAAAGGTGTCTACCATCTCCCCAACCGTCCGCAGCTGCTCCTCGGTCTGGGCCTCATCCATGGACGCCTCCAGTTCCCGCTCCCGGGTCTTGAGTGTCTCGCGCTTTTCCAGCAGGCCGGCCATACGCCCCTGCTTTTCCTCGATTTTTCTTTTCAGCAGCAATGCTTGCAGTGCCATACGCTAAGCTCCTTTCAATTTTTTCCGCAGGGCTTCCTTTTTCTCCTGGAACAGCCGCTGCCGGATCGTCTCTTCCTGTTTCATGCGGGCGGAGACAGAGGTCTGCTCATAGGCCGGGAAGGTAACCACAGACACCTCAAACAGCTTGACCTTCAGGATGGTATAGCGCACCGTACCGTCCTCCAGAATCTCCCGCTTCTCATCCAGGATGATAAAGCCGAAGGAGCACTGGTCCACGTCGCCCCGCTGCACTCTGCGGTAGAGGTTCATGGCGTCCTGGTCTTCCCGGTTAATGCGGATACTACCCCAGAGTCCGTGTCCGTCCTCCCGAAGGGTCAGCGTCCCGATCTTGTTCCGGCCCAGCACCAGGGTGGTGTCATGGTTGGTCAGCGCCCGGATGTCATCCCCCAGCGTTTCGGAGAAGGCCCCGGGGGCCACTACCTCGATGACCCCGGGACAGATCTCGTAGGGAGAATTGAATACCGAGAAATAGCCTTCAATGTAAAGTTCTTCCCCCTCCGCCCGGGTCTGGAAGCTGCCCGAGACGGGTACCATGGTACGCTGCTCAATTTTGTCCATTGATTGTTTCACCTGCCTCCTGTAACAGTTTTTTCTGATCTCCGATCATCCCCAGAGGGATGTAGTTTTCCAAAATGACCAGCTCATCCAGCCCTTCTTTGGGCCCCAGGTGCAGCCAGCCACGGACTTCATTGCCCGTCATCATGCCCCGGACATAGAGGTTGGCCCCGATCTCGGACAGATCCTTCAGGTCGTAGGCGTACAGGGCCCAGGGATTCATGCTGACGTACCAGTCCGGGGAGAGCAGCAGCTTCCGGGTCATTTCCTGCTCGATCCCACGGACAATGGGCATGATGGTGGTGGAAATGAAGTGGTTCCACTCGTCCCGGTTAAAGGCCCCCAGGCCCACCACATAGGGCGGCACCCCCAGGATGGCGGCCACCGCCTGCTTGTCCAACTTCACACTGTCCGATATGGCCAGATCATTGAGCGACAAGGGCTTGACCTGTACCACGTCCATCTGCTCCGCCGGGATCATCCAGGGCATTCCAGCCTGGGTATTCTTCAGGTACCGCTCCGCCAGTCGCTGCCGGCCGGCGGCGGAGGTCAGCTCCTCCGTGTTTCCGTCCACCTTGACGATGACGGAGGGCTTCCACTCACTGGATAAAAAGGCGTTTTTGGTGACGCTGGCCTGCTTGAGGTTTTTCACCACATCCTTGAGACTGCTGCGAAACCCCGTTCCAAACCATGGCCGCTGCGTGGAGGGATTGATGACGAAGTGGAGCAGACTGTCCGGGTCATAAGGCCGGCCGTTGACCAAGATCTCATAGCCGTAGCCATCCGGCATGAAGCCCACACTGGATGGGGCCAGGGGGATCAGCTCTTCCAGCCTGCCATCTGCGGTACGGGGCCACACCACAGCATTTCCGCCCCCATCCAGCAGCAGCGTCCAGATGATGGAGGCCATCATGGTTTTCCGGGTCATAAAGCGGTTAGGCTCAATGTCCAGCCGTCGGGACAGACTGTTATAGAGCCGCACGTCCCCGGACGCCGTGTTTGCCATCAGGCGGATGGACATGGAGCTGATCAGCTCCGCGATCCTGCCCACGGCCATGCGCACCTCCGGGTTATCGGAGAGCCGGGTATAGCCCCCGGCACAGGCCTCCCCCCAGTTGGCTCCAAACACCAAGCCCACGCTGCTGCGCTGCTGGGCGGGCTTGTCTCTGGCGGCGTGGACAGCTTTCTTTCGTTTACTCATTCAGACTCCTCCCCAAACCAGTTCTGTTCTTTCTGGACTTTCTCCAGATCCTCCAGGTAGGCGCAGCAGGCAAAGACCGCTGCGTCAAATACATCAATGCGCAGATTGGGCTGGAGCTTGTCATACATGACCATGTCATCCGCCTTGAGCTCCGCCCGGACATTCTGCACGCAGTATTCAAAGGGCTCCGCATGGAGATAGTAGAGCGTCCCCTTTTTGGCGCTGTTCTCCAAGTACTTGAAGCCCTCGCTCTTCCGGGTGAAGAGCTGGGGCTGATCCTTGACCTTGAAGCCCGCCTTTTTCATCTCCAGGTAATACTCCCGGCAGAACTTCCGGTCATGGCCCACCAGCTTGATTTTAAAGCCCGCGCTGCGCAGGCCCTTATACCACCTGACCACTTCGGAATGGTTTGTTACGGTTCCGTTGGTCATATCCAGCCATCCGTCTTCCTGCCAGCCAAACAGGGGGATCTGATCCTCATGGGCCTTGACGGCAGCCGCCGCCAGGGGGAACCAGCAATGGGGAATGATAATATCAATTCCCTCATAGTTGCCAAACAGGCAGCCGGTTGTAAGGTCGTAGAGCTTGGCCAGGTCGCTGCCACCGTACCATCGGATTTTCATTCTGGACAGCTCCTCAAAGCTCCAGTGATACCGGCTGTCGCTGGCCCGGAACTCCTCCACGTTGAACCAGGCCCGAAGAGAGGCGATAAACACGTTGAGCGATTTCTGGAGAAACTCCGGCCGGAGCTGGGGATCTTCCTTTGCCTGCATGGCGTCGTTGATCATGTCCTGGGGACGAATGCTGTGGCCCCAGCCAGGGTTGCAGCACTCCATGACCTCCGGGTTGGTGTAGTCCACTTCCCCGCTCTCCTCCCGAGGCGCCGCCGCGATAAAGATGAAGATGGCGTCCGCCTCCGGGCCTTTGATAGTCCCGTTGAGGATCTTTCGGCAGTACTCCACGCGTTTTGCGCAGAACCCGGTGGCCAGGTCACCACCGGAGCTGATCCCGATGACCAGTTTGTTGGTGTAGGCCTTTGTGGCGTCCTTCAGCACCTGATACTGCTTTGCCGATTTGTAGGTGTGCATCTCATCGGCAATGACAATGTTGCAGTTGAAGCTGTCATGATTATCCGTGCTAGAAGCCAGGGCATTGATAGAGAGAAAGCCTTCTTCTCCCAGATCTCCGCTGATGGAGTGCTCCATGTTGTTGTCCACGATCCGAAGGCCGTTGACTGGGTCGTCATCGGTGGTCAGCTTCTCCCGCTTAATGTTGTAGCGAAGGAAGTCAAAGCCCTGCATAGCCTGCGCCAGAGCACCGCCTACCTCGTATACCTGGGAACCACTGCGCCGCTCGTAGAGGGCCAGGGCCCAGGCCAGAGCAGCGGCAAAGGTGGTCTTGATATTTTTTCTGGGGACAAAATCCAGGGCTTCCTTGAAGCGTCGTTCCTGGCTTCCCTGGATGTAAAATCCCATGATGTTATAGATGATAAATTTGTGATACGGCATCAGGAGGAAGGGCGTCCCCCGCAGGGGCGTGGCGTCCAGGAATTCTCCCTTCTGGTGGCACATAGTAGTCTCGATGATGGCGATGATCTCATTGGGCGGTTCGGGGCGAAAATCCCACCGGCCGCTGGCCAGATCATCCAGGTACCGTTGGCAGGCCTGTCTGATCTCCAGATTCGTCCGCTTCTCACCGGACAAAACGGCCTCTACATAGGCGTCCACCTCTGCGGCATACTCCCCCGCCTTTTCCACGGCCGCCTCATGGGCCGCCTCCAACAGCTGGGAGAGGCGGCTTTTTCCCGCCTGTGCGTAGTCCTGCTGCTTTCGTTTGGCCCGGGCAAAGCTGGCCGGTGTCAGGCCCAGCTGGGCGCGCAGGGAAAGGACGTCTTTCCGCAGCTGATCCACGACGGCGTAGTTGGGATCCTTCGCCGTATATTTCCCTCCGGTCTTGTTGACCAGCTCGGCCACCATGTTTCCTCCGGCCGCTTTCCAGGCCTTTTCCGCCCGGGAGAGTTCCCGCTCCGTTTTGGCCAGCTGCCGTATGGTGTTGTCGAAGATGGGGCTGTACACCCCAACGGACTCCATGTCCGCCTTGATCATGGCCTCCCGGCCCAAAACTGCACACCTCCTCCCGGTGTCCAAGTTGGACACAACCGTGCTCTGAGCTGCGGCTTCCTGCGGGCGCGTCGTTTGCGCCCGCGCCGCGCCTGTGTTATGCGCACGCGTTGCCCTGCCCTTTTCCGGGAGCTTAACCCCCTCCTCCGGCGTTCCCGCCGTCGGAAAAAGTCCTGCCCGCCGGTCTTCCCGGCCCGGTCAGGCCGGGCCGGAGGGTGGGGGGGCTACCCTGCGCCGCCAGGATAACCCCAGGTCAGTCAGTGCGCCCGTGTCCCGGTCGTGTATGGCGTTGTGGCAGCCGGCGCACAGGCTGACCAGGTTCCAGTCACACCAGGCAAACTCCGGATAGTCTTCCGCCGGATACGCGTGGTGCACCACCGTGGCATTGACCGCCAGACCAAACCGGCGACATTCTCGGCACTGGTACCGATCCCGGGTGAGGATTGCTTGCCGCTTGAGACGCCAGCGGCGGCTTTTGTAATTCACGGGCTATCACCTCCGGGCAAAACAAAAAGCCGGCGCCGACGCTCCCCCACACGGGAAGTCATCGGCACCGGCTTAACACGAAGCACTGGCCATGTTGGATATTCACGCGATATTCTGCTTTGCAGCTCCGGCACCAGAGGATCAGCTTCGAGGCTTCCGTCTCGGCGTCCGCCTTCTGGTTCGTTGTCTGCTTGCAGTTCGGACAGACATAACGTCCGTTCCTTACGACAAGTTTATCATGATTTGTTTCCGTTTTCAAGCGATTGCCCTCACTTTCTTTTCCTCTCGCAAGTTATTCAACTATATTTCAAGAATAAGGTATACCCGTTTTTTTCTCCTTGATGTACCATGCGAATTTATATGACCCAAACTCATTTTGGGTCTGATAGCTCCCGTGGCTGGTGGCGTTTTTAGGAATGCGGATCGTGTCACGCTCCGCCCAAAATCGTTCGGCCGGCGGGAGTTTTTGATTGAGCGACTGGCTCCAGCGGCACACCCGCTTGCCGATGGGAATGGTGATTCCGTCCGTTGGTTCCTTCAGCATATAGCGGGCGATCCGCCGATAGCTATCCCCTTTTCCCCGCAGCAGCGGCTCATCGTCCGCCCAGCCCCGGTTCCACAAATACCGAATCACCGCCGGCACAAAATCGCTGTCCCGGACCACAAGATGGAGGTGATAACGGTGGTCTCCGTGCTGCCCCTCAATGTTATAGACGTAGTCAAATGGTTTTTCCAGCCAAAGCCTCATGCGGCGGTAAAAAGACCGCCACACCAGTTCCGTTTCCCGGAAGTTGGCCGGCAGATGATCGTCATCGAAAGTCAGAGTGTAGAAGCTCCCCTCAAACCCGAACAGCGCCAGCCTCAGCTCCAGACGGTCCACCCTGGTGCGGCATACTGATGTGTCCCCTCTGGGGAGCAGGATCTTATTCTTCTCTCTCCGCTCAAATGGCGTATCCAGGTGCGACAGTCTGGGCCGCAGACTTCGGCACTCCTTGACCAGCGGCCCGGCTCTCTGCCGGACGCAGATGTACGGAAGCTCCCCCATCAGCCACCTGCCGCTTTCTCCGTCAAGCGGTCCAGTGCCCGGCCAATCTTCAGCCAGTCCTTCATCTCAAGCACTGCACTGCCCAGCAGCACATCCCGGAGCACCATGGCGGTGATCGTCTTAGGGCTTCGGGCAGCTTTCGCTACTGCGTCCAGACAGCCGGGACCATTGGCCGCTCGATACGCCTTGAGACGCTGGAGGATGGCCCGTTTTGTCTCTCCATCTGAGCTCACTCCCCGATGGATGTTTGGTCCGCATAAGAGATTCATCCTTGTCCTCCTCTCCTTCCCATCCGGCGCATCGCACGGAGTGCCTCCAGGGCCTCATCGTCCTCGCCGTTTAGCTTGTCCGCGATTGTTTCCATGTCTTTCAACTTGCAAAGGGCACCGTAGACTTTCGGGCGCAGGTCTCCCAGCTCCCTCCAGTCCAGGCCATTGACGTCCCAGTTGCCCTTTTCATCCGTCCAGGTCAGTCCACCCATCGCGTTACCTCCATCTCCTCAACGCTGGTAAAATACTGCGAGCTGTACACTGTTCCGTCCCACTGCTCCAGCCTCACCAGATAAGGAACTCCCCAAACCGGAGCGGCTGGGCAGGTGTGGACGCGGATCCGCTTGTCACCCATGGAGCGCTCCATCGTAATCTCTCGGCAGCTGCGCAGTGCCTTGCGGATCTTGTCAAGTTCTTTCTCTCCCAATAGCCTGATCAAAATGGCAGCTCTCCCCCATCGTCCAGCTCTTGAAAGTCACCGCTCTGAGGTTGAGGAAACTGGCGCTCATCCGCGGTGCCCTCGCTGAGCGGCGGTGCCGATCCTGTTCTGCTGTCAGAAAAATAGACATTATCTGCCACAATTTCAACGGCCTTGCGTTTGATGCCGTCCCGGTCGGTATAAGTACGGCTCTGGAGCCTGCCTTCCACCGTAGC
>CALWYG010000079.1 GCA_944385695.1 uncultured Oscillospiraceae bacterium | reverse complement strand
CTCCTGTGACCTCCATCCCCACAAGAAGAAGCTCATCCAGGCGGGAGCGGACCGGCTTGGCCTGTCCATGGTGAAGCCCATGACCGCCGACGGAAAGGTGTTCCGACCGGAGTGGGAAGAGGCCTTTGATCTGGTGCTGGTGGACGCCCCCTGTTCCGGGCTGGGTGTCATCCGGAAAAAGCCCGACATCCGCTATAAAGACCCGGAGCCTCTGGCGGGACTGCCGGAGATTCAGAAGGCCATCCTGGACAACGCCCAGCGGTATGTGCGGCCCGGGGGCGTGCTGCTCTACTCCACCTGTACCGTCCTGTGCCGGGAGAATGAACAAGTGGCGGCAGACTTTTTGGCCCGGCATCCGGAGTTCAAGGGAGAGGACTTTACACTCCCGGATGCCATCGGGAGCTCTGAGGGCGGCATGATGACCTTGTGGCCCCACCGCCACGGGACGGATGGCTTTTTCATCTGTAAACTGAGAAAAGGGGAGGGAACCCTTTGACTGACATCAAATCCATGAACCTTCCCGAGCTCACGGCCTGGTTCAAAGAGCGGGGACAGCCCGCCTTCCGGGCCAAGCAGGTGTTCAAGTGGTTCTACCGGGGGGTCACCTCCTTTGAGGAGATGAGCGACCTGCCCAAGGCCCTGCGGGAGGAACTGACGGAGCAGTGCATTTTCACGCCGCCCAAGGTGGCCCGGAAGCAGGGCTCCGCCCAGGACGGGACCAGCAAAGACCTGTGGGAGCTGGGGGACGGCAACTGTGTGGAATCGGTACTCATGCGCTACCAGCACGGGAACACCGTGTGCATCTCCTGCCAGGTGGGCTGTCGGATGGGCTGTGCCTTCTGCGCCTCCACCATTGCGGGAAAGGTGCGCAACCTGACCCCGGCGGAGATGGTGGATCAGGTGCTCTTTACCCAGATCGACAGCGGCGCTCCTGTGTCCAACATTGTGCTTATGGGCATTGGGGAGCCTCTGGACAACTTTGACACGGTTATGCGCTTTTTAGAGCTGGTCAACCACCCGGATGGACTGAACATCGGCATGCGCCACATCTCCCTGTCCACCTGCGGTTTGGTAGATCAAATTGACAAACTGGCCCAGTATGGGTTACAATTAACACTATCTGTCTCCCTCCACGCGCCCGATGACGAGACCCGGTCCAAGATCATGCCGGTGAATCGCAGTGTGGGCGTGGAGAAACTGGTGGAGACCTGCCGGCGGTATTTTGAGACCACCGGGCGGCGGATCTCCTATGAATATGCCATGATTGACGGGGTGAACGACAGCGACTGGCAGGCTGATCTGCTGGCCAAGCGCCTGCGGGGAGCCCCGGCCCATGTGAACTCGATCCCCCTCGACGAGGTGGAGCAGAGCCCACGGGAGCCCAGCCGCCGGGTGGCAGCCTTTCAGAAGCGACTGGAGAGCCATGGAATTACGGTCACCGTCCGGCGTAAGCTGGGGGGCGACATCGACGCCTCCTGCGGCCAGCTGCGGCGTAAGGCCATGAAGGGGCAATAGAGAGAAACAGTCCGGAGTTCCGGAGGAAATGAGGTTGGACGGCAATGCAGGTATGGGGGATTACCCACCGGGGCGCGGTACGCAGCCAGAATCAGGATGCATACGACGCCCGGCAGCTTGAAGATGGCCGGATCATCGCTCTGGTGTGCGATGGAATGGGCGGGGCCCGGGCGGGCAACGTAGCCAGTACCATGGCCGTGGAGCTGTTTATGAAGGAGTTTCAGAACCGATCGGGAGATGCCCGGGAAGAGGAACGTATGCAGAGGGCGGCTGCCCTGGCAAACAAGGAGATCTTCCAGCGCTCCATCCGGGAGGAGGACTGCACCGGCATGGGCACCACTCTGGTGGCCGCCCTGGTGGGAGAGCGGGAGGCCGTGATCCTTAACGAAGGGGATAGCCGGGCCTATCACATTAACCAGGATGGCATCGTTCTCATTACCCGGGATCATTCCCTGGTGGAGGATCTGGTGGAGCGGGGAGAGCTTACCCGGGAACAGGCCCGGACCCATCCCCACAAAAACCTGATTACCCGGGCCCTGGGAGCGGAGCCGGTGTTGATGGCCGACTGCTTCCGGAAGGAGATGGTTCCGGGGGACTACCTGCTGCTGTGCAGCGACGGGCTAAGCAATGTAGTGGGGGAGCAGGAGATGCTCTATGAGGTCATCCACGGCGGGGAAGCGGAGAACTGCTGCCAGCGCCTGTTGGAGATCGCTCTGAACCGGGGCGCGCCGGACAATGTGACGGCGGTGCTGGTTTCCCGGTAAGCAGTTCCGGAGCAGAAGTAAGAAGGAGGATATTTACCATGGATCCCTATATCGGTAAATTACTCGATAACCGTTATGAGATACTGGAGCCGGTGGGGACCGGCGGCATGGCCAGGGTCTATAAGGCCCGGTGCCACCGCCTCAACCGCCTGGTGGCCATTAAAATTCTGCGGGAGGATCTGGCCCAGGACGCCGAGTTCCGCCGCCGTTTCCATGACGAGTCCCAGGCTGTGGCTATGCTGTCCCACCCCAATATTGTGGCAGTCTACGATGTGAGCCGTTCCTCAGAGCTGGAATATATCGTCATGGAGCTCATTGACGGCATCAACCTCAAGCAGTATATGCAGAAAAAGGGCAACAAGCTCAACTGGCGGGAAGCCCTGTACTTTATTACCCAAATCACCAAGGCCCTGGGTCACGCCCACAGCCGGGGGATCATCCACCGGGATATCAAGCCCCACAACATCATGGTCCTTCGGGATGGCAGCGTGAAGGTGGCCGACTTCGGCATTGCCCGGGTGGCCTCCGGCGGCCACAGCACCCTCACCCAGGAGGCGCTGGGGTCGGTGCACTACATCTCCCCCGAGCAGGCCAGGGGCAGCCACATTGACGAGCGCTCCGACCTCTATTCCGCCGGTGTGGTTCTCTATGAGATGATTACCGGCCGCCTGCCCTTTGAGGGAGACACTCCTGTGGCGGTGGCCATCCAGCACATCAACTCCATTCCTCTCTCTCCCAGAGAGATCGACCCCACCATTCCCGAGGCGCTGGAGGCCATCACCATGAAGGCCAT
>CALWYG010000078.1 GCA_944385695.1 uncultured Oscillospiraceae bacterium | reverse complement strand
CTCCCTTCCGCAATCCGCTGACCAATTCCAGGTAAAACATGGGGAGCAGGTCTCGGGCCTTGGCTGCCTCCAGATAGGCATGCATGTCTTCAGAGGGAAGAATCTGCATCTCGATCTTTCGGGGCTTAGGAGCGATACAGTCCTCGGTGGGATTCCTGGGGATGAGCCGTTCCTTCACCGCCCGTTCCAGAGCCGCATGGAGCATCAGGTGGACGCTGCGGACGGTGGTGGTACTCAGTCCCTTTGTTTCTCCCTTTCCAACATGTATTCTGCCGTCCTCCAATAACTCCTTGTAGAGCTTCTGCAGGTGTCGGGTGGTCAGCTTCTTTAGTTTAATGGTTCCGATCCTGGGAATGGTGTAGCGCTCGATGATGAGCTCATACCGATTTGCTGTGGCGGTGCGAACATTGGGCTTGGCGTAGAGCTCATACCAGGTGCGAAGCCATGTGGCTACGGTGTACTCATCAGCTGCCTTGCCTCCTATTCAGTAACACAACATAGCACAGAGGGGAGAGAATAGCCAGGGCAAACGGGCAGAGTGATCAGAACAGTAACAATTTAGATTCGTTCCTTGTTCGGAGGACAATATCTTTGTTAACAGCGTAATATTTTTGGGAAAGGCTTTTATCTTTGTTTTGCGACGCAAATTTTGAGGGGGGTATCTGCTGTAACCCCGGAACAAATCCCGCGGCACTAAGGATACAGGGAATCGCGCCCCCGGAAGACCGAAATTTTGTCTTTTACGACCCCGCCCCGCAGGCGCTGAAACTGCCCGCACTGCGGGCGGTTGTGGTCGAGCCGGGGCGTTTACGACCCCGGCTCTTTCTGCCTGCTTATTTTTCGTCACCCGATAGCCTCTCAATATCAATGGCAAACAAGGGGGGAAACTGCCTTAAAACCTTGTGGGGGAGAGTTACACTACCTTACCCGAAAAGCGGCCACACAGCGGCCCACAGGGGCAACGACGGGGGAATTGCTGGCGCTGGTCTTTTCTTTGTTTTGCGGGTTAATTTTTAATATGCCTGTCCCCTGAATTTTAGATGCAAGACCGCAGGTTAAGGAGTGTATCTTGTTCCCCAAAAATAATTTGGGCCATTGAAATGCAGGGCTGATACTTCCTCAGATCAATGTTATAATTAAAACATCAAACGGCCAGCGGGCGAATCCCAATACATATGGCGGACTTCCGGAGGCAGTTGTAAATCAGATTCTACCTGGACAATATACAGTTGTCCCCATTCAATAAGATGGAGGAAATCTTATGGTAATTTTTGATCAAGACAATGAACAGATTATATTGAGAGACGGACGGTATTATTTGCGAAGTGATGTAGGACATTTTGTGCCTGAATATCTGGAGATCGAGATTTCAAAAGAGGATGCCGATAAAGTCATGCAGGATATCAAGTACGCGATAAAACTCGTTTTGGACTATCAAAATAAACGGTTGGGGCTGGTTTAAGAGGAGCTTCCCGCATTGTGAGCTTGCCCCACACCGTTCTGAAGGGCTGTAGCGGCGACAGACGCGTTTTCCTTGTAAAATATACTTTGGCTATTTCAAAATTACCGGTATAATAAACATACCATGTGAGAGGAGGGGGACGGGTGCTGGAGACCACAAGCAAGCTGTTTCACAGACTGCGTGGCCGGGAGAGTGGGAGAGAGCTCTTACGCGGGACAGGGAGAGCACCTTCCTGCGCGCAGATGTTGCTGGAGCAGATCAAGGAGGCGGGGATGTCGGCGGCAGAGTGGATGGCGGCCGCTGATGTCAGCAAGTCCTACGGCTATCAGATTTTGCGGGGAGAACGGGTCCCTGGCCGGGACATTCTGCTGCGTACAGCTCTATCCCTGCATCTGCCGCTGGAAGAGACCCAGCGGCTGCTGACAATGGGAGAATGTGGCGTCCTCTATCCAAGGGTGCGCAGGGACGCCGCCATTATTTTTGCGCTGAATCAGAATATGACGTTGCTGGAGACGGAAGAGCTGCTGACCTCTCTCCCTGAGCGCAGCCTTTATGCCGGGGAACGCTGACATGGGGAAACGAGAAGAATTTTTGAGGACATATGAGGCTCAGGTACTGGATGACCTGGTTTTGCCGCCTCCACTGGAGCAGCAGTACAGCCTGCAATCCTGTTTAAAGGACGGGGAGCGGCAGGTATATTTGCTCCGGGACCATGCCGGTAAGCCGGCGGTACTGAAAACACAGCTGACAGAAGAGGAGACCTCCTTGCGCCAGGAGTACGATTTGCTGCACAGGCTCCGGCACCCCCAACTGCCTCGGCCTTTGGCCTATCTGGAGTGGGAGGGAAGGGAGTACCTGGTTCGGGACTATGTAGAGGGGATCAGTCTGGCCGAACAGGTGGAGGCCCAGGGTCCGCTAACGCCCAGCCAGGTACGGGAGATTTCCCTGTCGCTGTGTCAGGTACTGAACTATCTGCACCGCCAGAATCCGCCGGTGATTTGCAGGGATGTGAAGCCTCAGAATGTAATCTTGGACCCGCCCGGCCGATGCCATGTTATCGACCTGGGGGCCGCCCGCCGTTACCGGGCAGAACAGCGGGAGGACACGGTACTTCTGGGGACCCGGGCTACAGCGGCGCCGGAGCAGTTCGGTTATCAGCAGACGGACCAGCGCTCAGATGTGTACAGCCTGGGGATGCTGATGTGCTATCTGCTCTCTGCAAACTATGATCTGCCGCCCAAAAGGCCGGGATAGAATGATCTTGTCCGTATCATTCGGCGGTGTACAGCCTTTGCTCCGCAAAACCGCTATTCCTCCGTACGCGGGGTGTACCGGGCACTGAAATACCGTCGGCTGCGCTGGACTGCCGTTGCAGCGGTATGTGCCGTGTGTGGCGTACTGCTGTGCTTTTTTCTGCGGCCGTCTGACGAAGTGGTACAGCTTTCCTCTCCTTTGCTGGAGGAGGCGCTGCGGCAGGAACTGGGGCTGAAAGCGGAGGAGCCCATCCCCACCCAACGACTGGCGGAGGTGGAACAGCTGATGGTGTGTGGCCGGCAGCAGATGAGCACCATTCAGGAACACGAAGTCCACGCAGAAACGGCCCATGATTTCTATGTAGGAGAGACTGTCCACGGGGAAATAGATGACAGGGATTTGGAGCTTCTGGCCCAATGCACCAATCTGCGGGTGCTGGTGCTGGACTATCAGCAGATTTCCGACCTGTCTCCTCTGGCGCAGCTGCCGATAGAATATCTCAGCCTGACGGAAAACGAGGTATCCGATCTCGGCCCCCTGACCGGGCTGACGGAGCTGCAGGTGCTGGATTTGGGCCAGAATCCGGTGCGGGCGACGGAGGTACTGGCTGAACTGCCTGCGCTGCGGGAGGTGACGCTGGAGGCCACCGGCATCACCTCGGTGGAGGTGTTCCGGGGGAGCGATCTTCAATCCCTCAATGTGCGTACCACATGGGTGACGGACTATACCCCCCTGGAGGAGTGCCCGAACCTCACCCGGCTGATTACCGGGAGTATGCCGGAGGGAGCGGCGAAGACGCTGGCGGGACTGACTGGCCTGGAGGAGCTGCGGCTGTATTCCACGCCCCAGCTGGACCTTTCCCTCTTTCGAAGTTTACAGCGGCTTCAGAAGGTGGATTTTTTCGGCAGCAAGATCTCCCATCCCGAGGCACTGGCCGACCTTCCTGCCCTGGGACATGTCAATCTGGGGGAGACCGGAGTGGAGGAGCTGTCCTTTGCCCCCACCATGCCGGCTCTGACCGAGCTGGATCTCCGGGAAAATTTCCTCACCGACCTGACGCCCCTGCTGGAGTGCCCCTGGCTCACCCGGCTGGTGCTCAGTCCGCGCCACCAGGAGCTGGCCCGGGAGCAGCTGGCCCAGGCCCCTTTCGAGGTGATCTATCAGCCTTAAGTGCGCAGTCTGCGCACCACTTTCACTTCCGGCCGTGGTAAACTGATGAAAATTCGGCTGCGGCAGAAAAGAGAGGATACATATATGTTTAAAAAGGGAAAATGGCTGCTCCTGACCCTGTGCCTTACCACAACACTGTGCGCCTGTGCCAATACAGAGCAGTCCTCAGAGGGTGAGAATTCCGGCGGCGCTTCGTCCGCAGTACAGGACGAGACGCAGTACGATTACCAGCTGAAGGCCGGTGAACCGGTGGAGGTGTATGATGTGACCTTTGAACAGATGGTCACAGTCACCGTGGATCCGGACAGCACTCGGGACGGCGCCAACGATCTGCGCAGCGATATGGTGTTTGACAACTGTACCTTCCGCGGCGGCCTTACCATTGTGGGCGACTATCATGCCATGGTCAGCTTGGGGAAGGGCTGTGTTTTTGGCGAGGACTCCGTTGTGACATACCGGGCGTCCTCTGCGGATGCCGCCGGGGAGGCCACGCTGGAGGATAACCTGGTAAAATTGTTTGTGGGCTGCGAAGGAGTTGTGGTGGAGACAGAAGCGGCGATGGGCGTGCTGACGGATGGCCCCGATGTTATCTTAAACGGCACGGCTTACCGCAAAGACGACCTGGCTCCGGACGCTGATTTCCTGGGGATATACCATATCTGCCAGGGCGGAACGATGACATACATCAAGTTTGCGATTGGGGAAGACGATAGTGCAGTGATTTTAGATTGAGGCGACTGCTGTGCATCAGGCCCTCTGCCGTTTGAGTTGGCAGAGGGCCTGTTAGTTTTTAGGGTGGGCGGCATGTTCAAAAACAAGCAGTCACTGCCCTTCGAGTATGAGATGTACCAGGTGGCGGGCACCTATGCCAAGCTGGCCCGGGAGCCCAGAGTGCAATCACGTCTGCTTAGGAGAGCGGCATGAAGGGTGATAAAGTGGCCCTGCGGTATTGCGGGGGATGTAATCCGCGGTATGACCGGGGGCACACGGTGGCGCAGCTTCAGGAGGAGTGTGGCGAGCTGAGCCTGGAACCCTTTGAACATGGAAAACGCTATTGCGGCGTGCTGGTGGTGTGCGGATGTTCCGCCCGCTGTGCCCAGCAGGGCGACCTGCCGTGCCAGCTCCCGCGCTGCGTCATTGACAGCGCCCAGGGCTATGCATTGGGGAAAAAATTTTTGAGCAGCTTAAAAAGGGGATGATTGTATGTCCGATTGGCGTACCTATTATGAACAGCGGCAAAGAACGGCGGAAGAGGCAGTGAGCTATATTCGTTCTGGGGACCGGATTGCTACGGGCCACGCTTGTGGAGAACCTACCTATTTGGTGGATGCCATGGTGGCAAATGCCCAGGTGTATGAACATGTGGAGATTTTCCACATGGTAGCCATGGGAAAGTGTGAGTATGCTAAGCCCGGAATGGAAAAGCACTTCCGGCACAATGCAAATTTTGTGGGCGGTAATACCAGGGAGGCGGTCAGCTGTGGACGGGCGGATTTCACGCCCTGTTTCTTTTATCAGGTTCCAAACCTGTTTCATACTACCCTGCCGCTGGATGTGGCGCTGGTGATGGTAACACCGCCCAACGAGGATGGGATGGTATCCCTGGGGGTGTCGGTAGACTATGACTATGAGGCAGTGATGACGGCCAAGACCGTAATTGCCCAGGTAAATGACCAGATGCCCTTTACCTATGGAAAGCTGGTGCCGGTGACGGAGATTGATTATTTTGTGGAGCACTCCGCGCCAGTGATGGAGCTGGCCAAGCCGAACATTGGAGAAATTGAGCAAATCATCGGGGAATATTGTGCGTCTCTGATTCAGGATGGGGATACGCTCCAGCTTGGCATTGGGGCGCTGCCGGATGCGGTGCTGCTGTCCCTAAAGGATAAGAAAAATTTGGGCATTCATTCCGAAATGTTTTCTGACGGCGTGGTGGACCTGATGGAGGCCGGAGTGATTACAAACCAGTGCAAAACGCTGCATCCAGGCAAGTTTGTAGCCAACTTCATTATGGGAAGCCGGCGGCTGTACGACTTTGTGGACCATAATGAGGACGTGCTGATGCTCCCGGCCGACTATGTAAATCATCCGCTGGTGATTGCCCAAAACGACAATATGGTTTCGATCAATTCCTGTGTGCAGGTAGACTTGATGGGACAGGTGTGTTCGGAGAGCGTGGGGCAAAAGCAAATTTCCGGTGTGGGCGGACAGGTCGATTTTATCCGGGGAGCAGCCATGTCCAAGGGAGGCCGCTCCATTTTGGCGTTTCCTTCCACTGCGGCCAAGGGCACCGTATCAAAAATTGTCCCCTTCCTGGACCCAGGTGCCTGCGTAACCACAACACGCAATGATGTGGACTATATCGTTACAGAGTTCGGCATTGCCCATCTCAAGGGGCTAACGCTCAGAGAGCGGGCCCGAGCCCTGATTTCCATTGCACACCCCAAGTTCCGGGATGAGCTGCAGCAGGAGTTTGTCAGGCGCTTTCCGCTGGGGTGATATCTGGCACCCCGCGGCACAAATGTTTACCCCAAGAATATGGGATTCAGCTGGGGAAGACTGCGGGGTGAACCGCACCGCCTTTGAATTGCAGAGAGCCTCAAAGTCTACGCCAGACTGGCTGGGCATACCAACAGCCGCAGGCCTCCGGAGTTTACATACCGGAGGCCTGCGGCTATTTGAGATGCGGGTTGCCTCGGATGAATTAAAAAGAGGGGGAGAGAACCGGATCTTAATGCCGTCTTAATACGGGCTCCAACACGTTAACACCCTCTTTAAGTGAAATGTAGATAATAAGAGTGGAGAAGAATGTAGAAAGAGGTGGAGACTTATGTGGAAGTTTTTACATAAAAACAATAAGTCCCCGTTTCGGATCATTATATTGGGATTTCTGCTGGTTATTTTAGCGGGAAGCGTGCTTCTAATGCTGCCTGTGTCATCCCAGGCAGGGGTGAGCACCCCCTTTTTGCAGGCGCTGTTCACCTCCACGTCCGCCGTTTGCGTAACCGGGCTGGTGGTGTATGACACCGCTACGTATTGGTCCACGTTTGGGCAGGCTGTCCTGATGGTATTGATCCAAATCGGCGGACTGGGCGTTGTGACGGTGGCGGGCACCTTTGTGATTCTGTCAGGAAGAAAAATCGGACTTATGCAGCGAAGCACCATGCAGGAGGCCATTGCGGCGCCCAATGTGGGCGGAATTGTCCGTCTGACCGGGTTTATTTTCAAGACGGCTCTGGTTGTGGAGCTGTTGGGAGCGGCGCTGCTGCTGCCTGTGTTTTACCAGGATTTTGGGGCAAGAGGAATTTGGTATGCACTGTTTCATTCCGTCTCCGCGTTTTGCAACGCAGGGTTTGATTTGATGGGAATAAACGCCCCGTTTTCCTCGTTAACAAGCTATGCCGGCAATCCTACGGTCTCCATTGTGATCGCGCTGCTCATTGCCATTGGCGGCATAGGCTTTTTGACCTGGCAGGATATCAGCATGCACGGCCTGCATGTGCGCAAATACCGCATGCAGAGCAAGGTCATTCTTTCGGTGACGGGCGCGCTGATTCTGGTTCCCACAATTTACTTTTTCCTGTTTGAATTTGCCCAGGCGCCCATGGGAGAGCGCGTACTGTTATCCTTCTTCCAGGCCGTCACGCCAAGAACGGCTGGGTTCAATACGGCGGATTTGACCCTGATCAGCGAGACAGGACAGTTCATCATTATCCTTCTCATGCTGATCGGCGGATCTCCGGGCTCTACCGCGGGCGGAATGAAGACGACCACCTTGGCGGTCCTGCTGGCAAACGCAGCTGCCGTTTGCCGCCGCAGAGAGCATCCCCACTTTTTTAACCGCAGGATATCCAGCGAAGTGGTGTCTCAGGCATCGACGATTTTCATCATGTACCTGGTCCTGTTTTTAACGGCGGGACTGGTCATCAGCAAGGTGGAAGACCTGCCCGTCCTCACCTGCCTGTTTGAGACGGCTTCAGCCATCGGGACTGTGGGGCTTTCTCTGGGCGTTACCCCCCAGCTCAGCAGCATATCCCATTTGATTTTGATTGCACTTATGTTTTTTGGACGCGTGGGAGGTCTGACCCTGATTTTTGCAGCCCTGTCCAATGTGCAGGGCAACAGCGCCAGACTGCCCCAGGAACGGATTACCGTAGGGTAACAGAAGGGTGGAGGAACGATGAAAACAATATTGTTGATTGGTTTAGGCCGGTTTGGACGGCATATCGCAATGAAGCTGAATGAACTGAATCACCAGGTTATGGCGGTGGATAAGGACGAAGAGAGAGTGAATGCAGTACTTCCCTTTGTCACCAACGCCCAGATTGGAGACAGCACCAATCAGGAGTTTCTCGCGTCCATCGGCGTACGCAATTTTGATTTGTGTATGGTAGCCATTGGGGACGACTTTCAAAGCTCCCTGGAGACCGCCTGCCTTTTGAAAGAGCTGGGGGCGCAGAAGGTAATTGCGCGGGCAGAGCGGGACGTGCAGGCAAAGTTTTTGCTGCGAAACGGCGCGGATGAGGTGGTGTACCCTGAAAAGCAGATGGCCATATGGACCGCCATTCGCTATAGCTCCGATCATATTTATGACTATATTGCCCTGGGAGACGACCACGCCATCTTTGAAATTGAAGTACCCAGCAGCTGGGTGGGAAAAACCATTGGGCAGATCGATGTACGAAAGCGATATCACATCAATATCCTGGCCATAAAGCAGGATGGAAAATTCTCCATGACCGTGATTACCCCGGAGACCTTCCTTCCGGAAAACAGCACCATTTTGGTCTTGGGCACCCAGCGGGATCTCCAAAAGTGTTTCCACATATAAAGCCTGCCCTGTCGGGAAAGGAAGTGGTATCGATGATGGAAGCTCTCGTTTTGTTGGGAGGTTATTGTGTTTTGTCCGATTCGGGTATTATGCCATTTCCAAACTGGATGTTTTTTTAGACTATATACGGATCAATTCGGAAGTTAAGCGGAACAGGAACCACTCCGCATCCGCTGCGCTTGTCCGGCGGCTGCTTCCAAGACGCTGGGGACAGAGGGGGGAAGTATGTTATAATAGGCCTGCCAAAACGGAAGGGGGCGCATGGACAGGATGACACCGCCGAGACAAACGCCGGAAAAAAAGCAGGGAACGCTCACGATTTTTGCAAGCTATTGTTCCGGCGCCGGGAAAAGCTTTGCCATGCTGCAGGCGGCAAAAGCCGCCCAAGCGGCAGGGACGGATGTGGTGATTGGCCTGTATAGCTCCCGCCGCTGGCCGGAGACGCAGGCGTTGGCGGAGCAGTTTGAAACAATGCCCTGCAAACCCGCCCCCCCAGATGGACAGGCCGAGGAGGAGTTCGACCTGGACGTCTGCTTAAAACGGCGCCCACAGCTGATTTTGGTGGACGAACTGTCCCACCGCAATACCAGTGACGCGCGCCATAGGAAGCGCTATCAGGATGTGGAAGAGCTGCTGCGAGCGGGGGTGGATGTGTATACCACGCTGGATGTTCAGCAGATCGAGAGCATTCAGGATACGGTGTGTTCCATCCTGCACGCCTCTGTGTCCGAGCGCATCCCGGACCGGGTGTTTGATCGGGCCGACCAGGTGGAGTTTCTTGATATTGAGCCGGAGAGACTGTGCCAGCGTCTGCTGCAGCAAAAGCAGGATGCCGTTTGTTCCGGCTGCTCGCTGTCCCAATTAAGCGCGCTGCGGGAAATGGCGCTGCGCCGCTGTGCGGACCGGGCCGCTTTGTACACCCAGGCGGATCACCGGGGAATGGAGTATCGCGCCCATGAGCATATTTTGGTATGCCTCTCCTCTGCTCCGTCCAATGAGAGAATCATCCGTATGGCCGCGCGAATGGCGGGGGCGTTCCGCTGTGGGTTTACCGCGCTGTTTGTGGAAACAAAAACCACGCAGTGGCTCACGCCGGCGGATCAAGAGCGCCTGCAGGCCAATATTCGTCTGGCGCAGCAATTGGGCGCATCGGTGGAGACGGTCTACGGCGACGATATAGCCTATCAGATTGCCGAATTTTCCCGCTTGTCGGGGGTGACCAAGATCGTGCTGGGCCGCAGCGGAGCACCCCGCCCCTGGATTGGCAAAGGCACATTGACCGAGCGGCTGATCGAGCTTGCCCCGGAACTGGATATTCACATTATTCCGGATAATGGCCTGACCAATCAGATTTCGGAAACTCGCCGGGAAATTTTTCACATGCCGGTGTTATCCGCATTGGACCTGCTGAAAAGCGCGCTCATTCTTGCCTTGACCACGCTGGTGGGACTGTTCTTTTATTATTTGGGCCTCACCGATGCCAATATCATGACCCTTTACCTTTTGGGCGTGATGCTGGTATCTGTGTTTACCAAAAGCTCCATCTGCAGCTTTATGGCCTCTGCCGCAAGTGTACTGACCTTCAATTTCTTTTTTACAGAACCCCGATTTTCCCTGCATGCCTATGACCCCGGCTAAAGGCCCGCGATTACCGGTTTCTCACTGCGGCAAATGGAGAATCCGCCGTGTTGGAGGCCTCCTCCCATAATCCGGATATCATCTTGCTGGACCTTGGGCTGCCGGATATGGACGGGGTGGAAGTCATTCACAAGGTCCGCTCCTGGTCCAATCTTCCCATTATCGTCATCAGTGCCCGCAGTGAGGATACGGACAAGATTGAAGCCCTGGATGCGGGGGCGGACGATTACCTCACCAAGCCCTTTTCCGTGGAGGAGCTGTTGGCCCGGCTGCGGGTGACACAGCGGCGGCTGGCTGCGCTCCAGTCTGGGACGGGCAATGCAGACGCGAGCTTCACAAACGGAAAGCTGAAGGTGGACTACGCCGCCGGCTGCGCCTTTCTGGACGGGCAGGAGCTGCACTTGACGCCCAGCGAATATAAGTTATTGTGCTTGCTGTGCAAAAATGTGGGAAAGGTACTGACCCACACCTTCCTTACCCAGCAGATCTGGGGCAGAAGCTGGGAAAACGACGTTGCATCCCTGCGCGTGTTTATGGCAACGCTGCGCAAAAAGCTGGAAAAAGAGCCCGGCTCCCCCCAGTATATTCAGACGCACATTGGTGTTGGATACCGCATGATGAAGGTGGAATGACAGGCGAAGTCCGGCTCAAAGCGCCTTTTCAAGGGCGGATCATGCGCCCTAAACCAATTGCCCTGCATGGAGCACACACACGGCAAACCACACACCCAGACGAAGCAGGCCTCCGGAAAATCTCCGGAGGCCTGCTTCGTTTTAGGGCGGAGCCTGGCGTCAGCAAGGGCGTACCGTTTCCACCGGCGGCGCTTGATGGGGCGGTTTTTTAAAGAGGCAACCGGACCGCGACCAGTCTGGCCCCCGGCTTCACGGGGAAGCCATGTGCCCATGAAGACACACATAAGCGGCACTTCTCCCGACCAAACTAAGCCCGGCAGACCGTACACCACAAAGGAGGAAGCATATGCAATCCATTTGGTCTCAAAGCTGCAGCATTCCCCAGCGGGAATCTCTGCCTGGAAATTTGGAAGTTGAGGTTGCGGTGATTGGAGCGGGTATGGCCGGTGTGTTGACAGCCTCTGCCCTGCAGGAGGCGGGGCGGCGGGTAGTGGTTCTGGAAGCAAACCGAATCGGCAGTGGGCAGACCGGGAACACCACGGCAAAAATCACGTCTCAGCATGGAATGGTCTATCATAAGCTGATGCAGACCATTGGGCCGGAGGGGGCCGGGCAATATGCCGCAGCCAATCAGGCGGCCATTCGCAGGTATCAGGACCTCATCCAATCCCGTCAAATCCGCTGCGATTGGGAGGAGCGCTGCGCCTATGTCTATGGAAACGACCAGCAGATGCTCCGGGAGGAGGCTGAAGCGGCCCGAGAGCTGGGCCTTCCCGCCTCCTGTGTCACCGACTTGCAAATTCCCGTTCCAGCGGTGGGGGCGGTGAAATTTGAGGGCCAGGCCCAGTTTCATCCCCTGAAATTCCTTCGGGCAATGGCGGAGCCCCTGACTATCTACGAACAAACGCCCGTCCAAAGCGCAGAAGACGACCAGCTGATTACGCCCTGGGGAAAGGTAAAGGCCGAGCACATTGTCTTTGCCTGCCACATCCCCTTTCTGAATGTGCCGGGTATGTACTTTGCCAAGCTCCACCAGGAGCGCTCCTATGTTCTGGCGCTGGCCAATGCGCCGCAGGTGGAGGGCATGTATATCAGCGGGGAGAAGGGAGGCTGGTCCTTTCGGAATTACGGGGAATTTTTGCTGATGGGCGGCGAGCAGCACCGTACCGGAGAAAACCAGCAGGGCGGCCGGTATGAGCGCCTGCGCCAGAAGGCCAGAGAGTGGTTCCCCCAGAGCCGGGAGGTGTATCACTGGTCGGCCCAGGATGGAATGACTCCGGATGGAGTGCCCTATATTGGCCGCTACGCCGCCCCGCGGCCCAACTGGTATGTGGCCGCCGGGTTTCAAAAGTGGGGCATGACCACCTCCATGGCCGCCGCGATCATCCTCCGGGATCTGATTTGCGGAAAAGAAAACCCATGTGCCCCGGTGTTTGACCCGGGTCGCTTCCAGGCCGCGGCGCTTCCGGGGATAGCGGCTCAGGGCGGACAGGCAGTCAAGGGGCTGGTCAAACGATTTTTTCAAATTCCGTCGGAGGCGGCTGCGGATATTCCGGCGGGCCATGGCGGAATCGTCTTTCTCCATGGGGAAAAGGTGGGGGTGTACAAGGGGGAGGATGGGACGCTCCATGCTGTGGACATCCGCTGTCCCCATCTGGGCTGCCAGCTGGAGTGGAACCCGGATGAGCGCAGCTGGGATTGCCCCTGTCACGGCTCCCGCTTTGACTATGAGGGACGGCTGATTTCAGGACCGGCCCAGGAGGATATTTCGCGGTAGCGGGAAGAACGGATGGGCAAGGATACCGGCAAAGCTCTCGGGGGAGCTTGCCGGTATGTTTCTCTGTCCGGACGGCAGACCTGCCGGCGGGACACAAAGGGAGCCGAAACCCGGGGGCAGGAGAACCGGACCTTGGCCTAAGGGGAGTCCTTTTCCCTCGGGTTAAAAAATGCTATACTGGGAAAAGCAGAGACGTTACGCACGCTTGTGCGGACTGTGGGGAGGAATTTCGGGAACCTTACCAATAGCACAACATAAATTTTTTTAAAAGCTGCAACAAAGTCAGGGAGCTGTCTGTATAAAAGGTGTCACAGGAAACAACGTGTACACTGAAGGAAAGAAGGATGATAATCATGTTGACAAAAAAGACAGCAGCGGTGATGGTTTCCCTGGCTTTGGCCAGTTCCATGGTGGTGCCCGGGTTTGCGGCGGACGCCATTCCGGCCCAGCGGGCGGAGATGGTGCGCAGGGGAGAGCCTGCAACGGTTATTTCATCGCCGCGCAGGCCTGCGCTACGATCTCGCCTACTCCGCTGAGCACTGCGGTGGGACGGTAGGCGTAGGTTTTCAGCGTTTCCATAGTGGACACACCGGAGAGCACCAGCACGGTAGACATGCCGCTCTCCAGGCCGGAGATGACGTCCGTGTCCATCCGGTCGCCTACCATAACGGCATCGGCGGAGTGGCAATGCAGCATGCGAAGCCCGGTACGCATCATCAGCGGGTTGGGCTTCCCGCAGAAGTAGGCCTGGGTTCCGGTTGCCATTTCGATGGGGGCCACCAGTGCCCGGCAGGCGGGGGCAATGCCGTTTTCAATGGGACCGGAGACATCCGAGTTGGCCCCGATGAGTTTGGCGCCATGCAATACCAGGTTTGTAGCCTTCGTCAGGGTGTCCAGAGAATAGGCGCGGCCCTCTCCCACCACCACGTAATCGGGGTTAACGTCATTCATGGTAATGCCTGCGTCATACAGGGCGTTGAACAGGCCGGCTTCACCAATGACAAAGGCGGAGCAGCCGGGGGCCTGCTCCTTCAGAAAAGCGGCGGTGGCCAGGGCGCTGGTGTAAAAGTGCTCTTCGGAGACGTCCAGCCCCATGCGGGCCAGCTTCTGCTGCAGTTCCTTTGGGGTATAGCCGCTGTTATTGGTCAGAAAGAGGTATTCCTTGTTTTCGTCGTGCAGCCACTGAATGAATTCCGGTACGCCGGGCAGAATGCGATTGCCGTGATAGATCACGCCGTCCATATCGCAGATGAACCCGCGCTTTTGGTTAAAATCAAGTGTATGTTCCATATGTCCTCCTATCCAAGCGGCACTGTCTTTCCCATGGCGGAGAAGCACCCATGGGGCTTACGGCCTGGGATAAGTCCAGTATAGCAACCGGCGGGCCGGTTGTAAACAGGGGAGAACACGCCATTTGGGGACGGTCCCATGGGGCGGTGCGTTTGTGTTGAGCGGAGAAGCAGGAACACTATGTACCACCGCTTGAACAAGCGGTGGTACGTGGATTACAGTGTAAGGTCAGACTCGCAGCAGCGGTAATCGGTGTCGATGCTGTTGGCCAAAAAGCGGGCCTTCAATTTCCGCGGGGTGCACATGCGCCGGCAGGATACGCTGAGATCCTCGGGCAGAACAAACCGGATGCATTTTACCAAAATATCCCGGCACATGGGGAAATTATGGGCCGGAATGGTCATAGCCTTCATGCCCCGCTGGTGCTCTACGCCCTCCTCATCCACTTCGGTGAGTATGGCTGCCAGAGCCACCCGTTTGCCAGGGCAGACGTGCTTGAGAGTCACGTCCATCTGAATGATCTGCCCCTGGGACTGCAACTCTACATCTCCCAGGTCCACCAGAACGGAGTCCTGACAGCACGCAGCAGTCAGCTCCACGGGCTCGGGACACTGCTCCGGATACACCACAATATCACAGGCCACCGATACGGTGGGCTTGGGGAAGGACACAAGGTTTCCCTCCCGGTCGGAATAGGTGATGGACTCGTTGACCAGTTTGGTCCCGGGCTGCCGGCTTACGTGGCGGATATAGAAGTCAAGAGATGCACTTTCACTGGAAGTCACGCCCAGCTGAGCGATGTTCCACCGCAGAGAGTGGGCGTCCAGCATGGAGGCAGAGCCCTTGGTGGGCGATGAAATACTGGTGATAACAAAGTCAGAATTGACCACCTCGTCAATGACAATGTCGGTGGCGCCGGGCTTGGAAATATTGGCGGCCAGCTCGGCAAATAGCTCTTCCAGATCAGCGGCATCCGGGGTCACGGCCACATGTGAGGCATCCGGATCGGTGGCCCAGTTGTTCAGGGCGTTGATATCCAGGCCGTCAGAGCCGATCAGGCCAATGCAGTAAATGGTGATTCCCTGGGCCCTGGCCGCGGCGGCCACAGGAGCGGGAGGAGCTCCGGTGGTGGTATTGCCATCCGTAAACATGACCATGACCTTGGCGTTGGGGGAAGAAGGGTCAAATAGCTCCGTGGCCTTGACAAAGGCATCCGCATGGTTGGTGTTGCCGCCGGCGGTCAAGCCGTCCACAGCGGTTTTTAGGGCGGCCACGGAGGTGATAAGCTGGGTATTTGCCACCGCGGTGCTGGAAAAACTGACAATTGCCATTCGGCTGCCGGAACCGATCTGGCCGTCCTGGGTGCTGTCAGTGGCCTCATCAATGAGGTCAATAAAGGTCTTGGTCCCCAGCTTCATATCGGCCAGCGGTGCCCCGGTCATGCTGCCGGAGCGGTCCAGAATTACCACGATATCCGTGGGGTTGGAAACGATATCCGGCGCGGCGGTCAGCGCCAGAGTAACCCGCACGCTTCCGTCACAGGAGATGCGGTCGGTGTTGATGACTTTATTGGAATTTGTAACACCCATGTGTGTTACCTCCTTCTGGGAGAAGCTCCCGCTTTATCATATGAAGGGAGTTTCCCAATGGTGCCCTTAAAAGAGCGCGGGTGCATGGCGCTCCGCTGCGGATCTCCAAGGCCACCGGTTCTATAGGGGCTTTTTCTCTCCGGTGCAGGCGCAGTACCGAAGGGAGCGCGGCGGGGAGAGCGCTTTGTTTGCGGCGTTCCTCCCGCCGAAAAGACAGACCCTGACCGGCGCAAGAAGAAAGAAAAAGTGGTATAGTTTCCTGCAATAAAGAACAATATTTAAGCAAAGTTAACGGAAACAACCATGCTGCTTTTGTGGACACGAGGATAAAAGGGTGGTATAATAACTCATTGACTTGATCCCAGGATTTCAAACTCATGGTTGGGGGAAATTGACAATGAAGAACAAACATACAAACGCCGGGCGCGCTGACCTTCAGCAGTCCGGATTTGCTTCCGGACAGGAAGCGGCCGCCGGGGTGCTGGGACGGTGGTTCCCTGTCTGGTATTCGGTTCTGCTGTTCGTTGCCATGACGGTGCAGACCAGAAATGTGGCGTTGATTCTGGGAGGATTGGCGCTGATCCTCTCCTTGGGCAAAACGGCCAGAACCAATCTGCGTTCCCGGGCCGGGGTCGCGCTGCTGGGCTTGGAAGCCTTTTTGATCCTGTGTACCATCGGCAGCCTTTACAGTGATTTTGGGTCCTATGCCATTGAAGAGCTTCCCAAGCTTTTGGCGTCTGGATCGCTGGCCCTGATTTTGGCGGCCAGAGGCCGCCGGTCCAATGTTCGGGGACTGCTGTGGGGATTTTCCGGAGTGTGCAGCGCCATCTCACTGCTGTGTATGGATCTGGCCTGCAATGGGCCTGTGTTTCGTGGCTTTGCGTCTCTGGCCGGGATGTTGGGTGCAAAAACCTATTTGACCCTGGGAGAGGAAATCGTGCTCAGCGCAAACCGAATGGACGGCATCTACAATAACGCCAACCTGACGGGCGGACTGCTGGCACTGGCCATATTTGTGGGAATTTATCTCGTGGTGTCCGGACGAAACCGCCTGGAGCGGCTGCTGGCCAGCCTGCTGGCCTCTGTTTCCATAACTGGTTTTGTTGTGGCGGTGAGCCGCGGCGCTATGCTGTGCTTTGCCATTTCCGCCCTGGCCTATTTGGCCCTTGCAGGGAAGGAAACCCGCATGAAGGTGTTTTGTTCCATGCTGAGCCTGGGGGTATGCGGCCTGGCCTTTGGCATGGTTGCCTCGTCCTTGCTCACAGGGGGATCCAGTCTGGGTCCCTGGCTGGGAATCCCCTGCGGAGGGGTGGCTTGGCTGCTCTATGAGTTCCCCGGACGGGCCGCGGCGAAGGCGCTGACAGGAAAGGGACGGCTGGTCGCGCTGGTTCTGGTGGCAGCTGCAGCCCTATGTGTGGGCGGCGTGATGTTCGCCTTTTCCCAGACGGAGCCCTATGTGTTTGAAAGCGGTTCCTATCTTTACCGGGGCGTGGACGTGACCGGAGGAGAGATCTACACGCTGACCGGAGACTGGGACAGCAGCGATGAAATGACCGTGATTGTGTATGGCGCGACCCGGGAACAGACCATGCTGGGCCAGACTGAGACCTACTATAATGGCCCCCTGCAGGAGGCCTCCTTTACGGTACCGGAGGGGGTCAACCGGGTGCTGCTCCAGGTCAGAGGTCCGGAGGGGCTGGAGATGCGCAGCCTGGCTCTGTCGGATGGGACGGAAATTCCCATGTCCTACCGGTATTTGCCCGATAGCATCGTCAACCGTCTGCAGCAGAATCTCTTGGAGGACAGCAGCTTCCTGCTCCGACTCCAATATGACGTTGATGGCATGAAACTGTTTACCCAGTCTCCCCTCATCGGTCATGGACTGGGCTCCACAGAGGGACTTCTGAGCTCTGTACAGGTCTACTACTACGAAACGCTCTATCTGCACAACCATCTGCTGCAGGTGATGAATGAGACCGGGCTGATTGGACTGGCGGCGTTCCTGGCGTTTTTGCTGGGGGCTGCGTGGCTTTTGTGCAAGGGGCTGCGCGGGGAAAAGGGAGACCTGCTGGCCCCCTCGCTTTTGGCCTGCTGGATTATGATGAATCTCCATGGGCTGATGGAGATCTCTTTCTCCGTGCGTATGTACCAGTGTGCCGCCTTCACGCTGCTTCTGCTGGCAGTAGTGGCGTATCAGGAGCCGGTGCCGGGAAAGCGGGGAGTCCGGACGGGGATTTGCGCCCTGGCTGGGGCTCTGGTGTGGCTGGCAGTTACAGCAGCACTGATTTTGGGCAGCCAAATGGCCCAGCAGGAGTTCCAGACCATGGACAGCAGCAATATGAGCTACAGTGAGTTTATGAGCACCATGAGCCGGCTGGACTGGATGGACTGCTATACGGACCGGGATTATAAGATTAACATGATTGGAGCGGGCCTGCAGCAGGGAGGGCAGAGCGGTTTGGAGACAGCCCAGCGCTGTGCTCAGCAGCTGATGGCGACAAAGGAGTTTGACTCCTGTTATCAGGCTGCCTACTACTATTACCTCCCCTTGGGCGAGCTAAATGAATTTTTTGCGGCACTTCAGATGGGACTGGTGCAGGAGCGAGCCAATGGAGAAGCGTGGAACAGTGCCATGGATCTGTGTGCAGTGTCGTTGTTCCAGCTGAATGAGACCCAGGTGGATGACTTTGTAAATGGAATCCTGTCTCTTCAGCAGCAGATGGATCAGGCCAATGAGGTTTTGATTTCGGATGTTGCATGGGATGCCAGCAGCCAGAGTTTGGTGGACGCAGCCCGGTCGGTCCAGGACCAGGGACTGCAGGGGATGGATGCGTACCTGTTCCTGACGGAAGCGGTTACTGCAGTACCAGGTGAATAACAAGAAGGGATGGCCCGAAATAGGGCCATCCCTTCTTTCTTTCATCAAAAACTGCCGGCCGCCTGTAAGGCGGCCGGCAAAACATGAGCGGTTTACCCGATTTTGGCGGTAGTGCGGGAAGCGGTACCGGCGGGGACTTCGACTTCATCCCCCTGCACACGGTTTACTTCCTCGGGCTCGTGGAAGGTGGGCACTGCTTCGTGGAGTGCCCGACGAATGGCAGCGGGGTTGTTTTCTTCCAGGGCAGCGCGCAGCAGCTTCAGCTTTTGCTCCATTTCCCGGGGACTAATGGCGGGCTGGCGCTCGATAAAAATCTGGCTGTTCTCAGTTTGTTCAATGTCCCGGCTTGCAATCAGCAGTTCCTCATAAAGCTTTTCACCGGGACGCAGGCCGGTTTCCACAATCTCAATGTCCCGATAGGGAACCAGACCGGACAGACGAATCAGGTTTTCTGCCAAATCCAAAATTTTGACCGGCTGCCCCATGTTCAGCACAAACAGCTCGTTCTTTCGGGCCTGAGCGCCCGCCTGGAGTACCAATTGGGCCGCTTCGGGGATGGTCATAAAATAGCGGATGATACGCTTGTCCGTCACGGTAACAGGGCCGCCGGCCGCAATCTGGCGCTTGAAGAGGGGAACCACCGAGCCGTTTGACCCCAATACGTTTCCAAAGCGCACGGCCACATAGTCCGTGGTGCTGTAGCCCTTCATGGACTGCAAAATCATTTCGCAAAGCCGCTTGCTGGCCCCCATGACGGAGGTGGGATTTACTGCCTTATCGGTAGAGATCAAAAGGAACTTTTCCACGTTGAACTCGTTGGCGGCCCGCACCACATTCAGGGTGCCGAACACATTATTGCGGATGGCCTCCTGTGGGCTCACTTCCATCAGGGGCACATGCTTGTGGGCAGCGGCGTGAAATACCACATTGGGGCGGTAGCGCTCCATGAGCTGACGAATACGCTCCAGATCCCGGACGGAAGCAATTTCCACCGACAGGTCCAGCCGTCCGCCGTAGCGATACAGGAGCTCCTGCTGAATGTCATAGGCGTTATTTTCATAAATATCCACAATGATCAGCTTGCGGGGGTCGTGCTTGACGATCTGGCGGCAGAGCTCTGAGCCAATGGAGCCGCCTCCTCCCGTGACCATCACGGTTTTTCCCTCCAGGAAAGCATCCACCGGGGCGGGGTCCATCACAATGGGAGGACGGCCCAAAAGGTCTTCGATCTGAACTTCCCGAAGCTGGCCGCGGATGGGCTTGCGGTCAATGAGCTCCATGGTGCTGGGAAGGGTGGAGATATGGACGTTTTCCAGCTTGGAAAGAGACTGGAGAATTTCGTGGCGGCGGCCTTCGTTGGCAGAGGGAATGGCCACAAAGACATGGCGGATGCCCAGGGCCTTCAGCCTTGCGGGGGCCTGGGCAATGGAGCCATAGACCCGGATCCCGTGGACGGTTTTATGGATCTTGGCGGGGTCGTCGTCAAAAAAGCACTCCACCCGGAATTTACTTTCGTGGTTGCTGCGCAGCTCCTCCAGAAGCTGAAGACCGGCTGAGCCGGCTCCCACAATGGCTGCGGATACCTGGTGGTTCCCCTTGGTGTAATGGACGTGGTTTCGGTACAGGCGGTAAGCAAAGCGGACCAAAAGCATGCCGAGAACCCACAGCCCGCCGATGGCGGTCAGGGTGATAAAGGAGATGATCACCCGGCTCATCAAGGTACGGGCTACAATTTCATAGACCAAAAAGCCGAAGAAAGCCGCCAGCAGCAAGGTCATATATTCCCGGCTTTCCGCATACCGCCACAAACTTGCATAGGTGCGGAAAATAAGCTGGGAGATGGTGACGCAGGCATACATGACCATAAGATGAACGGCCAAATACAAAAGCCGCCCGGGCAGGTTCTCATGAAACCAGTGGGAAAAAACCAGACAAAACAGCGTAGCTGCCAAAAGAATGGCGCTGTCGCAGGCAAACAGCAAAAAGCTGCGTAAAAATTTCACAAAAACTCCTCCGCTCTCACGTGAGTTAACAAGCAAGAAGCATGCGTTCAAGCCGGATACATCATAGCATATCCCAGAGGAAAAGAAAAGGGGAGAATCTATCCAAAATAGGCCGAATTTGTATTTGCTGTAAGAGAAAAGACCCAATTTGCCGATGCCTCCGGCGGTGAGGCGGCAGTTGCGCGGGAGACGGTTTTGTGATACCATCAAAGCATTCTTACTCCACCGGCTTGGGTGGAGGCAGACGAGGAGGCGGAATATGGAGCTTGCCCAGTATTTTCCGGTATGGGATCAGCTGACTCCGGAGCAGCAGAAGACGCTTTCGGGGGCAGCCAGCCGGCAGAGCGTAAAAAAGGGAACCATTCTTCACAATGGCGGGGCGGACTGTACAGGATTGCTTTTGGTCCGTTCCGGTCAGCTGCGGGCGTATATCCTCTCAGAGGAGGGAAGGGAGATCACCCTATACCGGCTGTTTGAAATGGATATTTGTCTATTTTCTGCCTCCTGTATGATGCACAGCATCCAATTTGACATCACCATAGAAGCGGAGCGGGATACGGATTTTTGGCTGATTCCCACTGATGTCTACAAGCAGATGATGACGACCTCCGCCCCACTGGCTAACTATACCAATGAGATCATGGCCAGCCGGTTTTCGGAGGTCATGTGGCTGATGGAGCAGATTATGTGGAAAAGCTTTGACCAGCGGCTGGCTGCGTTCCTGTTGGAAGAGGCCGGGCTGGAGGGGAGCAATCAGCTGAAAATGACCCATGAGATCATTGGAAATCACCTGGGCTCAGCCCGGGAGGTAGTTACCCGCATGCTGCGGTATTTCCAAAACGAGGGAATGGTCAAGCTGAGCCGGGGAACGGTGGAGATTTTGAACCCGGAGAAGCTGAGCCATTTGGCACAAATCTAAAAATACCCGCCGGTGGATTTTCCAGAGTGCGGACTGGACTGGTGGACTTATTGAAGCAAACGAAACGCTATGGGACCCCCTTCCAAGAGGGAACCCATAGCGTTTTTGTAATAAAACAGGATAAAATGCCTTTGCAGCCCTAGCGGGTAAGCAGTTTTTTCATGCTGTCTTCCAGACCTTCTATAGTCAGGGGATACATGGGAAACATGGATGCAATTTTGTTGTAGCTCTCAGCCCATTCCCCATCCCACTGGGGAGGTCCGTCGGGATTGAGCCAAATGGCATGGCGGAAGCGCTCACGCAGGCGGTACAGACAGTCCAGGCCACTGGTGGGTTCCCCTTCCCGGGGGATGGGGAACGGATCGAATATCTCGTGGGGTGACATCTGGGCGTCGCCCACCAGGATGAGCTTATATTCCGTGTTGATATTGGACAGCAGCCAGCTGACGGCCACAGCGTTGCCCGGGTTGAGGGTAGGGTCGTTGTACACCCGGGTGTAGGGGCAGTTGTGGAAATAATAGATCTTCAGGTCCTTGAAATGTCCCGCTTTGGTGACCGCCTGAAACAGAGCGGAGCACAGCTGGGCATAGTGATCCATAGACCCGCCGGAGTCCATCAGCAGGAGCACCTTCACCGTGTTTTGCCGGGGCTTTTTATAGTGAATTTTTAGGCTGCCGGCGTTATTGGCCGTATCTTGAATGGTATTGTCCACATCAAACTCGGTGGGCGGCAGGTCCACCAGGCCGGAAAACTGCCGCAGCTTCCGCAGGGCCACCTGAAGCTGACGGGTATCCAGGGTGTTGTCCTGGCGGAAGTCCCGGAAACGCCGCTCGCCCGCCACCCGGAAGGCGCGTCTGTAGCGGGCCTCTCCGCCTGCGCGGATGCCCACGGGAGACATTCCCATATTGCCGAAAATAGACATGCCGTGGGTCCCCACCCAGTAGTTGCCGCAGTTGTGCTGCTCTCGCTGCTCGTGCTTACGCTCCTCAAAGAGCTGCTCAATTTCCAGGGTAGACAGGGTTTCGTTGAGCTCCGCCTGCTGCTCGTCATATTCCCCCAGAGGGGCGTTGGGCTTGTCCAGCCAGTCCAGCAGCTCCTGGGAGACCTCCTGCTGGAAGGGGACGTCCTGAAAGTACTCCAGGAAGGTGCGGTCAAAGGCATCGAAGTCCGCCTCGCTCTTCACCAGAAGACACCGGCACAGGTGATAAAATCCGATAAAGCTGGAGTCGTGGAGGCCCTTGTGGAGGGCCTCCATCAGTGCCATCCACTCGGTGAGGGACACCTTTAGGCCGTTTCGCCGAAGCAAGTAGAGAAAATCTTCAAACATAGGCTCACTTCCAACTGCGGCGCAGAGTGTCGATGTCCTCGTTCTTCTTCAGCAGCACACCCAGATAGGGGACCTCCTTCACGATCCGGTCCACCGCCACGCCCCCGTGCTGGAGGGCCTGAATCCAGTCGATGATCTCGCTGGTGGAGGGCTTTTTCTTGATTTGAGGCAGATTCCGAATGCGGTAGAAGGCCTCCAGCACCTGGGTAAGGAGCTTTTCATTGAGGTCGGGGAAGTGTACCCGCACGATGTCCGCCATCAGCTCCTTGTCCGGGAATTCGATGTAGTGAAATACACACCGGCGCAGGAACGCATCCGGCAGCTCCTTTTCCGCGTTGGAGGTGATGATAACCACGGGGCGGTGGTTGGCCTTCACGGTGCGGCCGGTCTCAGGGATGTGGAACTCCATCCGGTCCAGCTCCCAGAGCAGGTCGTTGGGGAATTCCAGGTCCGCCTTGTCGATCTCGTCAATGAGCAGGATGACCTGCTCCTCGCTGGTAAAGGCCTCGCCCAGCTTGCCCAGCTTTACATATTTTTCAATGTCGTCCACGCCCTGGCCGCCAAACTGGCTGTCATAGAGGCGCTGTACCACGTCGTAGACGTACAGGCCGTCCTGGGCCTTGGTGGTGGATTTGATGTTCCAGATGATGAGTGTTTTCCCCA